>JANMUX010000492.1:0-13467 GCA_031392125.1 Acidobacteriota bacterium | reverse complement strand
ATTGGTTGCGGGGGGGGGATTTGAACCCCCGACCTTTGGGTTATGAGCCCAACGAGCTACCGGACTGCTCCACCCCGCGACAAGGAAGAGACTGATACTATCACAGCCCTCTTTCCCCCACCAACCTTTCAGCCTATTTCGCGCGTGATGTCGCAACTTCGGCGAGCAACCGCTCGACGGTCGCAGTGATCTCCTCTTTCGCGCTGTCGTGGTAAGCGCCACTCGCCGCGCCGGCAAATCCGGCGTGCACGCCGCGCACCAGGCCATCCTTGCCAAGGAAAATGGTTGTCGGGAACGAGTTGAGGTTATGAATCTGCGGCACCTTCTCCGCCAGATCCGCCTGCTCTCCCGCGAGCACCACCGGATAGGTCACGCCGTAGCGCTTGTTGAAGGCGAGCAGCCGCGCATAACCCTTCTCGCGCTGCGCCTCTTCCTCGAACGACAGCGCCACGATCTCGAGCCCCTTGGATTGGTACTTGCGATAGAGCTCGGCCAGGAACGGCGCCTCGTCATGGCAGTTCGGGCACCAGCTGCCGCTGATGCTGACAATCACGACCTTGCCGCGGAAGCGCTCGTCGGTGTTCGACAACGCTTTGCCGTTGAGGTCGGGAAAGCTGAACCTGAAGGGCTCGGTCGGGTCCTTTACGCTCGAGTGACGCGACGGGTCAGTCGGCTCGGGTACGTCCTTCACCTTCGCGTCTGCCGCGCGAACGGCGACCAGCGTCTCTTGCCGGTTGCGCAGAATCTCGAGGTGGCCATCCTTCGTGGGTGTCAGTTCGAGCACCAGCGGGCGCGCCCCCGAGAAATGACTGACGACGAACTTGCCGTCGCGGAAAGTGCCGGCCAGCGCACCCGTGTCGCCGTCAACGCGCAAGATCGCCGCGGTCACCTCGGCGCCTGACTGGCGGACGATCAGCCGCCAGGCGGCCTCGCCCTTATTGCTCTTGACGCCGCCGATCTGCCACACGCCATCAATCGCAGGCACTTCATTCGGAAACGCCGGCGAAGGTGCAAAGCGTCGCGCGTAGAACGGGTAGAAACCACTCGCTCGGTTGTAGGTGCCCGCAAGGCGACCGTTCACGAACGACGCCTCGAGCGACGTCGCGTAGTGATCGAAATTGAGGACGAGCGATCCGTTGTCGAATTTCCCTCCGGTGGACAACACCTTCTCGGCACCGTTGAAGAACCAGCCGCTCACCGACGTCCCGCTGCCGCCGATCTCGAATCGGAACGGGACCTCGAGGCCGTTGACGATGACCGCGGCGTCCCAGAGGCCGGCGGGTGATGACGTTTGGGCGGCAGGCGCGACCGTTAACGACCCGGCGAACAGTAGCGCGGCGAACGCATAACGAAGTGACGATTTCATGTTCTGTCTCCTGGACGAACCTAAAGGTTCGTCGCTACGACTGGCAAAAACTGTCCGGCGGCACTGAAGTGCCGCCCCTCTGGCAAAAAACCTGGCTAAATGCAAAAAGGCCCGAAGGTGATTTCACCTCCGGGCCTCGAATCGGCTGAGAACTTTGAAGCCGGCTGGCTTCAGGAAGACCAGTACGGCTTATGTGGACACAGCGCGACAGGCGTCGGAGGAACCCCCGACGCAACAACACGAACTGGTCCACACGTTCTTCATGACTCCACCGTTATGGCTGAATTGACCGCAGGCTGTCAAGCCCGGTCACGACGCCTTCCACATGGAAGCGGTTTCTTTGACGAAGGCATCGAAGGTTCGCATCGGATGGCCGATCAATCGCTCGGTTGCCTCGCGATCGCCGGGAGCGGCCTTCAGCCCGTGCTCCTGGAACCACCGGTACATCATCTTCAAGTCGAACACCATGAACGGCGGCAGGTATTGCAGGCTCTGCTGCTCCCAGGCCTCCAGGTCGTCGCCAGCGTAGGCGATCGGCTTGCCGAAATGAGTTGACCACGTCGCGGCAGTCGAGGCGCCGGTTTCGCTAGTGGGCCCGGCCAGAATCACGGTCTGGCCACTCGCGGCCGCGCCGTCGAGCGCCTTGCCGGCGGCGTCGGCAATATCCCGGATGTCAACACGGTCGCAGCCAACGCTGCCAAGCGGCTGCGGGTACACGCCATACTGCGTCATCGCATCCTTGAACCAGTAGTCGTTCTGGAAAAAATTGTTCGGCTGCAGGATCGTGTAGTCAATACCCGAGCGCTTGATCGCCGATTCGATGGCGATCTTGCTGCCGAAGTGCGGCAGGTGCGGGGCTCGCTCGACATTCTGCACCGAGAGGTGCACCAGCTTCTTCACGCCTTGCAGCTTCGCCAATTCGAGCGCGAACAACCCTTCCTGGGTTTCCGTCGAGCTCACCGCGTTGAGCAGAAACACGGCGTCTATGCCTTTGAAGGCCGCGCCGACTTTGTAGGGATCGTTCAGGTCGCCGATCCGCGCCTCAACGCCTGCCGGCAATGCCTTCGCCTTCTCGGCGCTGCGTGTGAGCGCTGCCACCGAGGCCCCGCCCTGCAGCAGAGTTTGCACAACCGCGGAACCAACCGACCCAGTGGCGCCAAGCACGAGAACCTTCATCACGACCTCCGTAACTGTTTTTTCGAATAGGCGATCCAGACACGAACGCCCAGGAATATCGCCACGCCGATCCCGTAGTAAACCGGATAGGTGGCGTCGAGCTTCACCTTCCAGAAGTAGTGCAACACACCCGCCAGCGCCGTGATGTAGACCAGGCGGTGCAGCAGGTTCCAACGCTTACCACCCAGGCGGCGAATCCACCCCGTAGTGGAAGTGACCGCCAGCGGAATCATCAGCACGAACGCTGTGAACCCCGCAGTGATGTACGGCCGCTTCACCACGTCATCCCACAGCCCGCCGAACTCCAGTTGGTGATCCAGGATGAAGTAAGTGAGGAAATGCAGCGTGCCATAGAAAAACGCGAACAGGCCAACCACGCGTCGATAGTTGATCAGCAGATTGACGCCGGTCGCCCACCGCAGCGGCGTGATCGCGAGCCCGGCAACAATGAGCCGAAGGGTCCAGATGCCGGTGGTATTGGTGATGGTCTCGACCGGATTGGCACCTAGTTCACCTTGGAAGCCGTTGTACAGCAGCAGGGCGGCCGGTGTGAGGCACGCGAGCCAGACAACGGGCTTGAAGACCCGTTGTCTCCAGTGTGTTTGAGTCACGAGGCGGGAGTGACTCCCGGTTCCCGACTCCCGACTCCCGGCCGCATCAGTAGTTCTTGCGCAGGTCCATCCCTGCGTAGAGGGAGGCAACCTGGTCGCCGTAGCCGTTGAACATCAGCGTCTTGCGGCGGAAGAACTCGCCGAGGCGCCGCTCGCTACCCTGCGTCCAGCGCGGGTGATCCACCTGCGGGTTGACGTTGGCGAAGAAGCCATACTCGGCCGACTGCTGCTGCTTCCAGGTGTTGACGGGCTCGGTCTCGACGAAGCGCACGCGAACGATCGACTTGATGCTCTTGAAGCCGTACTTCCACGGCACCACCAGGCGAATGGGCGCGCCGTTCTGGTTCGGCAACACCTCGCCGTAGAGACCAAGACCGAGCAGCGTCAGCGGATGCATGGCCTCGTCCATGCGCAGGCCCTCGACGTAGGGCCAGTTGAGCGCCGGCTCGGTCTGCCCGGGCATTTGCTTGGTATCCACCAGCGTCCTGAACTCGACGTATTTGGCCTTCGACGTCGGCTCGAAGCGCTTGTGGAACTCGCTTAGCGGATAGCCGACCCACGGCACCACCATCGACCACGCCTCGACGCAGCGCAGGCGGTAGATGCGCTCTTCGAGCGGCGCATACTTCATGATGTCTTCGATGTTGTAAGTGCCGGGCTTCGCGCACTGCCCTTCCACCACAACGCTCCACGGCCTGGGCTTGAGCGTGTGCGCATACTTCCCCGGGTCGGCCTTGTCGAGGCCGAACTCGTAGAAGTTGTTGTAGGTGGTGATGTCCTTGTAGGAGTTGAGCTTCTCGTCCGTGCTGAACGGGCTCTTCTTGAGGTTGCTCAGCTTCTGGGCCGCCGGATTCTGAGCCAGAGCGGTCGGTGTGCCGATGAAGTCAGCGCCGAGGCCGTTGGTGGCAACCGCCAGGGCGGTGCTGCCGGCCACCGCAAGGAATTCCCGGCGCCGCAGGAACGTTTCCTTGGGAGTGACGTCCGATTCACGCAGGTCGGCAGCTTTCTTAATCAACATAGGAACCCTTTCGGCCTTCGGCCTCTCGCCGATGATACCGCACCAACCCTTGTTGAGACGCCGCGCACGGGCCCGGGGTTTCGGCCCTCGACAGCGCTCGGGCCAACCCTGAGCAAGGTCGAAGGGTCGTGTGGGATGATCAGCCACTGTCATGCCCGATACTGCCCTGCCCGCTCTGCTGTCGCTGGCGTCCCACGAGCTTCGCGGGCCGACCGGCATCGTCCGCGGCTATCTTCGGCTGCTCGAACAGGACGCGACGCTCGGCGAACGGCCGCGCCGCGTGATGACCGAGATGGCGCGCGCCACCGATCGGCTGGCGGCGCTGCTCGACGAGCTGGTTGAACTCGCGCATCTCAAGGACGGCCGCCTGAAGCTGAACCTGCGCAGCATCTCGCTGCGCTCGGTGCTGAGCCAGGCGGTGCAAGCCGTCAAGCTGCCCGACAACTTCGAGACCGACCTGGACGTGGTCGCACCCGCCGACGTCCGCATCCGGGTGGATGAGGCCCGGCTGCGCGCCGTGTTCAGCACGCTGGTGGTGACCTTCGCCCGGGCGCAGTCCGGGTCGGCCAGCATTGACCTGCGCCTGGCAAAGGGCCGCACCTCGGTGCAGGTGATTGTTCAGCCACGTACACTCGGGCGCGGCACCGTGGTCGAACAGCCCGTGGACTTCAAGCGTGGAGGGACCGGCATGCAACTGCCAATTGCCGAGGCCGTGGTGCAGGCCCACGGCGGGCGCCTCCGCGAGCGCTGGGTGGCCGGGCGTTGGGCGGGATTTGTGGTCAAACTTTGAAGGTGCTGGGGTGCTGGGGGGCTAGGGTGCTGAGGTGCGTCGGAGGAATAGCGCTACTGATGCTGACGGTTGTCGCTCAGCCCGCAGCGCAAGTCCGGCTGGCTGACGAATCTGACCGCGCGGCATTTCGTTCGTGGTTCGTGTTGCTGGCCGACGCGCAGTTCGAGCGCGCCACGCCCGACGTGGCCGACTGCGCGGCGCTCATTCGTCACGCCTTCCGCGAAGCCATGCGCGCGCACACGCCGGAGTGGGTCCGGCGCGCGGCCCTCCCCTTTACCCCGCAATATGCCGACGTGCGCTCGGCGCCCAAGGCAAGCGCCAACGGCTGGCCGCTGTTCCAGGTCCGCGCCGTGCCCACGGCGCAGTTCGCCGAGTTCGCCGATGCCAAGACGCTGATTGCGCTCAATACGCGACCGCTCGGCCGCGACACTAGGGCGCTGCGCGCCGGCGACCTGCTGTACTTCCGTCAGCCCGGACAGAAAGAACCCGATCACCTGATGGTGTTCGTCGGCCGATCCCAGTTTGAACACGAAGGGGACGACTGGGTGGTGTACCACACCGGCCCCACCGACGAAGGCCCCGGCGAGGTGCGCAAGGTACGCCTGGCCACGCTGCAACAGCACCCCGCCGCGCGATGGCGGCCACTCACTTCGAACCCACGGTTCGTCGGCGCCTACCGACTGGCAGTGCTATGACAATAGCCCGGACTGTTTTCCTTTCTGCGTTATTGGCTCTCGGCTACTCGCTGCCAGCACTGGCACAGGTCGAAAGCGACGACCGTCCGGCCTTCTCCCTGTCGACCAGCGAAGTTTTCACGACCAGGGAGGCGCCACACTTTTACCTGACATTCCGGCGCATCCGCCAGCTGGATTTCCGCGTCTACAAGGTCCGTGATCCATTCACCTTCTTTTCGAACCTCCGCGACCCGCACCAGTTAGGCAGCAACGAGGTCGAGGTACAACAGCAGCGCACCTGGCTCGAGCGGCTCACCGACTTCAAGCGCGGTCAGCGCCAGTACTTGCAGCGACTCGCGCGCGCGCAGGTCAGTCGCACTTATCGGGCGACACGGCGAGCCGCGACCGACCAAACGGTCGTGGCGCAGCGCGTGGTGCTGAACGCCAGCACTTTTGCGCAGGTGCCGCTGCTCAATTCCGACCAGGTGGTGACAACGTGGCGCGAGATTTTGCCGAATCATCGCGACGCCGAGGTGCGCCGGGTCCCCGTCGACATCCGCCAACCCGGCATCTACGTGGTCGAGGCGGTCGCCGAACTGCTCCGCGCCTACACCATCGTCATCGTCTCGGACGTCGGCCTGGTTACCAAGACCTCGCCGGGGCAGATGCTGTTCTTCGCTGCCAACCGGTTTACCGGCGAGCCGGTCGCGGATTGCATGGTGCGGGTCATCGTGTCGCAGAAGACGATTGCCGAGGGACGCACCTCTGCCGACGGCCTGCTTGAGACGACGCTTCCCGAGCACGAGATGGGAGACGTCGTTGGCGTCGCCCAATGCGGCGAGCAGGTGGCCGCAACCGATCCCGGCTCGTGGTCACTGCAGCAGCCGGCGCGCGAGCTGGCCGGGTATATCTACACCGACAAGCCCATCTACCGTCCGGGCCACACCGTTCACCTGAAGGCGGTGCTGCGGTGGCGTCATCACGACGCGCTAGCGAAGTTCGATCGTGCCGAGGTCGAGGTGGTTGCCTCCGATCCCAACGACAAGGTCGTGTTCCGTCAGCAGGTCAAGGTTGATGCCTTCGGATCGGTGCACGCCAGCTTCCCCGTGCCGCCGACCGCAGCCCTTGGCAACTACGCACTGCGTGTGCAGAGTGGCGACCTGCAGACGTCGAGTGGCTTTGAAGTGCAGGAGTACCGCAAGCCGGAGTTCGAAGTCATCGTTTCGCCGGCCACCCGCTTCGAGATTCAAGGCCGCGAAGCCGTGGTGTCGATCCAGGCGCGCTATTACTTCGGCCAGCCGGTCGCCAACGGGCAGGTGCGCTGGGTCGTCAACCAGCAGTCGTACTCCTCGCCGCTGCGGTGGGACGACGGCTTCGAGGGCGGCGAGAGCAGCTATTGGTACGGTGACGACCAGACCGCGCAGGGCGTGCTGCGACTCGACAGCGAGGGTAAGGCGCAAGTGCGCATTCCCCTGGCCGTGGACCAGAACGGCCGCGACTTCAGCGCGCGCATCGAAGCGCAGGTCACCGACGGCGCCAATCGCGAGGTGTCGGGCAGTACCGTCGTGCACGCCACCTACGGGTCTTTCTTCGTCGCCGCCCAGACCACCAAATCCGTCTTCACTGCCGGCAGCCCGGTCGAGGTCTCCATCCGCGCGCTCGACTACACCGGCGCGGCGCAAGCCAACGTGCCGGTGAGGGTCGTGCTCGAGCGGCTGACCTATCGCGCTGGCTACTACAACGAACCGGAAGTGAACCAGATCAGCGACCACAGCGTCACTACCGACGCGGATGGACACGCCACAGGACGAGTGGTGTTGCCGAGCGAGACCGGCGACTTCCGCATTCGGATCACCGCGCCCAGCCTCGACCGCACAGTGCAGGACGATGTGTGGGTGTGGGTACCGGGGCCGAGCGAGTCAACGACCGACAGCGAGGAGCGCTATCTCGAACTGCTATCGGATCGGAAGTCCTACCAACCCGGCGAGTCGGCCAGGCTGATTGTCCGTGGCGAAACTATTACCGGCCCGGTACTGGTGACCAAGGAAGGACAGCACGTTTCGTGGTTCCGCCTGCTGCGACCCACCGCCACCGATTCGATCGAAGTCCCCATCGACGAAGGCGATGTCGGCGACGTGTTCGTCAGCATTGCGTTTCTGCGCGACGGCCGCTTGAGCCGCGCCGAGCGTCGTGTTGCCGTGCCGGCGACGTCGAGAACGCTGAACGTGTCGGTGACAGCCGACCAGGCGGTTTCGAAGCCACGCGAGCCTGGAGCCTTCTCGGTGTTGGTCACCGACCAGGCCGGCCTGCCGGTGCGAGCGCAGGTCAGCCTGGCGGTGATCGACGAAGCCGTGTTCGGCGTGAAGGCCGATGACACGCCGGACCCGATCCGTTTCTTCTACCGTCGCGAGTACTCGCGGGTGAACACCATGTTCTCGCGTGAGTATTACTTCACCGGTTACTCCGGGCGAGACCGCCTGCAGTTGGCGCGGCGCGGCCGCCGCCCGTTCACACTGGCCGACTTCAAGGGCGACAAGGAAGTACAGCCAGAGGTGCGCAAAGACTTCCCAGACGCCATCTACTGGATTGGCGACCTGGTCACCGACGGACAAGGCCGGGGACGCATTGCCGTGAACTATCCCGATGCCTTGACCACGTGGCGGCTGACTGCCCGCGCGTTTACCGACGACACCAAGGCCGGCATCTCGGTGGCGCGAACCACGACAACCAAGGACCTGATTGTCCGAGTGATCACGCCGCGCTTCCTCACGGAAGGTGACGAGGTGGTGGTGCCGACCATGGTGCACAACTATCGTCCCGACGCGCAGAACGCCAGCGTCTCGATCAAGGTCTCGGGTCTGGAACCTGCGTCGTCGTCTCTACCCACCTCGTCGCAGATCGCCAGCGGTAGCGAACGCCGCGACGATTGGCGGTTTGCGGCCAAGGCAGTGGGCCCGGCCACCGTCACCGCGACGGCCACGACCGATAACGACACCGACGCCGTGGAGTTGCCACTCCCCGTGCTGCCCTTCGGCATCCATCGTGAGTCAGGCGCCGCCGGTTCTATCGTGGGCGCCGGCGAGGTCTCGACGGTGGTCACGGTGCCGGATGGCGCCAATCCGCTCGCGCGAACCATCTCAATCGCACTGGCGCCTTCGCTGGCCGGCTCGATGCTGGGTGCACTCGATTTCCTGACGACCTACCCGTACGGCTGCACCGAGCAAACCGTGTCGAGCTTCCTGCCCAACCTGCTGGTGACGCGTGCGCTCACCCAGCTGAAGCTGGCGCCGACCGAACGTCTGTCGGCGCTCGATCGGCAGGTGTCATCGGGCCTTCAGCGCCTGTATGACTATCAGCACGACGATGGCGGGTGGGGATGGTGGAAGTCGGATGGCAACCATCCGTTCATGACCGCCTATGCGTTGTGGGGATTGGACGAAGCACGCCGCGCCGGGGTCAAGGTGCAGGAGTACCGCATCAACAACGCCGCGCGGGCGCTGGCGCAAATGTATGCCACCTATCCTCGGGTCGCACCGGACTTGAAGGCCTATGAAGCCTATGTGCTGCAGCGCGCGTCTCCTGGGCAGGGCAGCATCTCCTGGTATGCCGACGGCACCGAGCACAAGTACACCCACCTGGCGGCGCGCGATGAAGTGTGGGAGGCGCGCAGCCGCATGAGTGCGTACGGCCGCGCGCTGCTGTTGCTGCTTCTAGACGAAGCCAAAGACGAGCGCGGGAACGAACTCGCCCAGGCGCTGGCGGCAGAAGCGCAGACGCGCGGCGATCTCTCGTGGTGGACGGTAGCCGACGACCCCCTGATGTTCGACGCCGCCGAGACCAGCATCGAGGCGACCGCGTTTGCCGTGCAGGCGCTGGCCCGCCGCGACCCCAAGAACCCTCTGGTCGAGCGCGCGGTGCGCTGGATGATGCTGAACCGCACGGCCGGGTATTGGTCGAGCACCAAGCAGACGGCCATGGCGCTTTACGGACTGCTGTCGTTCATGCAGGCGCGCGGTGAAACGGCGCAGGCGTCCTCGGTGGAAGTGTTCGTGAATGGTGTCAACGTCGGCCGCCGCACGTTCTCGGCAGCGGCGATGACCACGCCGGATCCGCAGATCGTCACGGTACCCGCCAATGCCGGCGCGAACCAGGTGCGGCTGGTCAAGCGCGATGCCGGCACGCTGTATTGGTCGGCGGCGGCGAATTACTACGACATGACCGGCGCGGAGGCGCGGACCGGCGGTCGCCAACTTGCGCTGACGCGCAAGTACGCCGTGCTGACGCCCGTCACCGTCAAGGGCCGCATCGTCTACCGTGAACAGCCGTTCACCGGCACCGCACAGCCGGGTGACGTGCTCACGGTGCGGCTGACGGTGGCGGGTTCGCCCGAGTGGCGGTATCTGGCCATTGAGGATCCGCTGCCGGCCGGGGTCGAAGCCGTGCAGGACACGACCGCCTATCCCCTTGAACGCGAGGCGGCGGCTTCGTGGTGGTACGGTTCGCGCGTCGAGTATCGCGATTCGCGCACGGTGTTCTTTCAGGAGACCTTCGAGCGCGGCCGCTACGAATACAGTTACCTCGTCAAGGTGATCGCGCCCGGCCGGTTCCGCGCCATCCCGGCGCAGGTGTCGCCAATGTATGTGCCCGGCGTGCATGCCTCCAGTGAGCCGCAGACCTTCGTCATCACGGCTCCGGCGGGAGGCGCACGATGAAGCTGGCCGCGGTCACGCTGTGGGTGCTGGCGGGCGCGGCACTGGCCGGCGGCGCCTATTGGGCGTTTCTCATCACGCCGGAATCGACCATAGGAAGCCTGGCAGTTTCGGCGGCCCTTCTTCTCGCCGCGCTACTCCTGGTTGCGATCACGGTCAGTGGCGCGATCGTGGGCTGGCGACAGGGTGTGTCGTCGAGCCACCTGCGCGCGGCGGTGGCGGGTGTTCCCGCGATCGTTCCCGCAGGCCTCGTCATCGTCCTCATCTGGTGGCTGGTCGGCGGCATCACCGACCGCGTCACTGTTTACAGTGGTCAGATCAACGCATGGTTCATAGCGACGCTTGGGTGGGCCGATGTCTCGTGGCTGTTCACAGGCATCGTTTGGGTCGCGCTGTGGCTGAAGTGGGTGGTGGCGTCGATGCTGGCCGTGTCGATGATGGCCAGCTTCATGGTTTCGGGTTGGCGCGCGTTTGGCGCAACGTCCTGGCTTACGCGCGCTGTCAGTCCGGGCCGGCTTGTCGCGGCGACGCTGCTGTTTGTCGTGCTGGTCGCCGCGCCGTGGATCTACCTGGCGCCGTGGCGGCCCAGTGGCTTGCCCGCGACCTCGGTTGAGCTCATGTTCATCGTCGCCAAGCTGTCGGTGACCGCTCTGCTGATGGCGATCGGGTTCGCGCTGATCATCCGCCAAGCCATACGGATGACCCCGGCCGAACACTCCTGACAATCCCACCGATTTGCACAGGCCGGGGGCGAGCGGCGTCAAAAGACACTTCATTTCTTGCCAGCTGGGGACGAATCGCGGATATCCTCTGCGCCAGTCCTGATCGAAGACGCCGTCAGTTCTCCTAAGACGGCTTTGCACGACCCCGTCCGGCGCGTCGTTGTTGTTGTCGTTTTGTATTCAAGAGGAGGATCCATGCACGGCTCATCGCGAAGTGTGCTCGGTGTTGTCCTGGTCTCGGTGTTCCTGTCGGCCAGCGCCGCCTGGGCGCAGACGCAGACTGGCGAAATTTTCGGCAAGGTCAACGACCCGAGCGGCGCGGTGCTGCCGGGGGCCACGGTCACGCTCACCAGTCCGGCGCTGATCCAGCCGCAGACAACCACGGCAGCGGCCAGCGGATCGTACCGGTTTCCCAACCTGGCCATTGGTGTCTACACGGTGACGTTTGAACTCACCGGCTTCAAGCGCGTGATTCGGCCCGAGGTGCGCATCCAGGCCGGCTTCAACGCCGAGGTCAACGGCCGGCTCGAACTGTCGAGCGTGCAGGAGACGGTGACGGTGACGGGCGAAAGTCCGATCATCGACGTCCGCTCGAACACCCTCGGCACCAACTTCGGCAAGGAGCTGCTCGAGGCTATTCCATCGGCGCGCGACCCCTGGGTCATTCTCGAACAGACGCCTGGCATGGTGATGAGCGTGCAGAATGTGGGCGGCAACATCTCGGGCCAGCAAGCCAGCTTCGGCGCGCACGGCAGCTCCAGCAACCAGCAGTGGAATCTGGACGGCGCAACCATCACCGACATGGCCGCCGGTTCGTCACCCACCTATTTCGACTTCGACTCGTTCGAGGAAATCCAGATCACGACGGCGGGCGGCGATGCCTCGCAGGAGGCCAGCGGCGTCGCCATCAATTTCGTGACCAAGGGCGGCAGCAACAGGCTGAAGGGGTCGGGGCGGCTGTTCGATGCCAACAAGCGCTTCCAGTCGGACAACGCGCCCGCGGAGGTGATCGCCCAGGGCGGCGGCGCCGGCAATCCGCTCAAGGACGTGATCGAGTACGGCTTCGAGGTGGGCGGACCGATCGTCAAGGACAAGGCGTGGTTCTGGGGCGCGGTCAGCCGTCAGAGCATCAAGGTTGGCGTGCTCGGCTTCTTGAAGTCGGGCGCGCCGGCGGGCTCGACCGACGCCGACGACCTCGAGACCGACGAGACGGTGCTGAACAATCAGAACCTCAAGTTGAACTATGGCTGGACCGCCCGCCACAAGACCACCTTTCTGTATAGCCGTGGCGACAAGATTCGCAATGCCCGCGGCGCCAGTTCGACGACCCGCATCGAAGCCACGAATCGTCAGACCGGGCCCACCAACTACTACAAGGGCGAGCACCAGTGGGTCGCGAGCGATCGCCTGATGGTCGAGGGCGAATACAGCTACAACAACGCCGGCTTTCAGCTCGACTTTCACGAGGATGGCCTGGCCTCGGTGCAGCGGCTGCGGTATGTCGATCAGGGCGACACCTTCGCCCGTTCGGGCGCGTTCAGCAACAACATCCGGCCGACCTACGAGTCGCGTCTGGACGGCAACTACTTCCTGCCCAGCTTCCTGGGCGGCGACCATTCGACCAAGTTTGGGTTACGGTGGCGCAGCACGCCCTACGAAACGATCAGCCGGACCGGCGGCGGCGCCACCGCGCGCATTCGCTCATCCGGCATCAACGAGGTCGACGTCACACGCGACGGCGACACCAGCCGCGAGATGTGGCAATACTCGGTTTATTTCAGCGACTCGTACAAGGTGAAGCGCGCGACGCTGACGTGGGGCTTGCGGTACGACCGTCAGGATGACCGGGCCATCTCTGCCAGCATCCCTGCCAATCCTCTCTTGCCCGATCTGCTGCCGGCCGTGAACTTCACCGGCGCAGACGGCGAGGCGGTGTACAACGACCTGGCCCCGCGGGTGGCGCTCGCGTACGACCTGACCGGTACTGGCCGCACTGTGCTCAAGGCCAGTGGCGCCCGCTACTACGGTCTTGGCATCTACACCGCCGGCAGCATCAGCCCGACAGGCCAGACCACGCTCTCGTATTACTGGAATGACCTGAACAACGACCTGTTCGTCACCCGGAACGAAATCGACTTCGCGCGCGGCTTCCGCGCCACGCCGAGCGCCAATTACGATCCTGCCAACCCCGCTGCGGTGGTCTCGCCGAATCGTGTTGATGAAGGCCTCGAGAACGACATCACCGACGAGTTCGTGGCGACGCTTGATCGCGAAATCACCAACAACTTCGCACTCGGTGTCAGCTACATCTGGCGCAACTATCACAATTTCCAGGAGGCCTACCGCAACGCCACGCCGGACTCGTACTCGCCGGTCACCTTTACGGCGGCGTGCGGCAACA
>JANMUX010000481.1:0-1924 GCA_031392125.1 Acidobacteriota bacterium | reverse complement strand
GAACTGCCGATTGGGTAATCCTTGAACACATCAACCACGACCACTCGGTCGGGCAGCGTGCCGTCTGGGTTGGGCGCGAACAGGTCACCGGGCCGGAACACCGCGGGTGCGCCGGTGTAAACGCCGGCGGCGGTACCGTCGCGAAGGGTGACAAGAAAGCGCTCGCGGACGAAGTCGTCCAGCGCCAACCAGCGATCGATGCGGCCCACCAGCAACAGGCAGGCGAGTTCGTCGGTGCACGCGATGCGATCGGTCGGTTGAATGTCAGCGCGTACTTCGTCGATGCCGGCGAGATCGATCGTTGGCCTGACGACTTCGAGGCGAGCCGACAACGAGCCGGTTCCGCGCCATTGGTCAAGGCCTACCGCGATTGCCAGCAGTGCAATCACGGCGACGCCTTGACGCGAGCTCGCAGAAGTCACTGGCGACAGGTGATGGCTGACGATTGCATCCACGTCGATGGCAATCGCGACCATCATGAACACCACCGGCAACAGCAGGTAATTGCTGGTGATTCCTGAGTCAATGGCGCCGAACCAGAGAACCCAGAACATCCAGAGCAAGTGTGCGGCGCGTTCCTGAAACTTCCACTCACCACCGGCGCCGGCCAGCCGTGCCACAAGGCCTGCTAACACGACCACGGTCGCGACCGGGTTGACCAGGGCTATGTGCCGGAACATATCCAGCGGATACATGGCGCCCTCCGACAGCACCGTCGCGACCAGCGCGAGGGTCATCGGCCCAACGTTGGTCGCGCGCGCCAGCGAGAAGGCGATCACCATCGCGGTAGCGCAGAGCGCTACCACGGTGGCGAGCGCTGCGCGCCGCGGCACGATCAGCCAAGACAGCACCATCGCGACGAGCACCAGTCCGTACTGCCGAGTTGCCGGGACCTCGAACAGGTTCAGCACCTGCCACAAGAAGAACCTGCGCACCATCGTCTCGCCACTCGCCGGCTGGAGCGCATGCAGGAAGAACAGCAACGTCTGCGCAGCCAGCAATCCGGCCGCTACGACCGCCGTGGCAAGCAGCCACTTACGTCGATGGACGCGCGGACCCAGGACCGCGCACAGAAACGGGATTCCCGCGAACGTGAACTCTAATTCGTGCAGCCATCGTCCAAGTGCGACGACGACGACCAACGACATGACCGTCCCGCGCGTGAGGCCCCGCTCGTGGACCACCGCCACCAGCAACAGGCCGAGCAGATAGATAGCCAGGAACGGCGCGTAGAAGCGACCGGTGGTGGCCGTCGCCCAGAACGGCAGCGAGACGGTCACGAGCATGGCTGCCAGCAGCGCGGCCCGTTCAGTGGTGAGACGGCGGACGATGGTGAAGATGAGGAGGATTGAGGCGAGCGAAGACAGCAAGCTCAGGGCGCGATACGCGGGCAATTCGGCGCTCGACACGGCGCCGGCGAGCCAACTGGCGTAGGAATAGGCGAGGCCGCGATCGTAGAGAAGGGTCGATGGCAGGAGTGGCAGACCGTGGGCCTGGATGCCGCGGACGGCGAACACCGTGAACTCTTCGTCAACCGAGTAGCCGGGGCGCGTCAGTTCGAAAGCGCCGGCGATCAGGATGAGCGCGGCGAGAAAGATAAGGGCAACCCTGGTGGGTTGCCCAAGCCGCGCCATCACGCGATGGTGATGTCCTTGCTGAGATAGACGTCCTGGATCGCATTGAGCAGGCCGACACCCTCGTTCATGGGACGCTGGAACGCCTTGCGGCCAGAGATCAGGCCCATGCCGCCGGCGCGCTTGTTGATTACCGAGGTCTTCACGGCGTCCTTGAGGTCGCTCTCACCCGCCGAGGCGCCGCCGGAGTTGATCAGACCGGCGCGGCCCATGTAGCAATTGGCGAGCTGGTAACGCGTGAGATCAATCGGGTGGTCGCTGCTCAGGTCCGTGTAGACCTTCTTGTGCGT
>JANMUX010000450.1:0-2084 GCA_031392125.1 Acidobacteriota bacterium | reverse complement strand
TCGGGCCTCGTAGGGGATAATAGCCGCGTCATGAACACGGGCTCCTACGTCAACGGCAAGTGGTATCACCCGAAATCCAGCGGGACCACGAAGAACATCAATCCGGCCGACACCAGCGATGTGATCGCCGAGTACCCGTTGGCGACCGCCGCCGATGTCCGGTTGGCGATCGATGCCGCGGTGGCTGCCTGGCCGGCATGGAAGAAGACGCCGGGGCCCGAGCGCGGCCGTGTGCTGTGGCGTGCCGCCGACATCTCCCGCCGCCGGCTCGACGACATCGCCCGCATGCTGACGCGCGAGGAGGGCAAGATTCTCAAGGAGGCGCGCGGCGAAGTGCTGAAGGGCATCTCGCTGCTCGAGTACTACGCCGGCGAGGGCTTCCGGATGCACGGCAAGACGCTGCCGTCCGAATCGCGCGACACGTTTACCTATACCGTGCGCCAACCGCTCGGCGTGGTCGGCCTGATCGCGCCATGGAACTTTCCCTGGGCGATTCCGGTCTGGAAAAGCGCGCCGGCCCTGGTCGCCGGCAATTGCGTGGTGTTCAAGCCATCGGAGCTGACCCCTGCGACGTCGGCCTTGCTGGCCGAGATTTACGAAGAGGCCGGGCTGCCGCCGGGCGTGTTCAACATGCTGGTGGGCACGGGGCCCGATGTTGGCGAGGCGATGGTGGCCGCGCCCGAACTGCGCGCCATCTCGTTCACGGGCTCCAATCGGGTCGGCGGCGCCCTCTACGTCAAGGCTGCCCAGCGTGGCGCCAAAGTCACGTGCGAAATGGGCGGCAAGAACGCCGTCATCGTGATGCCTGACGCCGATCTCGACAAGGCCGCCACCGCCATTCATGGCGGTGCTTTTGGCTCCACCGGCCAGCGCTGTACCGCGACCTCACGCGTGATCGCACATCCTGACATCAAGAACGCGCTGGTCGAGCGGCTGGTGGCAGCCGCGAAGAAGATGAAGCTCGGGCCCGGTCTCGACGACACGTCCGACATGGGACCGTCGGTCGGCGATCGCCAGTGGCAGACGGTGATGGACTACATCAAGGTAGGGCAGGGCGAAGGCGCCCGCATGCTGACCGGTGGCACCAGGCCCGACGCGCTCAGCCACGGCTATTTCGTCGAGCCGACCATCTTCGACGGCGTCTCGCCGTCCATGCGCATCTTCAAGGAAGAGATCTTCGGGCCTGTTCTATCGGTCGCCACCGCCTCGTCACTCGAGGAGGCGCTGCGCTTCGCGAACGCCGTCGAGTACGGCTTGACGACCTCGATCTTCACGGAGAACATCACCTCGGTGATGAAGTTTGTGGACGAAGTGGAAACCGGGATGGTTCACGTCAACGAGCCTACGGTCGGCGGCGAAGCGCAGTTGCCGTTCGGCGGCACCAAGTCGACCGGTGTCGGCGAACGCGAAATGGCCGAAGAGGGCCTCAACTTCTTCACGGAACTGAAGACCGTGTTCATCAACTACTCGGGTAAGACCGAGCGGTCGCTGACGAGGTAGTTGGGGCGAGTGTAATCCGCGGCTGTCCTTCTTCATCTGCGCCCTAGCCGGCAGACGATCTCGAACTCGCGCCTGGTGACCGGCTGAACCGACAGCCGGCTGCCTTTCTGGTTCACCACCATGTGCTGCAGACCCTTGACCTGCTTCAGCGCGGTTAACGGCAGCACTTCCTTGAAGCGCTCAACGAAGGCAATCTCCACGCTGAACCAGATTGGCTTCTCCGCCGTGTGCTTTGAATCGTAATAGTCGTGACCTTTGCGCAGGGCGAACGGATCGGGATACCCCGCGCGTACGATCGTCGCGAGACCCGTCACGCCGGACGGGTCCGCATTCGAGGCATAGAACAACACGCCGTCGCCCACCTGCATGTCGTCGCGCATGAAGTTACGGGCCTGGTAGTTCCGGACGCCCTCCCACCCGGTGCTGCCATCCCGCTCGAGGTCGCCGATCGTGTAGGCAACCGGCTCGCACTTCATCAGCCAATAGCGCCTGGCCACTACGGCACTTCCTCGACGATCGATTCGCCCGACGCGGTGCCACCCTCGGTCCACCGCCATTGCTCATACAGCCGAATGCGGCCATCA
>JANMUX010000429.1:0-1653 GCA_031392125.1 Acidobacteriota bacterium | reverse complement strand
GGGAAGCGCCTATGCCTACTCGTACGCGACGCTCGGCGAGCTGGTGGCGTGGATCATCGGCTGGGACCTGATGCTCGAATACGCCGTCGGCAACGTGGCGGTTGCCATCTCGTGGGGCGACTACTTCAACACGCTGGTGCGCGGCGTGGGCGTCGACCTGCCGGTGTGGTTGACCACTGGGTATCGCACGGCTCTACTCAGCTCAAATCCCGACGTCGCCGGCTTGATGACCACCGCGCCGCAGGTGCTCGGTATCCCGATTCTCGTCAACCTGCCCGCGTTCGGCATCGTCATGCTGATCACCTGGCTTCTGCTCCGCGGCGCGAAAGAGAGCGTGCGGGCCAACGCCGTGATGGTCGTGATCAAGTTGGTGGTCCTCGCGCTCTTCATCTTCGTCGGTCTGGGCAACATCAATCCCGACAACTACACGCCGTTCGCGCCGAACGGATTTACCGGCATCCATCAAGGCGCGGCGATTGTGTTCTTCGCCTACATCGGCTTCGACGCCATCTCCACCGCCGCCGAAGAGACCAAGAACCCGCAGCGCAACCTGCCGATCGGCATTCTTGGCGGGTTGGCGATCTGCACGCTCATCTACGTGGTGATTGGCGCGGTGATCACCGGCATGGTGCCGTACACCGAACTGGGCGTCGCCGACCCGCTGGCCCGTGCTCTCGAGCTGATTGGCTACAACCGGGTCGGCCTGATCGTCGCGTTTGGTGCCGTCATCTCGATGTCGGCGGTCCTGCTGGTGTTCCAGTACGGCCAGCCACGCATCTTCATGGCCATGGCGCGCGACGGCCTGCTGCCGGCGTGGGTGGCGCGAGTGGACCCGAAGACCCGCATCCCGTACACCGCGACGCTGGTGACCGGTGTGCTGGTGGCGTTCGCGTCGGCGATTGGCGATGCCGCGGAGACCTACGACCTCACCAACGTCGGCACGCTGTTCGCCTTCGCGCTGGTCTGCGCCGGCGTGCTGGTGCTGCGGGTGATCGAGCCCGACCGTCACCGGCCCTTCAAGGTGCCGTTCGTGTGGGTTATCGCCCCGTTGGGCGTTGCCGCCTGCCTGTTCATCATGGTGGGCCTGCCATTCCACGCCTGGGAGCGTTTTGGCCTGTGGCTGGCGATTGGCATCGTGCTGTACGCGCTTTACGGTTACAGGCACAGCAAGTTGCGGAAGAGGGCTTAGGGGCTCAGGGGCTTAAGGGCTTAGGGGCTGGGGTCGTCAAGACTCCGCGTAGTAGTATTGGGGATTGGGGTTCACGCCGTGGGCCCCGCAGTACCCCACATGCCGCACGATTGGATTTCCGTTCGAGGCGCTCGCGTCCATAACCTCAAGGACATCGACGTCGACCTGCCGCGCAACAAGCTGGTGGTGATCACCGGCCTGTCGGGGTCGGGCAAGTCGTCGCTGGCCTTCGACACCCTCTACGCCGAGGGGCAGCGCCGCTATGTCGAGTCGCTGTCCGCCTACGCCCGCCAGTTTCTCGAGCAGATGGAGAAGCCGGACGTTGATCTCATCGAGGGTCTGTCGCCGGCCATTTCGATCGAGCAGAAGACCACGGGTTCGAACCCGCGGTCCACGGTCGGCACCGTCACCGAGATCTACGATTACCTCCGCCTCCTGTACGCCAATGTCGGCGTGCCCCACTG
>JANMUX010000414.1:0-6667 GCA_031392125.1 Acidobacteriota bacterium | reverse complement strand
ATAGCCGGCCGGCCGCGCCAGTCCCGAACGCGCGACCCCTCGTGGCAGCACCGTGAAGAGGCGCCGGCCCGGTTCATCGCGGCCGACCAGCGACACGAGGGTGACGGTCGCCCCCAGACTGGCAACGTTGTTCGCCGCATTGCCGGCGCCGCCGGGCACGATCTCGGTCGCGTCGTACTCGAGAATCAGCACGGGCGCCTTGCGCGACACGCGCGCGACCCGGCCATAGACGTATTCATCGGCGATCAGGTCGCCAAACACGACCAGCCGCTTGCCGCGGAATGAGGCGATCAGGCTGGACAGGCGGTCGGTGGGCATCAGGTCTCTATTGCCAGGAAGCCGGCACTTCAGTGCCGGCCTCGGCCATCCGCCAGGATCACGGAGACGGCGTGCATGAGATTGTCGCATACCGCTTCCACCTTCTGCCCCGGTGCGCGTTTCAGCTCGTGCTCGGCGCCCCAGCCGGTGCGGACGAGGATTGATTTCGCGCCTGCGGCGTGGCCCAGATCGACATCGAGCCACTTGTCGCCGATCACCCAGGAGGCCTGTGGATCAATCCCACGATCGCGAACAGCGTCTTCGATCATGCCGGGACGGGGCTTGCGGCATCGGCACTCGATGCTCAGGCCCTCGACCGACCCGCGCGGATGATGCGGGCAGAAATACAGCGCGTCGAGGTCGGCGCCGCCCGCTTGCAGGCGCCGTCGCATCTCGTCATGGCAGATCTCGACGAAGCCAGGCGCGATCAGCCCCTGCGCGATGCCCGACTGGTTGGTCACGATGATCAACTCGTAGCCGGCTCGCCTGAGCAGCCGGAGCGCATCCACGGTGAACGGGAACAACTCGAGGTCCTTCAGTTGGTGGAGGTACCCGACATCGACGTTGAGCGTGCCGTCACGGTCGAGAAAGATGGCTTTTTTCATGGCAGCGATTGCAGGACCTGGTCTGCGGTAATCCCGCGCATGCAGCGATGATCGATCGGGCATTCGCGCAACATGCACGGTCGGCAGAATACTGGATGCGTGAGGATGGTCGGGGCCGGCGCGTCGGCTCCGGCCGAGAGCGGCGACGTGCGCGCCTCGTTGGTGGCGCCGAACAGCGCGACGACGTGCGTGCCGACGGCGCCCGCCAGGTGCATGGCGCCCGAGTCGTTCGACACCACTGCGCTGGCCACGGCGAGAATGCCGGCCAGCGAGGCCAGATCGCTTTTCCCCGAGAAATCAATCAGGCGGTTCAGTCGCGAACCCGACGTCGGGAGCCGCCGCTCGATTTCCTTGCAGACGGCACGGTCGGCGTTGGCGCCTACCATCACGACGCTCCACCCGCGCTGTTCAATCAACCGGTGCGCGAGTTCGGCAAAGCGTTCGGGCAGCCACTGCTTGGCGCGCCCGTAGGCGGCGCCAGGCGCAAACACCGCGAAGGGCTCGTCAACGTCGAGGCCGATCTCGCGCAGCAAATCTCGGGCGCGCTCCGTGTTCGGTTTCACGCGCGCATGCAGCGGTCCGGGCGCCATCCCCAGCTTGGTTGTCAGGGCCTGGTAATACGCGCCCTGGTGGAGTGGCGCCTTCGGTTTCGGCACGGCACGCGTGAGAAACCGTCCGCGCCAGTCGGCAGCGAAACCCCACCGCTCGGCAATGCCCGACTTCGAGGCGACCAGGGCCGCCGCGAAGGAATTGGGAAAGAGCAGTGCTGCATCGAAGCCGCCGGTTGCCAGAGCCGCTGCGTCCTGCCGCCAACCCGTGACCGCGCGCAGCCCCCCGCGCCCCGGCAGGCTCACGATCTCATCGACGCCTTCAACCATGGCGAACAGGGGGGCGACCGATGCGCGCGCGGCCACCGCGAGATGTGCCGCGGGATAATGCCGCCGGACGTCGGCCAGCGCCGGCAACGCCATCACGGCGTCACCCAGCCAATTGGGCGAGATCACGACAATGCGGTCAGTCGTCATCCGTGCCTTCGTTCTTCGCCTTGGGGAACATGCCGGGTGTCTCGGGAATTGGCGCATCGCGCCAGCGCCGATGCATCCACAGCCACAGGTCGGGATGCCTTCGCACGTGCATTTCGAGCACGTCCGTGCAGCGCTGCGTGAACTCGCGAATCGCCTCTGGCCCATCACCCTGTGGCGGCTCGACCGGGGCTTCGTAAATAAAACGGTAGCGCCCGCCCGGCAACGGCAGTGCGAACACGGGGATCACGGCAGCACCGGTTCGAAGCGCCAGCGCCGCCAGCGTCGAGGTGGTCGCCGCCGGACGGCGAAAAAAGTTGACCCAGATCGCATCGGGGCTGTGCATGTGCTGATCGATCAGCATCGCCACGCCCTCGCCGGCAGCCAGCAGGCGCAGCACCCGGCGCACAGCCCCTTGCCGGTAGATCACGGAGTTGCCCGTACCGGTGCGCATGCGCTCGAGCAATCGATTGAGCGGCGCGTTGTCGAGCGCGCGTGCCAGCACGCCTATCGGCCGCAGCTTGGCGCCGTGCGCCATCGCCTGCAGTTCCCAGAAGCCGAAGTGCCCCGTGAAGAACAGCACGCCCTTGCCCTGGGCGTACGCGAGCCGCACCCGCTCGTCGCCCTCGTACTCGGCATGCTCCAGCATTTGTTCGGGCGTCAGCGCACTGAACGTCAACAGCTTCAACAGTACCTGGCCGAAGTGCGCAAACGTCGCCCGTGCGATGGCTCGCCGCTCGTGCGCCGGCCGTTTCGGAAAACACTGCTCGAGATTGGTGAGCGCCACCCGGCGGTGGGGCGCATCGATCGCATAGAACATGAGCCCGAGCGCGCTCCCCGACGCGCGCACCACGGCGTCGGGCAGGCGGCGGGCGATGCCGCGAACGGTGACGACCGACCAATACTCCAGGGTCTGGCGCATCAGAGAACCGCCCGCACCGATTCGAACAGCGCTTCGGCTGGTTCGAAGGTCACCACCAGAGGCACTCGGTACAGCGCAAAGGGCAGTTCGCCGATGGCTTCGAAGCGCACGGCGTCCTTGTCGGTCGTGAACACCGCGTCAGCGCCGCTTTGTTTCAGCGTGCGGGCAATGCGATCGATATCGTTGCTCGTGTAGCGATGATGATCGGCGAACGTCAACCTGTCGGCCACCTGCCAGCCAGCGACCCGCAGGGCGTCAACGAAGCGATCCGGATTGGCAATGCCGGAGACCGCTAGAACCTTGCCGGGGTCCGGGGCCCGTGCGCCGAACTCCGGACCTTCGACTCGAACCGGGCTGCCCAAGGTGCGAACACCCCCGCAGGCCTGCGAGATGCCGAGCGACCAGGCTTCGGTGGCCGCCGCACCCGCGGTCGCGTCAGACACGACCAGCACTTGCGCACGCGCCGCGGCATCCGCGGGCTCGCGCAGCCGTCCTCTCGGAATCAGCTTCCCCTGCGAAATCTCCCCCACCATCGTCACCAGCACATCGAGATCGCGCGCCAGTTGCAGATGCTGAAAGCCGTCGTCCAGGATGTGCACGGTGCAACCGAGCCGGCGTTCTGCCAGCGTGCCAGCCAGATGGCGGTCGGGTGAAACGCAGACAACGGCGCCAGGCACCTGTCGCGCGAGCATCAACGGCTCGTCACCGGAGCGATCAATGCCGGCGAGCACGCGCGTGCCGTCCGACACCACGACCACGCCGTCGACGGCATCGGCGCGGCCGTAGCCGCGGCTCAGGATGGCGGGGCGCTCGCCCTGCTCGACCAGCCACTGCGCGATCGACGCAACGACCGGCGACTTACCGGTGCCGCCCATCGAGAGGTTACCGACGCTGATGACGGGCCGCGAGAGATGCTGCCGGTGCTCGGGATGGTCTTCGACCCATCTCCGGCGGACACGCATCACCTGCCCGTAGAGGGAATCAAGCAAGGGGTCTAAAGGGCCGGACGTTGGCCGGGTAGGAACGCACTTCCTGGGGGAGCAACGCCGCCAGGACCATGACGGTTTTTTCCTTGGCCCCGCGGTTGGCCTCGACCAGCGCGCGCGCGGCCGCACCGTGCCGGGCGCGCCGCACCGGGTCGCCCATCAGCGACACGAACGCCTCTTCCAGTTCACGCTCGTCCCGTACCTGCACGCCGGCGCCGTTACTGACGAAGGCGTCGGCAATTTCGATGAAGTTCTCCATGTGTGGTCCGAACACGATCGGTTTGCCGAACACGGCGGGCTCGAGGACGTTATGGCCGCCGGTGGCGACGAGGCTGCCGCCGACGAACACCACGGTGGCGAGTTGGTAGACGGTAGCGAGTTCGCCAATGGTATCGAGCACGACCACGTCGACGCGCGGCTCGGCGTCAATGGCCAGGTCGCTGCGGCGAGCGACTTTCCACCCTTCAGCGCGAACCAGTTGCTCGGCTTCGCCGAAGCGCTCGGGGTTGCGAGGGGCAAGCACCAGCAACGCGTTCGGCACGCTCGAGCGCACCCGACGGAACGCTCGCAGCACGGCCCCCTCTTCGCCTTTCATGGTACTGCCGGCGACCACGACCGGCCGGCCCGGCGACAGCCGGAAGTAGCGAAGCACACGGTCGCGGGCGCGGGCCTGCAAGGCGGTTGACGGCAGGTCGAGTGAATCGAACTTGAGGCTGCCGGTCACCACGACCCGGGCGGGGTCGGCGCCGAGCGCGATGAAGCGGCGCGCCGACTCCTCGCTCTGCACGCAGAAGCAATCGATGTGCTCGAGCACGCGCCGCATCATGGGCCGGACCATCTTGTAGCGCGGGAACGAGCGTGGCGACAGCCGGCCGTTCACGACCGCCGTCTTGATGCCGCGCGTGCGGCACTCGCGCAGCAGGTTCGGCCAGATTTCGGTCTCCATCATGATGAAGAGCCGCGGCCGCACCAGGTCCAGCGTGCGCTTGACGAAAATGCCGAGATCGAATGGAAAGTAAAAGACCGCATCGACGTCCTGCACGCTGCGACGCGCCAGTTGCTGGCCCGCCAGCGTCGTCGTCGAGAGGAACATGCGCAGGCCGGGATGGCGCCGCTTCAGGTCGCTGATGAGCGGCCGGGCGGTCAGCACTTCGCCAACCGACACGGCGTGGATCCAGATCGACGAGTCGGCGTCCATGTTGAACGACACGGGCAGGTAGCCCATGCGTTGTCCCAGGCTGCCGACGTATTTCTTGTAGCGCAGCGCCTGGTAGACGAACCACGGGGAGGCGATTACCACAATCGCCAGCACGAGGACGCTGTAAAGGCTATACATTAAAGGACTTAGGCATCATTCTACCGGCATCCTTCGGGTTTGTCGATCCCGGTTGTACAATCCGACGCTCATGGCTATCAAAGTAGGCATCAACGGATTCGGCCGCATCGGGCGAAACATCATGCGGGCGGCACTCGCTCACACCGACGTCGACATCGTCGCGGTCAACGACATTACCGACGCTGCCACGCTGGCGCACCTGCTGAAGTACGACTCGGTGCTCGGCAACCTCTCGGTCCCGGTGAGCGCAGCTGGAGACGTCATCACGGTGGGCAGCGACAAGTTCAAGGTGCTGGCCTCGAAGGATCCGGCGGCGTTGCCATGGAAGGATCTCGGCGTTGACATCGTCTTCGAGTGCACGGGCAAGTTCACCAAGCGCGACGATGCCGCCAAGCACCTCGCGGCCGGGGCGCGCAAGGTGATCATTACGGCACCGGCGACCGAGCCGGATGTGACGGTTGTGCTCGGCGTCAACGAGGGTGACTACGACGCGGCGAAACACCACATCGTGTCGAACGCGTCGTGCACCACCAACTGCGTGGCGACGCTCGCGAAAGTCCTCCACGAGAACTTTGGCATTCGTAAAGGCTGGATGACCACGGTGCACTCGTACACCAACGATCAGAACCTGCTTGACCTGCCGCACAAGGACCTGCGCCGGGCCCGCGCCGCCGCGCTGTCGATCATCCCAACCACCACCGGCGCGGCCAAGGCCGTCGGCGAGGTGCTGCCGGAACTGAAGGGCAAGCTGGACGGAATCTCGATGCGCGTGCCGACCCCCAACGTGTCGGTGGTCGACCTGGTGGCGCTTCTCGACCGGCAGGTCACCGCCGAGGAAGTGAACGCCGCCCTCAAGTCGGCCGCCGAGGGCCCGCTGAAGGGCATCATGCAATTTGTGACCGATCAACTGGTCTCGATCGACTTCCGCGGCAACCCGCACTCGACGATCATCGACGCCGACTACACCAAGGTGCTCGACGGCGACTTCATCAAGGTGATGGCGTGGTACGACAACGAGTGGGGCTATTCGAATCGCTGCGTTGATTTGCTGAAAAAACTCTAACCGGCATTGCCGGGACCTGAAGTCCCGGCCTCCTGGCACATGACCAAGTATTCGATCAGGGATTTTGCCCTCGACGGCAAGCGCGTTTTTATCCGCGTCGATTTCAACGTACCGCTCAAGGGCGGCGCGATTACCGACGACACGCGGATCACGTCGTCTCTGCCGACCATTCAGCACGCCCTCGATCATGGGGCGACGGTCATTCTCGCGTCGCACCTGGGGCGGCCGAAAGGCCAACCGGCACCCGAGTTCAGTTTGCAGCCGGTGGCCGAGCGGCTGGGCGAGCTGTTAAAGCGGCCGGTCACGTTCGCCAGCGACTGCATCGGCGACGCGGCGAAGACGGCCGTCGAGCAAGCGCACGCGGACGGCGGCTCGAAGCTGGTCTTGCTCGAGAACCTGCGCTTCCACGCGGAAG
>JANMUX010000309.1:0-6279 GCA_031392125.1 Acidobacteriota bacterium | reverse complement strand
CCCATCGTGGTGGGCATTGGCGACGGCGAGTATTTCGTGGCGTCTGACGTGCCCGCTATTCTCAGTCACACCCGCGACGTGGTGTTCATGGAAGACCGCGAGATGGCGGTGCTGACGCCCTCTGGCGTGGTCTTCAAGTCGCTCGAGGGCAAGATCCTCGAGCGCAAGCCGACCCGCGTTACCTGGGATCCGATCTCGGCAGAGAAAGCCGGCTACAAGCACTTCATGCTCAAGGAGATCTTTGAGCAGCCGCACGCGGTCCGCGATACCGTGCTCGGGCGCGCCTCGCTCGACTCCGGACAGATTCACCTGAACGAGATGGCCATCTCGCCGGAGGACCTGCTCGGCATCGACAAGATCACGCTGCTGGCCTGCGGCACGTCGTGGCACGCGGCGCTGGTTGGCAAGTTCATGATCGAAGAGCTCGCCAAGCTGTCTGTCGAAGTGGACTACGGCTCCGAGTATCGCTATCGCAACCCGATCATCACCAGCAAGACCCTCGCGGTTGCGATCACGCAGTCTGGTGAGACGGCCGACACGCTGGCGGCGCTGCGCGAAGCCAAGGGTAAGGGCGCGCGCAGCCTGGCCATTTGCAACGTAGTCGGCAGCATGGCGACGCGCGAGTGCGAGGGCACCATCTACACGCATGCCGGCCCCGAGATCGGCGTCGCCTCGACCAAGGCCTTCACGACGCAGTTGGTCGCGCTCTACCTGTTTGCGTTGCGCCTCGCCGAGGTTCGCAACACGCTGACCAAGGAAGAGCGGTGCGCGCACATCGAGGCGCTGATGCAACTGCCGAAGCTGCTGGAAGACACGCTGAAGTCGTCGAAGCAGATTGAAGAGATCGCTGCGCGATTCCACAACCGGGCCGATTTTCTCTACCTAGGCCGCGGCATCAACTACCCGATCGCTCTCGAGGGCGCGCTCAAGCTGAAAGAAATCTCTTACATCCACGCTGAAGGGTATCCGGCAGGGGAGATGAAGCACGGGCCAATCGCGCTGATCGATGAACAAATGCCGGTCGTGGCCCTGGCAACGCACGACCACGTGTTCGAAAAAATGCTGGGCAACATCCAGGAAGCAAAAGCCCGCGGCGGCTCGATTATCGCCATCACGACGGCCGGCGATACGACCCTGGCCGAGATTCTTGGTGAGATGGACTCGCTGGTAGCAGTACCTGCCACTCATCCGCTGTTAATGCCGGTCGTCCTGTCGATCCCGTTGCAGCTTTTGTCGTACTTCATTTCTGTTCGCCGCGGTTGCGACGTCGATCAGCCGCGGAATCTCGCGAAGAGCGTTACGGTAGAATAAGAAGCCGGGTTTCCTTTTCCACCGCTCGGAAAAAGAAGCCCGGTTTCTCTTTATGGATCTGCTCTCCTCTTTGAATCCTGCTCAGCAAGAAGCAGTACAACAGACCGACGGCCCGCTGCTCATCCTGGCGGGCGCCGGCTCAGGCAAGACACGCGTGATCGCGCACCGCATTGCCTACCTCGTGTCCGAGCGTCTCGCTCACCCGGACGAGGTGATGGCCGTCACCTTCACCAACAAGGCCGCACAGGAAATGCGCGAGCGTGTCGAGAAGCTGCTCGACACCGATTGCAGGGCGATGTGGGTGTCGACTTTTCATTCGCTGTGCGCGCGCCTGCTTCGTCGCGAGGCCCCGGCCATCGGCATCAGCCGCGACTTCACCATCTACGATTCAGCCGATCAACAGTCGGTGGTCAAGCTGCTGCTGCGCGAGTATCACATGGACGATGCGACCTATCAGCCGCGGATGGTGCTGGGCCGCATTTCTGCTGCCAAGAACCGCATGGAAGGTCCCGAGACCTTTGCCGGCACCTGGAACCCCAAGGACCGCGAAATTGGCAAGCTGTTCGAGGGATACCAAAAGGCGTTGAGGGATGCGAGCGCTCTCGACTTCGACGACCTGTTGCTGAAGACCGTGGAGTTGTTCGACAAGGCTCCTGCGGTTCGCGAGCGTTATGCGCGGCGGTTCAAGTACGTGATGGTGGACGAGTATCAGGACACCAACCGCCCGCAGTATTTGCTTATCAAGCAACTCGCCGGCGGGCACCGCAACCTGGCGGTTGTCGGTGATCCCGATCAGTCGATCTACAAGTGGCGTGGCGCAGACCTGCGCAACATCCTGGATTTCGAGACCGATTTCCCGGAAGCGGCAACCGTGCGCCTGGAACAGAACTACCGCTCGACTGAAGTGATTCTGAAAGCGGCCTCGACCGTGATCGCGAATAACCGCAATCGTAAGGAGAAGGCGCTCTGGACCGATCAGAAGGGCGGCGCCAAGATCCGTTACTTCCGCGGGGCCGACGAACTTGAAGAAGCGGAGTACATCACGAAGGTGGCGCGGGCCGCGATCCAGGAGGATGCGAACTCACTGACCGCCGTGCTCTATCGAACCAATGCCCAATCGCGGGCCGTCGAAGACTCGATGCGGGCGGCCGGCATCCCCTACGTGATCCTCGGCGGCGTCGGCTTCTACGAGCGACGCGAGATCAAGGACGCGCTCGGATATCTCAAGCTCATCCTGAATCCGCACGATGACATCGCGCTTCGCCGCGTCATCAACACCCCGGCGCGAGGCATCGGCAAGGGCGTGATGGACGCCCTCGAGGCCGTCAACGTGACCGAAGAGGACGCCAACCTGCCGCCGCTCTTTGCCGGCCTGGCGCCGACGGTGGTGACCAATTCGCTGTGGACCAAGCTGGTGGTCGCCGTCGATGGCAGGCGGCTCACGTCGCGCCAAGGCGCCTCGTTGGCGGCCTTTAAAGACATGATCGCGACCTTGGCGGAGGTTGCGAGGAACGAGCCGGTCTCAATTCTGCTAGGCAAGGTGCTCGACCAGTCGGGCTACCTCCGTGACCTGCGCGAAGACCGCAGCGAGGAATCGGAAGGCCGCATCGAGAACCTGATGGAGCTGGTATCGGCCTCCCGCGAGTACGAAGCGCGCGAGCACGAGCCGTCGCTTGGCGGGTTTGTCGATCGCCTGTCGCTGCTGTCGGATGTTGACAAGGACCAAGGCAAGATCGAGCCGCGCGTCATGATGATGACGCTGCACTCCGCCAAGGGGCTCGAGTTTCCCACGGTGGTGCTCGCTGGTCTCGAAGAGGGCTTGTTTCCGCATTCGCGGTCGCGCGAAGACGAAGCCGAGATGGAAGAGGAGCGCCGCCTTCTGTACGTCGGCATCACCCGCGCGCGAAAGCAGCTCGTGCTCACGGGCGCCGCACGCCGGCGAGTATTTGGTGAGTATCAAAACACCGACGCGTCCCGCTTCATTGAAGAGATTCCACTCGACCTGGTGGAGCAGGATTTCCCGGCAGTTCAATCGTCCTACCAGAGCTCGCGCAGTCAGTGGGGCGAGTCGCGGCCGAATCCGTACGGACGGAGACAGCCTGCGCCGGGGTATCGGGCAGGCCGCCAGGACGATGACGCCAAGGTGGCAACTCAGAATTTCAAGTACGAGGAAGAGGATCAGACGCCTGGGCTGCGTCCCGGCGCGCGCGTGAAGCACGCCCTGTTTGGCGCCGGCACGGTGGTCAGCGTCGAGGATCTGGAAGACGACCAGAAGCTGGTCGTTCGTTTCGCGTCGGTCGGGACAAAAACCTTGCGTGCGAAATACGCGAAACTGGAGAGGGCGTAGGGGCGGGCTGTCAGGCCCGCCGGCGGTATCGGCTACAGCCCGCTGATCTTGGTGATGATCGGGCGCCCTTCGCGGCCGTTGCCGGCGACCCGTTCAATCGTCACCGTCAGCGTTTTCTGAGACGTCGCGCCGTCTGGCGTCTTCACGGTCGCCGCGACGAGCACGTCTTTCTTCACCGTTTCACCGGAAAACGTCTTCGGATCGAGCGCCGGCTGACCGGGTTGAGTCAGCGACGCTTCCGCGAGGCCCGTCGCCTGCTTGATCGCCGTCGAGGCCGATGCCGTGGCCCTGGCGTGCGACGAGATCCCCTCTCGCCACTTGGCCCATTCGACGCGCACGGTTTCCTGCGCGGGCGTGAGCTTCACGGTTGGGTCCCCTTGCTCAGCCTTCAATACCGACTCGATGTCCTTGATGTTGGCGTTCTGGTATTCGATCTTGGTCTTGAGGAAGGCCTTCTCAGTCTCGCGCGCGGTGGCTTCGGCTTCGAACAGCGGTGCGAACGACAGCGGGGTGCGGCTCTCTTCACCAATGGTGGTAATCGAGAAATCTTCGACCGAACCCTGTGTTCGTGGGTCGATCTCGACGGCCGACATCCGGCCCACCGTCGTGTTGTCGCGGGCCTTGGCAGCGCGGAAGAACTGCGTGAGGAACTGCTGCTCTGGAGGACGCGAGCAACCCACGACCAACATCACCGCCGGAACCAGCAACAGAGCCGCAGCGCGCTTCATCATTCGGTTTCTCCTGAATCGGGAGCCTTGGGAACTTCATCGACCTCGGAACTGGCCTGGATCTCTTCGGCCTTCACGACCAGCGCGACCGAAACAATCTTGTCCTCGCCTTCCAGGTCCATCACCCGCACACCCTGCGTGGCGCGGCCGATGGTGCGGATCTCGTTGGCCGGCGTGCGCAGAATCTTGCCTTGCTCGGTGATCACGAGCAGCTCTTCGTTGTCGTGCACCTGCCTGATGGCGACCACCGGGCCGTTCTTCTCGGTGACCTCGACGTTCTTCACGCCCAGGCCGCCGCGGCCGGTCACGCGATACTCATCGAGCCGGGTGTTCTTGGCGTAGCCCTTCTCGGTGACGGTCAGCAGCGTGCCGCCGGGCTTGGCCACCTGCATGGCGACCACTTCGTCGCCCTCGCGAAGCTGGATGCCGCGCACGCCGTACGCCGTGCGTCCCATGCCTCGCACGTCTTCTTCGGGGAAGCGGATCGCCTTGCCGTCCTTGGTGCCGATGAAAACCTCGCACTGGCCATCGGACAGCTGCACGTCGATGACCTCGTCGCCTTCGTCGATGCCCATGGCAATGATGCCGCCGGCGCGCGGGTTCGAGAACGCGGACAGCTCGGTCTTCTTGATGGTGCCTTTGCGCGTGCCCATGACGATGAAGTGCTGGTCGTCGAACTCCTTGATGGCCAGCATGGCCGCGATCTTCTCGCCGGCTTCCATCTGGACCAGGTTCGCCACCGACTTGCCCTTGCCGTCGGCGCCGACATCGGGAATCTCGTAGACTTTCAGCCAATAGGCGCGGCCGCGATCCGAGAACACCACCAGGAAGGAGTGGGTGGATGCCACGAACAGGTGATTGACGACATCCTCGTCACGCTTTCGCATGCCGATGCGGCCTTTGCCGCCACGGTTCTGCGTGCGATAGGTGGTGATCGGCGTCCGTTTGATGTAGCCGGTATCGGTGACCGAGATCGCGACGTCTTCGTCGGCGATCAGGTCCATCATGTTGATTTCGCTCTCGTCCTCGATCAGCTGCGTGCGGCGCGGATCGGCGAACTTGGCTTTGACCGCCCGTAATTCGTCCAGGATGATCTGGAGCAGCAGTGGCTGGTTGGCAAGAATGTTCTTGAGCTTTGCGATCAGCGCCGTCAGTTCGGCCAACTCGCCAAGAATCTTGTCGCGTTCGAGACCGGTGAGGCGCTGGAGTTGCATGTCCAGGATCGCCTGCGCCTGAATTTCCGACAGGCCAAATTGCTCGACCAGGCCAGCCTTCGCTTCGGGCGGATTCTTCGATGCGCGAATCAGCTTGATCACTGCGTCGAGGTGATCGAGCGCGATCTTGAGACCGTCGAGAATGTGGGCGCGGGCTTCAGCCTTGCGTAGCTCGAACTCGATGCGCCGGCGCACTACCTCGCGGCGGAAATCGATGAAGAGCTCGATCACCTCGAGCAGGTTCAACACCTTCGGCCGGCCGGCGACGATCGCCAGGGTAATGATCCCGAACGACTGCTGCAGCTGGGTCTGCTTGTAAAGGTTGTTCAGCACAACCTCGCCGACTTCACCGCGCTTCAGCTCGATCACGATCCGCATGCCGTCGCGGTCCGATTCGTCGCGCAGGTCGGAAATGCCTTCGAGCGCCTTGTCACGCACCAGTTCCGCGATCCGCTCCAGCAGCCGGGTCTTGTTCAGCTGATACGGAATCTCGTGAACGATGATCTGCTGGCGGTCGCCCTTCTTGGTGGTTTCGATCTCGGTCTTGGCGCGCACCTGGATCGAGCCACGACCCGTGAGCGCGGCTTCGTGCATGCCGCGCTTGCCGACGATGCTGCCGCCGGTGGGGAAGTCAGGACCTGGAATCAAGCGGATCAGTTCTTTGAGCTTTTGCTCGCGC
>JANMUX010000226.1:0-10428 GCA_031392125.1 Acidobacteriota bacterium | reverse complement strand
TCGTGCGGATGTTGTCGAAGCTGCTGCGCGACGAGCAGATCGGCAAGCTGGTGGTGCCGATCGTGCCCGACGAAGCGCGCACCTTCGGCATGGAAGCGCTGTTCCGCCAGGTCGGCATCTACGCCCACAGCGGCCAGCTCTACGAGCCGGTCGACCGCGACACGCTGCTCTACTACAAGGAAGAATCCGACGGCCAGATTCTCGAAGAGGGCATCAACGAAGCCGGCTCGATGTCGTCGTTCATCGCCGCGGGCACCTCGTATGCCACGCACGGGATCAACATGATCCCGTTCTTCATCTTCTATTCGATGTTCGGCTTTCAGCGGGTCGGCGACCTGATCTGGGCGGGCGCCGACATGCGGATGAAGGGCTTCGTGATGGGCGGCACGGCCGGCCGCACGACCCTGAACGGCGAGGGCCTGCAGCATGAAGACGGCCAGAGCCACGTGCTCGCGCTGCCGGTGCCGACCTGCCAGTCGTACGATCCGGCGTTTGCGTACGAGCTCGCCGTCATTATCGAAGACGGCATCAAGCGCATGTATCGCGACCAGGAAGACATTTTTTATTACCTGACCGTGATGAACGAGCAGTACCAGCACCCGGCCATGCCCGAGGGCGCGCAGGAAGGCATTCTGAAGGGAATGTATGTCTGCAAGCCGACCAGCAAGCCCAAGGCCAAGCTGCGCGCGCAGCTGTTCGGCAGTGGCACCATCTTGTTGCAGGCACTGGAAGCGCAGAAGATCCTGGAGGAGAAGTACAACGTCGGCGCGGATGTCTGGAGCGTCACGAGCTACGTGAATCTCTACCGCGACGGTCACGCCTGCGACCGTTGGAACCGCCTGCACCCGACCGACGCACCGCGCGTGCCGTACGTCACCCAGATGACCAAGGACGCGCCCGGCGTGTTCGTGGCGGCGTCCGATTACCTCAAGACGCTGCCGGATTCCATCGACCGCTGGCTGCCGCGTCCGCTGCAGGCCCTCGGCACCGACGGCTTTGGCCGCAGCGACTCGCGCGCCGCGCTCCGCGACTTCTTCGAAGTGGATGCGCGCTTCATCGTGCTGGCGACGCTGCACGCGCTGATGCAGGACAAGCAGGTTGAGCCAAAGGTCGTGGCTCAGGCAATCAAGGATCTCGGTATCGACGCCGAGAAATCCAACCCGGCGGTGAGCTAAACGTGGCCGATTTCATTCTCCCGAATCTCGGTGATGGCGTCGCCCAGGGCGACGTCCTCAAGGTGCTGGTCAAGGTCGGCGACATGGTCGCGGTCGATCAGGCGGTGGTTGAACTCGAAACCGACAAGGCCACCATCGAAGTGCCGTCCGATGTGGCCGGCAAGGTGAAGGAAGTCAGGGCGAAGGCCGGCGACAAGTTGAAGCCGGGTCAGGTCGTCCTGATCTTGGAGAACGGAGCGGGTGGCGCGGCCGCTGCTCCGGAGCCGGCCAAGGCTGAAGCTCCGAAGGCTGAGGCTCCCAAGGCGGAAGCATCCGCACCCGAGGCTCCCAAGGCACCCGAGGCACCCGCGCTGGCCGCGGAGCGGCCGAAGGTCGTCGACATCGCGGCGGGCCGTCCGGCTCTTGCGGCCGCACCCGCTGCCGCGCCAAGTGCGTCATCGGTCGTCACGGCGGCTCCGGCGGCACCGTCGGTTCGCCGTCTCGCCCGCGAGATTGGCGTGGACGTCAGCCAGGTCTCCGGCACCGGGCCTGGCGGCCGCATCACGCAAGACGATGTGAAGGAATTCGCGAAGCGGGTGATGAACAGCTTCGGCAGCGGCGGCCAGGCGGCGGCGGCCTCACGGCCCGCCGGCACTGGTCCAGCGTTGCCCGATTTCTCGAAGTGGGGCGAAGTCGAGCGCAAGGCCATGTCGGGCATTCGTCGCAAGACGGCGGAGCACCTGAGCCACGCGTGGAACACCATTCCCCACGTCACCCAATTCGACAAGGCCGACATCACCGGCCTCGAAGCGATGCGCAAGAAGTATCGCGGCGAAGCCGAGAAGGCCGGCGGCAACCTCACGGTCACCGCCGTCGCTGCGAAGGTGATTGCGACTGCGCTCAAGGCATTTCCCCAGTTCAACGCGTCGGTTGACGCGGCGGGCGAAGCAATCGTCTACAAGAAATACATCAACGTCGGGATTGCCGTCGACACCGAGAACGGCCTGCTCGTGCCGGTGATTCGCAACGCCGATCAGAAGAACCTGATCCAGCTGTCGATTGAGATCAACCAGCTCGCGGAGAAGGCCAAGGCGCGCAAGCTGACGTTGGACGAGATGTCGGGCGGCTCGATGTCGATCTCGAACCTCGGCGGCATTGGCGGCACGTCGTTCACACCGATCGTCAACTGGCCCGAGGTCGCGATTCTCGGCATTTCGCGCGGCGGCTTCGAGCCGGTGTGGAACGGCACGGCGTTCGAGCCAAGGCAGATGCTGCCGCTCTCACTGAGCTATGACCACCGCCTGATCGATGGCGCCGATGCCATTCGCTTCCTGCGCTGGGTCGCCGAAGCGCTCGAGAATCCGTTTACGCTGGCGCTTCGCGGATAAGAAGGGCTTAGGGCCTCAGGGGCTTAGGGACTTGCAGACAGCAGGCCCTTCAAGCCCTTCAGCCCCTAGGTCCCTAGGACCCACCGATATGTCACACCACTTAGCAGTAATCGGAGCGGGCCCGGGAGGCTATGCGGCGGCGTTCTACGCTGCCGACCTCGGCCTCAAGGTCACCCTCATCGACAACGAGAAGAACCCGGGCGGCGTCTGCCTGTACCGCGGCTGCATTCCGTCCAAGGCGCTGTTGCACGTGGCCAAGGTGCTGGATGAAGCGAAGCACGCCAAAGACTGGGGCATCGAGTTCGCTGCTCCGAAGATCGACGTTAACAAGGTTCGCGACTACAAGAACCGCGTCGTCGAGAAGCTGACCAGCGGCACCGGCCAGGTGGCCAAGTTCCGCAAGGTCAATTACCTGCAGGGCTGGGCGTCGATAGTCGATGCCAGGACCATCAAGGTGAAGAAGACCGACGGCGGGGAAGAGACGGTGACCGTCGACTACATGATCCTGGCCACGGGCTCGACGCCGACGAAAATTCCGTCGCTGTCGATCGACTCGCCGCGCGTGCTCGACTCGACGACGGCATTGGACCTGCCGGAGGTGCCGAAGACCATGCTCGTCGTCGGCGGCGGATATATCGGCCTCGAACTCGGCTCGGTCTACGCCGCGCTCGGCACCAAGGTGTCGGTGGTGGAGATGACGCCCGGTTTGTTGCCCGGCGCCGATCGCGACCTGGTGAAGATTCTGGCGCAGCGAATCGAGACGATCTACGACAAGGTGATGGTCTCGACCCGGGTGACGTCGATGAAGGCATCGAAAGACGCCGTTACCGTGTCGTTCGAGGGTGAGGGCGCGCCCAAGGAAGCCACCTACGACTACGTGCTGGTCTCGATCGGCCGGCGGCCGAACGCCACCATCGCGGGGCTCGATCAGACCAAGGTCAAGGTCGACGCGAAGGGTTTCATCGAAACCGACGGCCAGCGCCGCACGGCGGAGCCGACCATCTTTGCAATCGGCGACGTGGCGGGCGAACCGATGCTGGCCCACAAGGCGTCGCACGAAGCGCGGGTCGCGGTGGAAGCCATCGAAGGCCACAAGGCAGTGTTCGAGCCGGCGGCGATTCCCGCCGTCGTCTTTACCGATCCGGAAATCGCGTGGGCGGGGCTGACCGAAGCCGACGCCGAAAAACAGGGCATCAAGGTGGATGTCGCGAAGTTCCCGTGGCCGGCCTCCGGCCGCGCGATCGCGATCGATCGCACAGACGGTTTGACCAAGCTGCTAATCGATCCAGCGACCGAACGCATTCTCGGGGTCGGCATCGTCGGCTCCGGCGCGGGCGAGCTGATCGCCGAGGGCGTGCTGGCGATCGAAATGGGCGCCACCGCCTCGGACCTCAAGCTCACCATCCACGCGCACCCGACATTGTCGGAGACGGTGATGGAATCAGCCGAGATGTTCTTCGGCCAGGCGACGCACGTTTACAAGCCGAAACGGAAGTAGCGGAAAGTCGCGGTGCCTTAGAGTGCCTAGGTGCCTAAGGTGCCTAAGGGGTTAGTGCCAGGGTGCTGGTGCCGCGGTGCCGGCGGGTGCTTGCGATCGTCAGCGCGAGCGCTGCGATCCCGGCCATCACTGGCAGTACCCACCACGCCGGTCGCCTGAAGTTCGCGACCTTGAAGATTGAGGCGACGCGGCCGTCCATGGCCAGCATTGCAAACCACGCCACGCCCCACCACACGAAGGCGCGCATTGCGGTTGGCTGGAGCACGCCCGCCAGGTTCCAGCCGATGATGCCGAACAGCGCCGCCAGGATGGGCGTGCTCGATCGCCTCAACCGCTGCCACGGCGTGGGCGGTGGGCGATCGCCCCGCTGGGTCTCAGCCCAGGCGAGAAATCTCTCGTAGCTGGCCCGCCGCGACTCCGGTGTGGTCGGTTCTCGAAGCTGCCGGGAGGCTGAGCCGGGGTAGGTGAAGACGCCCGCGCGATCGTTGGCGACAGCCCGTTGGTACAGCCGCTCGTTCTGCTCCGCGGTGAGCTGAAAGCCTTCGGGACCGGGCAGCACGACGATCGCCGCGGCGGTGATCGCCGCGCCGGCCAGCAGCCAGATAGTTGCCGTTCGGCCGGTGACTCTCTGGTCGCGCCGCAGCAGGAAAAGAGCGGGGAGCAACGCCGTCGCGAAGGCGGTGACCGTGGCGCTGCGAAACGCGAACGCCAAGAGGACGTCGGGTAGAAAGAGGGCGCCGGTCGCGCGCGCGTGGAGGATGGCCATCTCCGACGCGATGCCCAGGCTCATCGCCGTGGCCAACGCGAGCAAGCTGTATTTCCACATGCCGGTCTCCGTCGTAATTGCGTGACGCAGTGCGCAACTTGCCAACGTCAGGGTGAACGCGAGGGAGCCACGAACGAGGATGCCGGCCCGCGAGAAGAAAGGCTGCGACGCGCTGCCTCGCAGCTCGCGATCCCAATCGGCGACCAGCGGCTCAATGACATCGAGCCGTAGTGCTCGGCCGCACAGGACCTCTGCGATGGCGAGCAGCGGCTTCACGCGTGCGCCTCGGTTCGGCGAAGCCACCATTGGTGGATCAGCGCGATCGTGCTGAAGCCAAAAACCGGCAGCCATAGGCCGGTGCCCGGCAGCAGATTCAGCTGGTTCTCGAAAATGAAACCCGAAAAGTAGAGCGTGAAGAATCCGGCGTAAGCCGCGATGGTGGCGGCGGTGACCGGCACAGGCGAGTACCAACGGTTACGCGGCCGCTCCAGCCCGAGCCATCGTAGCCACAAGAGGAGCACCGGCAGGACGGCCAGGACGGCGCGGTTGTTCAGCTCCTTGCGAATTTCGCCCGCGCGGGTGAAACGAGCCGGCGCCGACGCGCGCGACGGATCGGCGATCAACGCGAAGGTGGAAAGCTCACGGAGGCCTGGCTCCGGAAAACTCTGCCGCCCCGCTTCTGCCATCGCCACGCGCCACACCTGGTTCGAACCGGGTACGACCCAGCCACCAAAGGTGACCATGAGTACGACTGCCACCAGGCCAAGCTTGAGCACGGCAGCCCGTTGCACGTGTTCGGGGAGAGGCTCGTGGCGGCGAATGGCGTCTACTGCGGCCACCATCGCGAACGGGAACACTACGGTCATCGTCGAGGGCAAGATCGCGAGCATCAGCAGGCCGATCGACCAAGCGTTGTCGATCTGCATCGACATGGGAATGGTCATGATGACCGCGGTGATGAGCGTGATGCTGGCAATTCTCCTCACCACGCGATTGGTGACAGTGGCCGGAGCCGCTGTGCGAAGAACCCTTGGGCTGGAAACGATGGCAGCGCAGACGAATGACGCGAGGCCACGCGCGGCCACCCGCGCGCGTTTCGGCGTGGGACTCTCGATCCACTCTCGCTGCCAGTCGGCAACCAGCGGCTCGAACACGGTCGCGACGACGACTGGCGAAAACCACAGCCGCGCGAAGGCAAGTAGGCGGGTGCCAGGCATCATTAGATTCCTTGCGGCTCGGCGTTGGCCGCGAACGACGACTCGGCGGCTTGCCATGCAGCGAGCACGCGGAGCGCCAGTCCGGTAGGGCGATACAGGCGGCGGGGCAGGCCAATCGCGCCTTCCGGCATGGCCTCCTGCCGCGACTCGAGATAGCCCTTTTCCTGCATCCGGCCAAGCGTGACGTAGACCGTCCCGCGTTTGAGCCGGCCCTCGGAATGCTCAACCATTTGCAGGCCGAACAACTCGCCCTGGTGTGCCAGCAACTCAATAATCAGGCGTTCACCGGCCGAAAACTTCGGTAGAGCCTCGTTCACGTCAACGATTATCGATCTTACATGAAGTAAGTCAAGGTGAAAGTGATCAGCCCGGTGACCTATACTCCTGCGCAGTGAAAAGGCTTCTAGCGGTCCCTCTACTGGTCTGTCTTGCCGCGTTACCTCTCGCGGCCCGGGAACAGCAGGCCGCCAAACCTGCCATCACGCCGGTCGCCTCGCACAGCACGGCCACCCTTCGACAGGCTCAGGGTGGCCCCGAGCAGAGTCGAGGGCCCATCACACCGGCCGTCCAGGCGGCGTTCGTGACGGAGTATTGCGCCACCTGCCACAGCGAACGGGGCAAGGCCGGCGGTTTGTCGCTGGCCGGCTGGGACACCAAGAGCGCATCGGAGCATCGCGACGTTACCGAAAAAATGATCCACAAGCTGCGCGCCGGCATGATGCCGCCGAGCGGCGCGAAGCGGCCGGCGGCGGCGACGTTGACGCAGTTTGTTGGCGCGCTCGAGTCGCGGATGGATGCGCTCGCTGTGGCGGATGCGAATCCGGGCTGGCGGCCGTTTCAACGATTGAACCGCGCCGAGTACGCGCGCGAAGTGAAGTACCTGCTCGGGCTCGACATTGATGTCACGGCGTTCCTGCCGGCCGACACCATCAGCGACGGCTTCGACAACGTCGCCGACGTGCAGACATTCTCGCCAACGTTGATGCAAGGCTACCTGCGCGCGGCCAGTCGCATCGCGATGCTGGCGGTTGGCGACCCCGAAAGCACCGCGACGCAGGCGACCTTCAAGTTGCCGAAAACCGCATCACAGATGGAGCGGGTCGAGGGCGCGCCGCCCGGCACGCGTGGCGGCATCTCGGTGGAGCACATTTTTCCAGCCGACGGCGAGTATGTGTTCAGCCTCGACTTTTTCGCCGAGCCGCTCGGTTTCCTGTTCGGCAACACGGTGACCGGCGAACAGATCGAAGTGTCGGTGGACGGTGCCCGGCTCGCGGTGTTCACTATCGACCCGAAAATGAGTGAGGAGAAGACCGGGCTTACGCTCAAGACGGCGCCGCTCAGCGTCAAGGCCGGCCCGCACCGGGTGACCGCGGCATTCATCCAGCGCTACGAGGGACTGATCAACGACCTGATCGCGCCGATCGATCACACCATGGCCGATACCGAGATCGGCACCGCCTTTGGCATCACGACGTTGCCGCACTTGCGCAGCCTCAGCGTGGTTGGCCCGCACAAGGTCACCGGCGTATCCGATACGCCGAGTCGGCGCGCGGTGTTCTCGTGCCGGCCGACATCGGCGGCCGACGAAGACGTCTGCGCCGGCCAGATTGTCCGCAGCCTCTCGACCCAGGCGTTCCGGCGTCCCGTCGCCGAGAAGGACCTCGCGCGCCTGATGTCGTTCTACGCGCGCGGCCGCAAGGAGAAGAACTTCGAGTACGGCATCACCAAGGCCCTGGAAGCGGTGCTCGCCAGCCCGCAGTTCCTGCTGCGGGTGGAAGAGCAGCCCGCGCGCCTCACTGGCGCCTCTTATCGGCTTGCCGATTACGAGCTTGCTTCGCGGCTGTCGTTCTTCCTGTGGGGCACCGGGCCTGATGCGGAGCTGATGAAGGTCGCCGGCCGCGGCGGCCTGGGCCTGCCCGGCGCAATGACCAGGCAAGCCAGGCGCATGCTGGCCTCCCCGCGCGCCGATGCGCTGGCGACACGATTCGCCTCGCAGTGGCTGCGCCTGCAGGATCTGGAACGCGTCATTCCCGACCCAATTCTCTATCCCTATTCTGATCAGACCTTGTCACTCGCCTTGAAGAAGGAGACCGAGCTGTTCTTCGACAGCCTGGTCCGTGAAGATCGCAGCGTGCTCGACCTGCTGACGGCCGACTACACGTTCGCCAACGAGCGCGTCGCGCGTCACTACGGCATTCCCAACGTCACCGGCCCGGCCTTTCGCCGCGTGACGGTTCCCGAAGATCGCCGCGGCATTCTTGGTCACGGCAGCGTGCTGACGTTGACGTCGATTGCCGATCGGACGTCGCCGGTGATGCGAGGCAAGTGGGTGATGGAAGTGCTGCTCGGCTCGCCGCCGCCACCGCCACCGCCGAACGTGCCCGCCCTCGAAGAAACCAAGGGGACGACCGACACCGGCCGCGCGCTCTCGGTGCGCGAACGCATGGAACAGCACCGCAGCAATCCGGCCTGCACCTCGTGCCACAAGGTGATCGATCCGCTCGGCCTGGCGCTCGAGCCGTTCGATGCCACCGGCAAGTGGCGCGTGAAGGACGGCGGCACGACCGTCGATGCTTCAGGCGTGCTGTATGACGGCACCTCAATCAACGGGCCGGCGGGATTGCGGGCTGCGCTCCTGCGTCACCAGGACGCGTTTCTCTTGAGCTTCACCCGCAGCCTCATGACCTACGGGTTGGGGCGCCGCGTCGAGGCCGCCGACATGCCGGCGGTGCGACGAATCATTCGCGCTGCCGAGGCGCAGCAGTACCGCATGAGCGCGTTCGTCAACGGCGTCATCCAGTCGAGCGCCTTCCAGATGGCCCGCACGCCGGCCACCGAGACTTCCACCCCCACAATGGCGTCTTCGCCAGGACGGCAGCACTAATCATGTTCATCACTCGACAGCAGTTATCTCGCCGCGCCGTCCTCAAGGGGATGGGTGCAACCGTCGCGCTCCCGTTCCTGGACGCGATGACACCCGCCGGCACGCTGTTCGCGCAGGGCGCCAAGCGCCCGGTTCGACTGATTGCGATGGAGATGGTGCACGGCGCCGCCGGCAGCACCGCGTTCGGCATCAAGAACAACTTGTGGGCCCCGGCCCAGGTCGGCAGCGCCTTCGACCTTGGCCCGACTGCCATGAAGTCGCTCGAGCCCTATCGCGATTACCTGACGATTGTCAGCAACACCGACGCGCGCAATGCCGAGGCCTTTGCGGCGCCCGAGATTGGCGCGGACCACTTCCGCACCGCGGCCGTGTTCCTCACCCAGTCAAAGCCGAAGCAGACCCAGGGCTCCGATGTGTTTGCCGGCACGTCGTTCGACCAGATCTACGCCCAGACCTCTGGACAGGTGACCCCGATCCCATCGATGCAGCTGTGCATCGAGAACGTTGACCAGGCCGGTGGCTGCTCGTACAACTACTCGTGCGTCTACACCGACACCATCAGCTGGGCGTCACCGAGCGACCCGCTGCCGATGATTCGCGACCCGCGCGCGGTGTTCGACCAGTTGTTCGGCGTCGGCGCCACCCCCGAGGCCCGGAGGGCCCGGCGGAAAGACGACCAGAGCATTCTCGATTGGGTCACCGACTCGGTGGCCGATCTCCGCCGCAAGCTCGGGCCCGCTGATCGCGCCCGGCTCGCCGACTACCTGGAAGACGTGCGTGAGATCGAGCGGCGCATTCAGAAGGTCGAAACCGCGAACCAGACGGGCGAGCCGCGCGAACTGCCGGGCGCGCCGGTTGGCGTCCCCGATTCGTTCGAAGAGCACGTCAAGCTGATGTTCGACCTGCAGGCAGTGGCGTTCGCTGCCGACACCACGCGCATCTTCTCGTTCAAGTTCAGCCGCGACGTCTCGAACCGCGTGTTCCCGGGCAGCGGCTCCACGGCCGCGTTCCACACGGGCTCGCATCATCTCGACCGCGACGAGCGCATCACCGACTTCCAGAAGATCAATGCCTATCACGTCGGCCTGGTGCCGTACCTGCTCGCCAAGCTGAAGGCGATTCCCGACGGCGACGGAAACGTCCTCGACAACTCGCTGGTCATTTACGGTTCGGCGATGGGTAACTCGAACCTGCATAACCACAAGCGTTGCCCGCTGTTCTTAGCCGGCCACGCCGGCGGCGCGCTGAAGGGCAATCGTCACGTCCGTGCCGAGGACGGCACGCCAATGGCCAATGCGATGCTGGCGACCCCCCAGGGCATCGGCGTTGATCTCAAGCAGTTCGGCGACAGCACGGCGGCACTCGACCTCAACGCGGTGCAGTCATGAGCGGTCGCGTTCGAGGAGCGCTGGCCACGGCCCTCGCCGTGCTGTGGTTCGCTGTGGCCGCGACGGCGTCCAGTGGTAGCGTCGCCGATGCCGCCAAATCCGGAGATGTTGCCGCGGTCAAAGCGCTGCTCAA
>JANMUX010000224.1:0-19185 GCA_031392125.1 Acidobacteriota bacterium | reverse complement strand
CCCGACGCTATTCGCTCACCGACCCTCCGCGACGCTCTCGACAAACCCGATCATCACGAGCAGCTTCGGCGCGACCTGCGCGCCATTTTCTCGGCGCGGTCCGTTGACCACGGCCTGTGGTCGGTAGCGGTCCATTCCCTCAAGCGCGGCGAGACCCTGTTCAGCTCCAACTCGTTCCGCCTCCAGGTTCCTGCATCGAACCAGAAGGTATTGACCACCGCCGTCGCTGCGGAACGCCTGGGCTGGGATTACCGCTACACGACGCAAGTCTTCATCACCGGATCCCTGAACAACGGTCAGGTCGACGGGGATCTCGTGATCGTCTCGAATGGCGACCCCACCATCAATCCACGCCACCAGTTGCGCTGGCAGGCGTTTGACGACTGGGCGCAACAGCTTGCCGCCAAGGGCGTGCGGGTGATCACCGGGGACATGATTGGCGACGACAACGCGTTTGCAGAACCGGGATGGGGACTTGGATGGTCGTGGGACGACTTTGCCCTCGGCTACGGAGCACCGGTCAGCGCGCTGCAATACAACGAGAACCAGGTCGAGATCACGATCGGTCCGGGCCTCGAGCCTGGCAGCCGTGCCTCGATCGGCGTGTCGCCGCCCGGCAGCGGACTCACCTTCGACCACCAGGTCATGACGGTGCCCGCCGGCGCCGATAGCCGAATTTCACTTGAGCGGGTGCCGGGAACCAACGTGCTGACCGTACGGGGGCAGATGGCGGCCGGTGCCGCCGCGATCCGCGAGACCGCCGCCGTCCCTAATCCCACCGTGTTCTATCTCAACGCCCTGCGAGAAGCATTGTCGCGCCACGGGATTGTCGTCGGCGGACGGGCAATCGACATCGACGACACGACAACCCTGCCCGACATGGCAAAGGCGACGTTGGTGCTGGAGGACCGCTCGACTTCGCTGTTCGAGATTGTCGACGTCACGAACAAGTGGAGCCGCAACCTCTACGCCGAGACCCTGCTGCGATCGCTGTCCCCTGCCGGCGCGCCGGCCACCACCGAGGGCGGCCTCAAGGTGCTGAACGAGACCTTGCGCACCTGGGGCATCAGCGGCGATTACTTCCTGGCGCGTGATGGCTCTGGACTGTCGCGCTACGACTACCTCACGCCGGACGCACTGATTGGCGTGCTGACGTACATGTGGATTAACCCGCTGCTGGCCGAGAACTTCCGTTCGTCACTGCCGGTTGCGGGCGTCAGCGGCAGCCTGGCAAACCGGTTGAAAGGCACGGCCGGAGAGGCTCGCGTGTGGGCCAAGACGGGATCGATGTCGCAAGTGCGCTCGCTCGCTGGCTATGTGATGACCGCCGAAGGCGAGCCGTTGGTGTTTGCATTCATGGTCAACGGCTTCCGCGTGCCGACCAGAGAAATCGACGCCGCCATTGACCTGGCGCTTCTCAGGCTCGTCGAGTTCAAGCATCCCAGCCTGCTGCCGTAGTTACAGGTGCACGAAGCGGCCGAAGATCACGGCCATCAGCATGCCCACCGAACCCACCGCGAGCGCACCAGCCAGGCCCACGGCGAACGGCTTCATGCCCACGCCCTTGAAGACGGCGAAATTAGTGTTCAGGCCGACCGCTGCCATCGCCGTCCCCAGCAGGATTTGCGATGCCCAGTAATCACCCAGCTGCCTGGTAATCGACGTCCACGAGGCGGCGTCCCAAATTCCAAACGCGGCGCCATTCGAACCAAGCGTCGCGTCACCAATCGATCGCACCACCGCCATGGCAACGAACCCGACGACGAAGCCGGGAATCAACGCGGTCCACTTCGTCTTCTTCTTCACGCCGCCGACAGCCGCTTGCGTGGAGCGGATGTGCAGCCACGTCAGCAATGGAATGACCGCCGCGAGAAAAATGTTGCGCGTCAGCTTGGTCACCGTCGCCACCCGCAGCACCACATCGTCCGAATACACCTGCTTGTAGGTGAGGGCGGCGCCGACTACTTGCGACGTGTCGTGAATGGCCGTGCCGAGGAAGAGCCCAATCGTTTCTGATGAAGTCAGCAGCGAATGCGCGAGATAGGGATAGACCAGCATTCCGAACAGGCCGAAGGCAACGACGTTGGCGACGGCGTAGGCCACCTCGCGCTCGTCTGCCTCAATCGCCGGGGCGACAGACACTATCGCGGTGACGCCGCAAATGCTGGTGCCGGCGGCGATCAGCGTGCCCAGGCGCGGCGGCAGGCCAAGTTTCTTGTTGAACCACGTGACGAACAACAGGCCGGTGGCGATCGCGGCAAGCACGACCGGCAGTCCGGCAATCCCCAGCTTCACGACGTCGAACAAGCTCAGGCGAATGCCGACCAGCACAATGCCGGCGCGAAGGATGGTGGTGGTGGCGAACTTCAGTCCAGGCGTGAGCGAAGCCGGCAACGGCAGCGTGTTGCGAAGCAGTAATCCCAGGACGATCGCAACCGGGACACCGGACACTGGACTGCTGCCCGTGAGGCCTTGTGCCGAAAGAATCGCGTGACCAATCTGGTCCGCGAGCCAGAAGCCCGCGAGCATGACGACCAACGCCGCCAGGACGCCGGGAATCTGCTTGCTCACGCTGTAGCCTTGGCGCGGGCGGGCCTCACTGCCCGACCAGCCAGACACCGCCGACGACCAAAGCCACCGCGGAAGTGGCGTACAGCATTCCACTGTAGCTGCGCGGGTGGCGGTTGAGTTTCGACGACAGCAGGCCCACCGCGGCAGAAAATGCGGTCATGGCGGCGATCGCGCCCAGGCCGAACCCAGCGAGATACAGCGCCGATGACAGCCGCGAGGGAAACGCCAGCGCGGGCAACACACCGAACAGGTGCGAACTGCCGGCCAGGCCATGGATCGTTCCCAATGAGAGCGATGCGCCTGCGTGGGTGTGGGAATGCCCGTGCTGTGGCTGACGATGCTGCTGGAAAGCGCGCCACACACCCCAACTGCCGATCAGGATCAGCGAGGCGCCGACCACCCGCTCGCTGTAGGCGGAGATGGCATCGAGCGGGAGTTGCTCCTTGAGCAGCAACAACAGCGTCGCGATCAGGAGCACGCCCAGGGTGTGGCCGATACCCCATTGCAGGCCGGCGAGCCACTGTCTGCGCTCGCGGTCCGATGCGAGCGGCGCGACGGCGGCAAGATGATCCGGACCAGAGAAGACGTGCAACAGGCCGGCGGCGATCCCCGCAAGAAAGGCGAACATTTCAGAAGCCCGTGCGAGGTTAGCGCTGAATCGATTTCAGCTGGAAAAATTCTTCGAGCGCAAGCGGTCCGATCTCGCGGCCGATGCCCGACTTCTTGTAGCCACCAAAAGGTGCCAACACGTTGAAGCGGCCGCCATTGATGTCAACCTGTCCGGTGCGCAGCTGCTTCGCGACGCTTAGCGCGCGTTCTGGCGTTCCCGCCCAGACACCACCGGACAGGCCATAGGGCGAATCATTCGCGATGGCGATGGCATCGGCCTCGGTATCGTACGGGATGATCGCGAGCACAGGCCCGAAGACTTCTTCCTGTGCGATCGCCATCTTGTTGTCGACGTTCGCGAAAATGGTCGGCTCCACGTAGAAGCCTTTCGCCGGTTGGGCCGGGCGGCCACCACCGGCCACCAGCGTTGCGCCCTCTTTCTTGGCCTGCTCAATGAAACCGAGCACGCTTTCGCGCTGCCCCGCCGAGGCGAGCGGACCAAGCCGGGTGTTCTTGTCGAACGGATCGCCGAGCGTGAGCTTGGCGAGCTGCGCCTTGGCCAACTCCACCACCTCGTCATGACGCGATCGAGGCACCAGCATTCGGGTCCACGCCGAACATGTCTGCCCCGAGTTCTGCATGCAGTTGTTCACGCCAGCAGCAATCGCCTTGTCGAACGGTGCATCGTCCAGCACGACGAACGCCGACTTGCCGCCCAGTTCGAGGCACACTTTCTTGATGCCTTCGCCGGCCACCGAGGCGATGCGCCGCCCGGCTTGGAGTGAACCGGTGAAGCTGACCATGTCGACCTCGGGATGCGCGACGATGGCTTCACCGACAACCCGTCCCGAGCCCGAGACGATGTTGAGCACGCCGGCCGGGAGACCGATTTCGTGCGCCGCCTCGGCCAGCATGAACGCGCTGATGGGCGCCATTTCAGCGGGCTTCAGCACCACGGTGCAGCCGGCCGCCAGCGCCGGCGCAATCTTGCACACGATCTGATGCAGAGGGTAATTCCACGGCGTGATGCAACCGACCACGCCGATTGGTTCCTTGATGATGAGGGAGTTGCCCAGTTCGTCTTCGAGCTTGGCCTCGCGGATGAACCTGGCGTTCATCCCGATCATCATGATCGGAAACTCGACCTGCACTTTGGTGGCGTAACTGAGGGCGGTGCCCACCTCGTGCGAGATGGCTTCCGCCAGCTGCGGCACGCGCGTCTTCATGGCGGCGGCGAGCTTCTCGAGCCACTGGGCGCGGTTTTCGACGGGCACGCGGCTCCAGGTCGCGAAGGCCCGGCGCGCCGCGTTGACCGCCTTGTCCACGTCATCGGCGGTACCGCGCGGCACTCGCGCGACTTCCGCTTCAGTGGCTGACGAAATGACCGCAACGGTCTCGGTGCTGCTCGACGCCTGCCAGGCGCCATCGTAATAGTGCTTGTCGTAGGAACTCATGAATCTTCCAATTCTACGCTACGATCAAGCGATGGATATTTCCGGAAAGACCTTCATTGTGACCGGTGGCGCCTCGGGCCTTGGCCGTGCCGCCGCGGAGGCGCTGCTCGCCGCCGGCGGCAACACCGTTCTTCTCGATGTGAATGCCGAAACCGGCGCGGCTGCTCAACAGGCACTCGGCGCCAATGCCCGATTCGCACAGGCCGACGTCACCAGCGAAGAGCAGGTGAAGTCTGCCGTCGATCTCGCGGTCTCGGCCTTCGGCGGTCTCAACGGCGTCGTCAACGCGGCCGGCATTGGCCCCGCCGCAAAGGTGCTGGGGCGCAACGGACCGCACCCGCTCGACCTGTTCGAGAAGACGCTGCGCATCAATGTCGCGGGCACCTTCAACGTCATTCGCCTGGCGGCGGCGGTGATCTCGCAAAACGTCCCTGCCGAGAACGGCGAGCGCGGAGTAATCGTCAACACCGCGTCGATTGCCGCCTACGACGGCCAGATCGGCCAGCCCGCGTACGCCGCGTCGAAGGGCGCCATTGTCAGCATGACTTTGCCGATCGCGCGCGAGTTCGCGCAATTGGGCATTCGCGTGGTGACGATTGCACCGGGCATTTTCGACACGCCGCTGTTGGCGTCGCTGCCAGAGGCCGCGCGCACTTCACTGGGCCAACAGGTGCCGTTCCCCTCGCGCCTCGGGCGTCCGGCGGAATATGGCGCGCTGGTGCGTCACATCATCGAGAACGAGATGCTGAACGGCGAAGTGATTCGCCTGGATGGTTCACTGAGAATGGCCCCCAAGTAGTGCGGCATCGATCGTGACCGTATCGGCTTTCTCCGGAGAATTCTCGGCATAGAGCGACAGTGTCACTCGGCTGCACTTCGGTCCGAAGGCGGCGGGGTCAAAGACATACAAACCCTCGCGAATCACGCGCGTCGCCGAGACCCGGTGCTCGAGCACGAAAGGCTGAATCGGCACGACCTCCGCGCTGCCGCACGACGCGCGCATGCGAACGAAGCTGGTCTTGAAATCCTTGAACGGCGGCAGCACCGCTCCCTGGGTCCGGGCAGCCTCGCGTGCCAGCCGCTTCCAGAACCCCTCAACCAACTTTGGCGTGACACGGATGACTATCACCGCCGGCGTCTCTGCGAAGTAGGCAGACCACGGCCCGAAGTCGGTGAGCAGGCCGAGGCGAGCTGCTGCCTCGGGCGAACGCGAACTGCGGCCGCCGGTCCGGTCTCCGCGCTGTCGCGCCTGCTGGATGGCTGCCGGCGTGATGAAGGCGACGTCGAAGTCCGCCGACGAGACCACTGGGGGGGCGGCCAGGCCCTGAGTATTCTCGAGCTCGCGCACCGAACTGCCTTGCGGTGGTTCGATCGGCAGTTTGTTGGGTTCCGGTGGCTTGCTTTCCGACAGCGACTCCCGCGCTGCGGTGATCGCCTCGCAGAGGATCCCCGCTCGTATCACCGTGACGTCGGGAGAATGGCTGCGGTCACCCTCGGGCGCTAACGAAGTGAGGCCGACGATGGCGCCGGCGGCGTTGAACACGGGTCCACCATCGCCGCCGAAACCGAGCCGAAGGTTGGTCTCGACTGCCCGCGTCGCGAAGCCGGTGACCTCTCCCGACTCCGAATCGACCGGCCGCCCGAATGGCGCGGTCATGGTCGTCAGTTCCTGGCCTTCGACCAGGGCTGCGGCTGGGGATGGCGGACAGCCGACAGGGATCGAAGGGCGTCCAGCAATCACACTGGGGTGGACCCACACGATCGCGATGTCCCTCGCGCGATCGGAGAACAGGACGCTCGCTGGCACCTTCAGCGCAGGTGACACCTGCACAGCTACTGTGGTTCCGTTGGCTGCGGCGAGGCCGTGCGTCGCGATCAACCCTTGCGCGTCGAACAGGAATCCCGTCGCGCGCGAGGTCGGCGACCAGACCGCCATGACGCTGTCCCGCCATTTCCCCGGCAGGAACGCCGGGTCGCTGTTCAGTGCGTCGGTTGCCGCCGGTGCGTTCGCCGCAGTCGCCGGCGCGATGCTGGCGTTGTCCGCCGTGAGTGCGAGCGTGGCATCTCGACCGGCGACGACCTCAATCATCTGCGTCCACTCGTACGACTTGCCGGCAAGCATGACGGGACGATCCGATTCAACGGTGTAGGAGCCGGGAAGCAGCTGAATCGACACCGCGCCGTCGGCTCCGGTCAGGACTCGCCTGGGTACGGTAGTCGAGGGATTGTCGCTAATCAGCAGGGCATGCCGCGATACTGGTGTCGGCTTCTGCGCTTCGTCTGGCAGCGTGACCGTGACGCGCAAAGCGCTCGGCGACTGACCTGACAGCAGGATCGGGAACCCGATCAGTATGGCCAGCAGCGCGGCAGGTCGCATCAGGCAAGAGTATGGCAGGTGCGGTCGGGTTCAGTCAGCGCGCTCAACTTGCCGCGCAAGCTTCGACTGCACGTCCTCGGGCAGCGGGGTTGACCGTCGCGCCACCGTGTCGAAGCAGACTTCCACGGTCTTCTGCGTCGCGCTGAGGGTCATCGAATCACTTTCGTAAAGCCGCATCTCGTAGCTGAAGCTCTTCGCGCCCACGCGGGTGTAGGCGCCCGAAACCAGGATCAACTGCCCTGCGGTCAACTCGTGATGAAAGTCGATGGTCAGGGTCGCAACGACGCTGCCCATGCCGCGCGAGCGCAAGTCGGCAAGCGACACGCCGGCCCGCGCCAGCATGTGCCAGCTGGCATCGTCGAAGCAGGCGGCGTAGTGCCGCACGTTCATGTGCCCGTAAACGTCGCATTGCGCCGGCATCACGACGCTGCGATGGAGTTCGTGCCAGTTCATGTGGCGAGCCACCTTCCCGAGTTTGAGGATCAGCGAAGCAGGGCGCGGACTGCCGCAATCAGGCGTTCGGCCGGCGCGACCAATCCGCCGCCTTGGGCGAGGTCCGGCTTGCCGCCACCCTTGCCGCCAAACTGCGCCACCAGTGACTGGAGCAGCGCACCGGCATCAGTAGTCGCCGCACTGCCACGTGCAATGACCACCAGGGCTGGCGTGGTGGTCGTGAACAACACCGCGACCGCGTTCGGGTTTGCTGCCACGGCCGCCACGCTGATGGCCTTCAAGCCTTGCGCGTCCCAACCGTCGAGGGCTTCAATCAGCACGACGTGATCACCCGAGGGCACGGCCTTGACGAGCAGGGCATGCGCTTCGTGAACCGCAAGCTGCTCCTGGAATCTTCGGAGGGTACGTTGTTGCGCCTTGCTGTCTCCCTGCATTCGTTCCACGGCCGCAGCCATCTCTGGCGGAGCCACCGACAAAAACTTTTGCGTGGCTGCGAGCGAATCGCGCCACAGCCGGAACCGACCGAGGGCGCGGCCGCCGCACAGGAACTCGACGCGCGCGCCCCCACGGAATTTCTCCCACCCGCTGATGGCAATTACGCCCACGCCGCCAGTTCGCGACACGTGCGTGCCGCCACAAGCGGAGAGATCGAAATTGTCGACGTCGATCAGGCGCAACGGTCCCGTGCGACCGGATTCCTTCCGTAGCGGCATCCGCGCGGCTTCTTCAGCTGATGCGAACCGGATCGCGACGGTGCGGTCTTGCCACACGATGCTATTGGCTTCGTCCTCGGCCCTGGCTACTTCGGTGGCACTCACTTCACGGGCGAGGTCGATGGTCGCCGAGACCGTACCCATGTGAAAACTGTCGGTGCGGATAGCGAACAGGCGATCGAAGGCCGCCGACAGCACGTGCTGGCCGGTGTGCTGCTGCATGTGATCGAAGCGACGCGCCCAATCGATGGCGCCCTGGACAGTCTCCCCGACCTTGAGCGACCCCGAGGTGACGTGGGCGATGGTGCCGTCTTCGCGATCGATGACCTCGCTGACCGCGGCGCCGCCGAGCGTGCCGGTGTCGAACGGTTGGCCTCCGGAGGTGGGATAGAAGGCGGTCTGATCGAGGATGACGTGAGTGCGGCCGTCTACGGTGTCGATGCCGACCACGGTGGCGTCAAACTCGGCGCGGTAAGGATCCGTGTAGTAGAGACGGTTGGTCATCAGCGGTCGTCCAAGGGGACAATCGGCAGCTCGAAGAAGAACACCGCCCCGCCGCCGGAGGCGCCGCGGTAGCCGATGCGGCCGCCGTGCGAGCGGATAATGTCGTAGCTGACTGACAGGCCGAGTCCCGTGCCCTCGCCCACCGGCTTGGTGGTGTAGAACGGCTGGAACAGCTTGGCCTCGTCTGCGGGCGACACGCCGGAGCCCGAGTCTTCGACTTCGATCCACGCCCAGCCGTCGCGATCGCCGGTGCGAACCACGACTTGCCGTCGCTCGCCGCCGCTTTGAACGATGGCCTGTTCGGCGTTAATGGCGAAGTTGAGCAGCACCTGCTGCAACTCGGTGAAGATCGCCATCACCGGCGCCACGGACTTCTCGTCAACCTCGATGCGGATATTGAGTTCCTCGAGCTTGCGCTGCCGCAACTCCATCACCGACGCGACGACGTCGCGCAGCTTCACCGGTGAGGGCTCTGACATCTGCCGGCCGAATCGCGACAGGTTGCGGATGATGGCGCTGGCGCGCGTGCTTTCCTTCTGAATCAGCGTCAGGTCGGCCCGCGCTGACTCCGGCATGTCCTTTTGCATCTGCAGCAGCTCGGAGAAGCCAAGAATTGCCTGCAGCGGGTTGTTCAACTCGTGGGCGACGCCCGACACCAGCACGCCGATGGCCGCCAGGCGCTCTTGCCGAATCACCTGCTGCTGCAGCGACTGCAGCTCCTCGCGCATGCGCCGTTCGTCATCGACCTGCGCGGCGATCGACTCACGCGCGCTTTGCAGGTTGGTGATCATGTCGCTGACGGTCTGCTGCAGGTGCGCCATCTCGGCAGTCGGCATCGGCTGCTGATCGAGCGGCGAGAGGTCGCCACGGCTTACGCGGCGGGCCGTCTCGTCCAAGTGATCGAAGGCCTTCAGCCAGCGGCGGCCAAAGGCAAACGCGACCCCGACAATCAGGAGGGAGGACACCAGTGAAATGCCGAAGTTGCGCTGGTAGAACGGGATCGTTCGCCCCCTGGCCACGCTGGTGGGAATGCCGACGCTTGCCAGCCAGGGCCCGCGTTCGACCACGGCGTTGCCAAAGACGCGTTCGATGCCATCGACCCCGGTTCGGATCACGGTGGCCGGGACATCCTCCGGCTCGCGGCGCTCCGACGGCGAGTTGATCGGCCGGCCCACGTAGCGCGCGGCATCGAGACTGCGGGCGACCACGACACTGTTGTGATCGGTGAGCGTCACCACCGAGCCGGCGGGCAGCGGAATCGACTTGAGAATCTGCTCGAGCCCTTCAAGGTGAACCGACAGGCCCATGACCCCGACGACCGAGTTGTCGAGCGACGTGATCGGGTAGCCCAGCATGATGGCGTGTGAGGAATCGCCCGGCCCGCCCAGCATTGGGCTGACCATCGTCTGGCCGGTGTCGGCGATCGACTTGAGCCAGGCGGAATCGACCAGGCCCTCGACCCTGGCATCCGGCGGCCGTGCCCAGGCCTGTACCTGGCCGTTCGCGTCGGCCATCAAGGCGTTGTTGAGCAAGCGGTCGCGTCCGCCCACCAGTGGCAACAGCACTTCAGTGGTGGCCGTGGGATCGAGCGCGCGCATGCTGGGGTGGCGCGAGGCGGTCACCGCCACGGCATCGGCTGCCTCGAGATTGCGATTCACGTACACCACGACCGTTGCCGCCATGGTCGAGGTCTCGTCCGCCAGCTGGCGGACGTGTTCGCCATACGTGAAATACGCGCCGTAGCCGATGGCGGCGTACACCACCACGGTAAGGATCGCAATTACGGTGAGGACCTGACGTCTGAGCGGCTGGGCCACGATGGTTACGGGCGAATGGTATCAGCCTGCCGCGGCGATTAGCGGGTCGGTTGCACCGGCTTGTGCAAAACCCGCGGCGCGCAGCTGGCAGCTGTCACAGTGACCGCACGGCCGCCCCGACGGGGGCGGGTCGTAACAGCTGTGGGTCAGTCCGTAGTCGAGACCGAGCGACAACCCCATGCGGATGATGTCGGCCTTCGAGAGGCTGATCAGCGGCGTGTGGATGGTGAGTGGCTGCCCTTCGACGCCGGCCCTGGTGGCCAGCCGGGCGAGGTGCTCGAACGCGTGAATGAACTCTGGCCGACAGTCAGGATAGCCGGAATAGTCGAGCGCGTTGACGCCAATCACGATGTCGGCCGCGCCGAGCACCTCGGCCCAGCCAAGCGCCATCGACAGGAAGATGGTGTTGCGTGCCGGCACGTAAGTGTTCGGAATGACCATGGCGTGCTTGTCCGCATTAGCATTGGCGAAGGTGGAATCCTTGGGCACGTCGATCGCAGACGAGGTCAGCGATGAGCCGCCAATCTGCGAAAGGTCGAGGGCGAGTTCGAGGTGGCGTTCGACACCGAGCGCGGCCGCCACGGCGCGCGAGGCATCGAGCTCACGCACGTGGCGCTGGCCGTAGTTGATGCTGAGCGCCGACAAGGCAAACCCGTCTCGCTTGGCGACGGCGGCGGCGGTATAGGAATCAAGCCCGCCGCTCAGCAGAACGACGGCCCGTGGCCGTGCCTCCTGTTCCGTGTTCCCCGATCCCTGATCCCCGATCCCCGATCCCTGATCCCCGGTCCTCGATCCCCGATCCCCGGTCCTCGATCCCCGATCCCCGGCCTTAGACACCGCGCGTCTCTGGCGTCCAGATGTACTTATGCATTTGCAGCTGGACGCGAACCGCGAGCCGGTCCGCAATCACCCACTCGGCCAGCTGCTTGCCAGCCAGCTCGCCGTGCACCGGCGAGAACAGCACGGCCGCAACGCGCTCGCTGAGCTTCTCCCGCTGCACAATCTCCCGGGCGTATTCGTAGTCCACGCGATCGGCGATCACGAACTTCACCTCGTCGCGGGAGGTGAGCAGGGCCATGTTGGTCCAGTCGTTCCGGCCCGCTTCGCCAGACCCTGGACACTTGACGTCCATGATGCGAACGACGCCGGGCGGCACTTGTGCGATGCTGCGATGTCCGCCGGTTTCGACCAGCACGGTCTTGCCGGCATCGAGCAATCGCTGCATCAGCGGGTAGACGTCGGCCTGCAGCAACGGTTCGCCTCCGGTCACTTCCACGACCGGGCAGCCACGGGCCTCAACGTCGGCCAGCACCTCGTCCACGGTCATCTTGTGCCCCTCGTGGAAGGCGTAGGGCGTGTCGCACCAGCGGCAGCGCAGGTCGCACGCGGTAAGACGTACGAAGACGCACGGCCGGCCAGCGTGGGTGGACTCGCCCTGAATGGAGTGGAATATCTCGTTGATCGTCAGCATGGAGCAAGGGCCAGGGATCAGGGGATCCGCGACCCGGAACCTTGCTATTTTAGCGTGTGCAGCTGCGCATCGGAACCTCGGGCTGGAATTACCCATCGGGGCGGGGCACCTGGAACGGGATCTTCTATCCGCTGCCTGAAGACCGCCAGCGCGGATTCGACGAACTGTCCTTCTATTCCGAACGGTTCAACCTCGTCGAGGTGAACAGCACGTTTTACGGCCAGCCAAGGCCCAACGTCACGCTCGGATGGGCGCGGCGCACGCCGGGGGATTTCGAGTTCGCCGTGAAGCTGTACCAGAAGTTCACGCATCCGGGCATGACGAGCGACGCCACGCCCCTCTCGCAGGCTGATGTTGATGCGTTCAAGGGCGGTATCGATCCGCTGGCCGCGGCCGGCAAGCTCGGGCCACTGCTGGCACAGTTTCCGCCGAGTTTTCACTTCTCGCCAGAAGCGGTGAGCTACCTGGACTGGCTGTTGCGGACCTTCTCGGGCTACCAGCTGGCGGTGGAGCTGCGGCACGCGTCGTGGAGCGATGCGGCCGCGGAGACGCACAAGGTGTTGAGTGCGCGCCACGTGACATGGGTGCAGATCGATGAACCCAAGTTCGATTCGTCGATTCGCCAGGACCTGGAGGCCGGAGATGGCGAGCTGTTCTACCTCCGCCTGCACGGCCGCAACGCCGCGCAATGGTGGGCTCACGATGAGGCCGAAGACCGGTACAACTACCACTACACCACGCAGGAACTGACCCCGATTGCCAGCAAGGTGCGGCAGGCGCAGCAGGCCGCGAAGAAGGCTTACCTGCTACTGAACAATCACTTCTCGGCGCAAGCGGTGGCTAACGCCACCACGCTTAAGAAACTGCTGGACGAGCCCGTGACGGCGCCGATGCCGGCCGAGCTCGTCGAGCGGTTTCCGGAACTTGCAGGCGTCGCTACTTTGCCCCGCGCACGGTTACTCTGACAATGCGATCGGGCTGCGCGATCTTCATCACCACGTCCATGCCCGAAATGACCTTACCGAACACCGTGTAATCGGCATCGAGGCGATGCACCTCCGCCAACGTCACGTAGAACTGGCTGTCGGCCTTGGCTGCATCGCCGGCGTGCGCCATGGCCACCGCGCCGCGAACGTGCGTGCGGGTCTTCGAAATCTCGGCCGCGCCCACAGGTGTGCCGCTACCGCCATTGCCCCACGCGGCCTGCTTGGTCATGTCGCGCGTCTGGGGATCGCCCATCTGGATGACGAAACCGGGCACCACGCGATGCACGCGTTGGCCGTTGTAGAAGCGTTTGTTGACCAGGCCGATGATGTGCGCCACGGTTTTCGGCGCCTCGTTGGGATAGGTCTCAAACTCGAACGTGCCCTTCTCGGTTTCCACCACGATCACGGGACCAGCCCCCGGAGAAGTCTGGCCCGGCTTGGCCGCGGCCGCCGGCGTCTTGGCCGGGGCGGGTTTGGCCGGGGACGTCTGGGCAGAGGTGGCTACGGCACCCGCCAACACACTTACGAGAACGAACGTCAGGATCCGAACGAACATCGAGCTGCCTCCCCCTGTAGGGACAAACCGTCAGGTTTGTCCATCACGCTTGGACTTGCCCACGCGCTCGACACCGACGCGTCGGCAGTCGGAAATGATGGCGCAATCGCCACATCGAGGATACACCGGGCGGCAGACGTTCTGACCCCAGGTGACGAGGTAGAGGTTGATGAGCGGCCACCAACGCGGCTGGATGACCCGGTAGAGGGCCTGCTCGGTCGCTTGCGGGTCTCGGGTCTGGACCCACCCCAGGCGATTTGAAATTCGGTGGACGTGGATGTCTACGCAGATGCTGGTCTGGCTCTGGAAGGCCAGGATCATCACCAGGTTGGCGGTCTTGCGCCCGACGCCCGGCAAGCGAATCAGCTCGTCGAGCGTCGATGGCACCTGGCCGCCGAACGTGGCGACCAGCATCTGGCTGGCCTCTTTCACGAACACGGCCTTGTTGCGGTAGAAGCCGACTGGATAGATCAGCTTTTCGATCTGCTTAACCGAGAGCGCTGCGACCGCCTTGGCGGTGGGGGCCTTCTTGAAGAGCCGCGTCGAGGCCGCCAGCGTGGTGGCGTCCTGGGTTCGCGCAGACAACAGCGTAGAAATCAGGATCTGGAACGGCGCTTCCTGCTGGCTCTGTGAGATCTTCTCGACCGCGGGCAGTTCCATGCCGTCGATCTTGCGGGCCAGCGTGCGCATGACGCGGTCGACCGAGGCTGCAGGAGAACCCGCGTTCATTACACCGGCGTCAGTGGCGGCTGTCCGTTGAGCACGGCGAGCGCGTTAGAGACGGCGAGGTCAGCCATACCAGTGCGCGTTTCGGTGGTGGCGCTCGCAAGGTGGGGAATCAGCAGCACGTTCTCGAGCGACATGAGGCCGGCGTGAATCTCCGGTTCCTTTTCGTAGACGTCGAGAGCTGCGCCGGCAATCAGGCGTTCCTTGAGCGCCCACGCCAGCGCGCCCTCATCGACGACCGGACCGCGCGAGGTGTTGATCAAGTAGGCCGATCGCTTCATCTTGGTCAGCGCCTTCTGGTCAATTAGATGCCTGGTCTCGGGCGTCATCGGACAATGCAGCGACACCACGTCAGAGGACGCCAGCAGCCGATCAAGCGGCAGGTGTGTGGCGCCGGCGAGGTCGGCGGGGGTGCGCGTCGCATAGGCCACTGTCATGCCGAAGGCCGGAGCCTTGTCGGCGACCGCGCGGCCAATGCGGCCCAGGCCGACCAGGCCAAGCTGTTTGCCTCGCAGTTCCATGCCCAGCATGTAGTCGAGCGCCCAGCCACCCCACGCACCGGCGCGGACAACGCGTTCACCCTCTCCCAGGCGGCGAGTCACCGCCAGAATCAGCGCCCAGGTGAAGTCGGCGCACGCGTTGGTCAGCACGTCTGGCGTGTTCGTCACGGCCACGCCGCGCGCGCGGCAAGCCGGCACGTCGATGTTGTTGTAGCCAACAGCGACGTTCGCCACGATCTTGAGCTGCGGTCCCGCAGCGTCAAGCACACCAGCGTCGATGGCGTCAGTGAGCAGGCACACCACCGCGTGCTTGCCGGCTATGCGCGTCTGAAGTTCCTCACGAGAGATCGCGGTGCTGCCGGTATAGAGATCGACATCGCAACCGTCTTCGAGCCGGGCGATGACCGATGAGGGAAGTCGTCGGGTAACGAGAACAGATGGTTTCAAGGACCTACTAGTGGCCGTGGCACTGGCAGTAACCGCAGTGGTTGCACTTCACTGCAGGCTCGATGAGACACATGGTGTCGTCCTCGGCGCGCGCCAAGGCGTAGCGGCCGAAACTGATCGAGAGCGGAGGCGGCACCGGGGCGGCACCAGGCGTGTCGAGCGAACCGCTTTGCGCGAAGGCAGGAGCGCCAAGATGCTTCTGGATGGCCACCCGCACCAGCGATCGAATCTCGTCGTCTGTCATTCGACAAACTCCAGTTGATCGACGATACCGATAATCGCCGCGTCGACCGGCGCGCGTTTCTTGCCCAGCGCTTCACCCGCCGCCCGGCCCTCAATCACGACCAGGACGCGCTCGTCGATGCCAGCGCCCACCGAATCAATGGCGAGCAAAGTGGCGCCGGTAGCCACGCCTTGCGGCGTTTCAGGCTGCACGAGCATCAGCTTGGCACCCTCGAATTCCGGACGCTTGTGACTCGCGACGACGCTGCCGACGACCCGTCCAATAATCATCTCTGTCTAACCGGCGCTCAATCTCGTGGCTGTCTGTCGGTGTTAAATTTCTGCGGCTGGTCGACAATCCCGACGATGCCGGCATCCGCGGCCATCTCGGTGGGATGAAAGGGATAGCTGGCCTCTTTGCCGCGGACGAAGAAAACGGTTTCGCCGACGCCGGCGCCAACCGAGTCAACCGCGACCAGCGTCCGGCCAACGTCTTTGCCGTCGGCGGCGATCGGCTGCAGGATGAGGAGCTTGGTGCTATTGAATCCGGGGTCTTTGTGGGAGGCGACGACGTCGCCGATCACGCGAGCCAGCTGCATGGCGCTACTCGGTGACGTCGACAGCATCGACGATACCGACCACCGCGGCATCGACCGGCACATCTTTCATCCCGACCGCCAGGCGGGCTGAGCTGCCGCTGACAATCAGGACCAACTCCCCCACGCCGGCGTCAACGGTGTCGATGGCGACCAGGTAATTGCCCTCGGGCTTACCCCTCGGATCCACGGCGCGGGCCAGCAACAGCTTGCTGCTGACCAGGCGCGGATCCTTCCGGGTCGCGACCACGGTGCCGACGATGCGGGCGAGGAGCATGCCCTACCCCTTGGCGTTGGCTTTGCCGATCGGCAGGACGTCTTCGAGGTTGGCGTGCGGACGCGGGATCACGTGCACCGACACCAGCTCGCCCACGCGGCGCGCAGCGGCCGCGCCGGCGTCGGTGGCGGCCTTCACGGCCGCGACGTCGCCGCGAACAATCGCGGTCACGTAACCGGCACCGATTTTCTCCCAGCCGACCAGCGTCACTTTGGCAGCCTTCACCATGGCATCGGCCGCTTCGATCATTGCGACCAGACCCTTGGTTTCGATCATGCCGAGTGCTTCACCCATTAACGTTTCTCCAGGTCTTGGGGTCTTGGGGTCTTGGGGACTTGGGACTCAGGGTCTTGAAATTCAAGACCTCAAGACCTCAGGACCTCAGGACCTCGAGACGCATTTGTCACTTGAGCGCGCGAATCGCGTCCTCAATCAGTGCAGTTAGCTCGCGGTATGTTAGCCGAATTTCCCCGTCCGTGCCGGTTGGCGGCGTCGGCAAGTTGTGGAGCACCAGCCGCTCATTCGAGAGCGGCGCCTGGACGATCTGGCAATCCAGCTGGCCGCTGCCGGCGGGACGGCTGTCGTCGGTGCAAATCGGCGCCGGCGATGAAATGCCGTACATGCCGCGCAGGCCCTGCAGGCGGTCAACCTCGCCTCGCGACAGCACGTTCTCGCGACCGAGCGTGCGCGCCACCAGGCTGATCTTCGCGAAGTGCTCGATGGTCTCCATTCGGTAATACGCCGACATCACGTCGCCGGCCAGCGCCAGGGCGCCGTGGTTCGCCAGCAGCAGCCCGTCGTGCGCCTTCACGTACTTCCGCACCGCCGCAGGCAGCTCCTCGGTCGAAGGCGTCGCGTACTCGGCGATTGGAATGCTGCCGAGCGTGGTGATGACCTCGGCCAGCACCGCGCGATCGAGGGCAATGCCGGCGACGGCGAATCCCGTGGCGGTTGGTGGATGCGCGTGGACGACGGCGCCGGCATCGGGACGATTGCGATACACCTCGAGGTGCATCTTCAACTCAGAAGAAGGTTCACGCTCGCCGGCGATCCGCTTACCCTCGAGATCGGTGATCACCATCATGTCCGGGGTCATGAACCCCTTCGACACGCTCTTCGGCGTGGTGATCAACCGGTTCTCGTCCAGCCGAACGCTGATGTTGCCGTCGTTCGACGCGACGTAGCCGCGCTGCCACAAGCGGCGGCCTACTTCGACGATGTCGGCGCGGGCCTGTTCTTCGGCGTTCATCGGGCGGCATACTCGCTGCGGCACTTCTCGCTGCAAAAGTGGACCGGGGCGCCGCCGCTGACGGCGCTAATCGCCTTGCCCGGCACGACGTAGGTGCCGCAGACAGGGCACGGCTGCATCCTGACAGGCGAGGGCGCGCTGTTGCGGCGCGCGCCGCCTGACGGCGGAATTGACGCGCCCCGCACCACTGCCGCGATGAAGCGCCAGAAGATGCGCGCGAACACCGAAAACAACACGAGGATGAGGAGCGCGCGGACCACGAGCTACTTCCCCGTGGTCCCGGCTCCAGCGTTCTTCACGCCTTCGAGCCCCTTCTTGGCGGCTTGCCCTTCAGGAGAGTCCGGAGAGAGCGCCACCACTTCTTCCCATGCCTTGGCGGCTCCCGCGAGATCGTTCTTGCCGAACGCACGCACGATGCCCACGTTCAACAACGTCTTGATGTGCTTGGGATCGCTCGCCAGCGAGACCTCGAACTGCTTGAGCGCGCGGTCGGCCTGGTTCGTGTAGTAGTAGGCCACGCCGAGGTCGGTCGAGACATTGGTGTCGGCCGGCGTGAGGGCAAGGGCGCGCTCGTACCACGCGATCGATTGCGGATACTGCTCGGCGTCGAAGAACAGGTTGCCAAGCTGCACGCGCGATTGCACGTCCTTGGGGTCTTTCTCGGCCGCCGCCTGCAGTGCCTGCACGCGCGCCGGGTCGAGCGGCGCCGGCTGGGCCGCGGCGGGCGCTGCCGCCGGAGTGGCGGGAGCCGCCTGCGTGACTGGTGCGGCCAGCCGGGCGGTTCCGCCCGCGTTCTGGGTGCCGAGCACCCATCCGATAATCAGGCCGAACAGCGATCCGGCAATGCCGAAGACGATTGCATCCGCTCTCATGGGGAACCCTCAGGATAGCAACGAGCGGCGCAGCCAGTCCACCAGCGCGCGGGCGATCTCGGCGTCGCGCTCCAGCAGGGCCGTGCCGTGCGCGGCGGTAGTCGAGATTGTTTGTTCGCGCGGGCCTGAATTCTCGGCCGCAAAGTCGCGCAGCGTCCGCAAGGCCAGGGGATCTTCGGCGCTGGCCGCCAGCCAAATCGAGCGCCCGCCCAGCCGCCTGACCAGGTTGACGTCGGTGCGTAGCCCACGATAGTCGAGCGACGGCGATAGCAAGGCGATGGCGCGGACCGCCGGCAGTTCCACGCTCGCCAGCAGCGACAGGCTGGCGCCAAGCGAGGCGCCGATCAAGCCGATCGACGTGGGCCGAACACCCTGGCGGGCGGCGAGCCATTGCACGGCCGCGCGCACATCCTGCACCATCTCACCAAGCGCGTGCGGCGACCCAGACGAGGCACCGTGGCCGCGCAGGTCGATGGCGAGCGCGGTGATGCCCGCTTCCTGGATGCGATCGGCGAGGCTACCCCAATCGTTCTTGCTGCGCGTGAGCATGTGCACGAGCACGACCGCAGGCGCTGGACGCGACGAGGCTTCAAAATACTCGCCGGCCAGCGTCGTGCCGTCGAGAGAAGGAAGGGTGACCGCCCGGCCCGAGGCTTCGGCCGTCGACCCCGCCGCGGTGGCCATCGCCAGGACGACCACGAGCCGCCAGGCCGACTTCGCGACCTTAACCATCGAGCGCCGCCAAATACTCCTTCACGACACGGCTGAGGCCCATGAAGATGGCC
>JANMUX010000175.1:0-7169 GCA_031392125.1 Acidobacteriota bacterium | reverse complement strand
GGCGACCCGCCTGTCGTCGAAGTACGCCGGCTGGGAGGCGCGGGCCGGTGACCCGGTTCCCCGCGGCCTGGAACGGCTGGCAGAAGGGCTCTCGCCTTCGGCCACGAGCGTCGATGCGATTCTCACCACGGCCGGCCAACGCGATCAGGACGCGCTCGCCGCCTTTCACCTCGACGCCGGTCGCCGCGCCTATCAGCGCGAAGCCGACCGCGAGGCGATCCAGGAATTGCGACGGGCCCTGTATTTGTCACCCTACCTGGCGGAAGCTCACCTGATGCTGGGGCGCCTGCACCTGCGAGGCGGGCGCGCCGAGGAAGCCGTCGAGGCCCTGAAAATCGCGATCTGGAGCGAAGAGACCGTGCCGGCCCACATTGCCCTGGCCGAGGCGTTTCTCCAGGTGCAGGACACGGCGTCGGCCCGCAGCGAGATCGACCGCGCGCTGGCCCTCGACCCCAAGTCAACGGACGCACTCGCGTTGAAAGCAAGGATCGGCGGAGGCCCGTGGTAAAATTCTGCCCAGATCTGCATTGATGGCAACTACCCAAGACGACGCATTTCGCGAGATCCAGCTGAATGGCAAGCAGCTGGTCTTCATGGCCATGGCCTTCGTGGTGATAGCCGTAGGCATTTTCCTGCTGGGCGTCCAGGTCGGCCGCGGAGTCCGTGGCGAGCGCGGGTTGCCAGATGGCGCCGAGGGCACCGTCGCCGCTGCGACCGAGACTGAGCCGCCGCTGCCGCCGGCGTCCATGGGACAGGGTTCAAGTAGCGCGCCGGTCACGGCGGGCGAGAAGTTGAGCTATGCCGAGCGCCTCACGGGCAACGACGCCGCCAACGACCCGCTGAAGAAGTCGGCCGACCCAGCGCCGGCCGCTGAACCGCCGACGCCGAAACCTGAAGCACCGGCGGCGACCGCCACCGCGCCACCCGTTGCCGCGCCGCGCGTGCCGGCCGCCCCGGCCGCTGCTGTGCCAGCCGCTGCGGCATCTACCGAGCCCGCCGGCACTGGCTTCGCGATTCAGATTGCGGCGTTGAAGGAGCGGGCCGAAGCCGATGCCATGGCCAAGCGCCTCGCGGGCAAGGGCTATCCGGCCTACGTGCTGGCACCTGCGAAGGGCGCGCCGTCAGTGTTCCGGGTTCGCGTCGGCAAATTCAAGGAACGCGGCGAAGCCGACACCGTGGCGGCGCGGCTGCAAAAAGAAGAACAGTTCAAGCCCTGGGTCGTCCGCTAGGGCGCCCATGGTAAACCCCGCGAAGTCTCGACCGCCGCTGTGGCAGTTGATGGGCCGGCTGTTTCGGGCGCATCCCTGGCACGGTGTTCGGCTGGGCGAAAAAGGCTCGGATGTGGTCACCTGCTACATCGAGATCACGCCGTCCGACACCGTGAAATACGAACTCGACAAGCCCACCGGGTTGCTCAAGCTCGATCGCCCGCAGCGGTTTTCGAACTTCTGCCCGGCTCTGTACGGTTTGTTGCCGCAAACCTACTGCGGTACCAGGGTCGCCGAGCTCAGCACTGAAAAGACCGGGCGGTTGGCGATCAGTGGCGACCTTGATCCACTGGATGTGTGTGTCCTCACCGAGCGGCCGGTGTCGCACGGCGACATTCTTCTGCAGGCGATCCCGATCGGCGGCTTGCGGATGATCGACGGCAGCGAGGCCGACGACAAGATTGTCGCGGTGCTAGTCGGGGATTCGGCCTACGGCGGTTTCCGCGACATCCAGGATTGTCCGGAGGCATTGGTCTCGCGGCTCATTCACTATTTCGAAACCTACAAGCTCGTGCCGGGCAGCGTCGAAAACCCCTGCGAGATTACTCACGTCTACGGCCGCGAAGAGGCCTTTGATGTAATTCGCCGGGCGCAGGCCGACTACCACGAGAAGTTCGGGTCGCTCGAATCGCTGCTCGAGGCGGCGATGCAGTCCAACCCCTCCTGATGATGTCCTCATCCACGCTGGCGGCAATCGCCTCGGGCGTGTTGCTGGCGCTGTCATTCCCCAAATACGGGCATCCCGCGGCCGCATTCATCGCGCTGGTGCCGCTTTACGTCGCCCTTAGTGGCTGGAACGGCCGGCCCGGGCAGCCGGCTGGTGTCAGCACCGGCCGCGGCTTCCGGCTTGGCTTGATCGCGGGCTTTATCCATTTCGCCGGCACGGTCTACTGGACCGGTGCCACCGTGCAAACCTTCGGTGGCTTGCCATGGCCGGTGGCGGTGTTCGTCACGGGCCTGCTGGTCTTGTATATGGCCACATATGTGGCGCTCGCATCGGCGGCCGCTGCAATCTTCATCCGGCGATTCGGGCTGGTGGGATTGTTGCTGGCACCTGCCACCTGGGTGGCGGCCGAGTACACCCGCGGCTTCCTGTTCGGCGGCTTTCCATGGATTCCCTTAGGCAACACCATGGTGACGCTGCTGCCGATTGCGCAGCTCGCCAGCCTCGTCGGCGTTTTCGGCCTTTCGGCCTTTGTCGCGCTGATCAACGTTGGCTTCGCCGCCACCGCCGTCGCGGCGGGCCGCCTCCGGGTCGTGGCGTTGGTGGCGACGCTGGCGATGATCACCGCGGCGTCCGTGTGGGGCGGCCAGCGGCTGGCAGCAAACCGACTTACGCAGGGTGAACCCGTGCGCGTGGGCCTGATTCAGGCCAACATCGCGCAGGTCGACAAGTGGAACCCGGCGCGCGCCGGCATGATCGTCGATCGCTATCTCCAGTTGACTCGCCAGGCCGCTGACAACGGTGCCGACTTCCTGCTGTGGCCCGAATCGGCGACACCGTTTTTCTTCCAGGATGACCCACAGGCCGAGGTGGTTCGTTCAATGGTGCGCCAGTTGGGCAAGCCCTTGTTGCTCGGCAGCGACGAGGTCGAGCGTGCCTCGCAGCAAGACCGCTATTACAACGCCGCGTTCATGCTCGACTCGGCCGGTGCGACTGCCGCGGTCTATCGCAAGATGCACCTGGTGCCGTTTGGTGAGTACGTCCCGTTTCAGAGCTTGTTATTTTTTGTCGGGCCGTTGGTCGAGGCGGTCTCGGCGTTTACGCCCGGAGAGCGCGTCACCATGCTGCCCGTTCGCGAGCACATGGTCAGCACGGCGATCTGCTACGAAGTGACCTATCCCAGCCAGGCCCGCGAGGCGGTGCGGCAGGGCAGCGAGATGCTCACCACGATTACCAACGACGCCTGGTACGGCGAATCGTCGGCCGCCTATCAACATTTCGACATGGCGGCCATGCGCGCGGTCGAGCAAGGCCGGTACCTGGTGCGCGCGGCCAACACGGGCGTCAGCGGGATCATCGACCCGTACGGGCGCGTCATCATCCGCACCAATCTTTTCGAGACCGTCGCCGTGGTTGGTGAGGCGCGCTTCGTGCAGGAGCGGACGCTGTATGCCAGAATTGGAGACCTGGTCGCGCTGGTGTCCACCGTGCTCACGGTGCTCGCGCTCGGCGTGGCCGCTTGGCTGAAGGCGGAACGCTGACCGCTGCAAGGAGATTCGCGTGGCACTCGTGATCGATGACCTCGTCCGCCGCTCCACCGACCTGCTGAAGCGGGCCGCTGACATGCGGAGCTATCTTTGACGGTGCGCATGATCCGGGTGAGCTAGCGCAACTCGAACAGAAGGTCGCGGCCGCCAGCTTCTGGGACAACCAGGCTGACGCGCAGAAAACATTGCAGCGCCAGCGGCGTCTCGCCGACGATATCGAGCTTAGCGCCAGCCTGGCCACCAAGGCGGACGACATTGGCGTGCTGCTCGAGTGGGCCCGCAGCGGGGAGGACGTGCTGGCCGACCTGTCGCGCGCCCTTGATGCCCTGGGCCAGCAGGTTGATGCCGCCGAGACCAAGAAGATGCTCAGCGGCGAGCATGACCTGGCCAACGCCATCATCACCATTCATCCCGGCGCCGGCGGAGTCGAGTCCCAGGATTGGGCCGAGATGCTGCTCCGCATGTACCTGAAGTGGGCCGAGCGCCGCGGCTTCAAGCGCGAGATGCTCGAGTACCAGCCCGGCGAAGAGGCCGGCCTGAAAAGCGTGACCTTCACGCTCACCGGTGAGTACGCCTTCGGTCTGATGGCCGCCGAGGCCGGCGTCCATCGTCTCGTGCGCATCTCCCCATTCGACCAGGCAGCGCGCCGGCACACTTCATTCGCCTCGCTCTACGTGTGGCCCGAGTTCGATGACGAGGTTGAGATCGACATTCCCGACAAGGAATTGCGCATCGACACCTATCGGTCGAGCGGCGCCGGCGGCCAGCACGTCAACGTCACCGATTCAGCCGTCCGCATTACGCACCTGCCCACGGGTATCGTCACGTCGTGCCAGAACGAGCGCTCGCAGCACAAGAACAAGGACGTGGCCATGAAAGTACTCAAGGCCAAGTTGTACGACTTGAGGCAGAAAGAGCAGCAGGACAAGCTGTCACAAATCGGCGGCGCCAAGAAGGACATCGCGTTTGGCTCGCAGATTCGCAGCTACGTGCTGCAGCCCTACCAGATGATCAAGGATCACCGGACCAAGTTTTCCGAGGGGCAGGTCGACAAGGTCTTGAACGGCGATATCGACGTCTTCATCAAGACCTACCTGATGCAGAAGGCCACGGGCACGCTGGGCCAGGCGTCGGCAGACGATGACGATGAGTAGCGAGCGCTGCTACTGCCGACTGGGCTGGGTGCCGGAGATGAACGCTTCGGTGATCGCGCGCGCGTTCCCGTCTCCGGCTGGTTCGCCGGTATCGCGATCGACGCTCATGAACACGATGTTGCCGGGCGGATCGAACGTGGGTGGGTGTTCGCGGTTGCCGTAGAGATCGAGATAGGCCTTCATGAAGTCGATCCACATCGGCAGGGCCGCGGTGGTGCCCGTTTCGTTGCCGCCGATCGGCTTCTTCTCGTCGTTGCCCATCCAGACGCCAACCGTGATGTTGGGATCGAAGCCAATGAACCACGCGTCGGTGTTGTCGTCAACCGTGCCGGTCTTGCCGGCCAGCGGCCAATTGAGCGACTGCGCCGACGCCGCGGTTCCGCGCTGGACGACGCCCTGCAGCAGGTTCGTCATCACATAGGCCGTGTCGGCCCGGATCGCGTCCTTGGGCTGGGGCCGGCGCTCCTCGAGCAGGCCGCCTTCGCGGTCGGTGATGGAGTGGGCGAGGAACGGCTCCATGCGGATGCCGTGGTTGGGAAAGGCCGAAAACGCGCTGGTGATCTCCATCAGCGTCACTTCCTGGGCGCCGAGCGCCATCGAGAGGAAGGGCCTGAACTCCTGGGCGAAGCCGAACTTCTTCGCGTACGACGCGACCTGGTTCGGCCCGAGCATCTCGATGACCTTGACCGCGGGAATATTGCGGGACTGTTCGAGCGCCTGGCGCAGGGTCATGGTCCCCTCGAACTTGCGGTCGTAATTGCGCGGGCGATAGGTCGGCTGCCCGGCACCGGCATCGAACCCCGTCGGCTCGTCCACCAGCAGCGACGTCGGCGTCAGACCGCGGTCGATCGCGGCGGTGTACAGAATGGGCTTCACGGTTGAGCCCATCTGCCGGTACGCCTGGGTCGCGCGGTTGAACTTGCTGCGGCCGAAGCTGTAGCCCCCGACCATGGCCAGCACCTGGCCGGAGTGGTTGTCGATGGCGACCAGCGCGCCTTCGAGCAGCGGCGTTTGTTCCAGCGTCACCGTCGCCGCTTGGTTGTCGATCTTGGTCAGCTCCACGTCGATCAGGTCGCCAACTTTGAACATCTCGGCGGGTGAGGTTCGTCGCGTCCACTGGATGCCCGCCTTGGTCAGTTCGCCCTGCAAAGCGCCAATGCGCAACTTCGCACTGGTACTGTCAACCGACCGCACGACGGCCGGCACGATGTCCCCGGCGGCCATGCGGCGGGCCCAGCGATCGTGCTTGAAGTTGTCAACGGTTCGCCCTTCGGCAATCACGTTGCGTTTCGGCTTGCGAAAGCCCCGGCGCTTGTCGACTCGCCGCAATCCGCGGTCAATCGCAAGGTTCGCGGCGTGCTGCAGGCGCACATCGAGGGCGGTGCGCACGCTCAGGCCGCTCTCGTAGAGCGCCTTGGCGCCGTAGTTGGCCTCCAGCTGCTTTCGGACCTCTTCCAGGAAATAGGGTGCCTGGCTGCTTTCGGTCGTCGGGTCGCCCCCGACGACGATCGGCTTCTGTTTGGCCTGTTCGGCGACGTCAGCCGCGATAAAACCCTCGGTCGCCATGCGGTCGAGCGCGTAGTTGCGGCGGCGGCGGGTGGCCTCGGGGTTGACGAACGGGCTTTGGCGGACGTTGCCCTGGATGATGCCGGCAATGGTCGCGGCCTCCTCGAGCGCCAGCTCCTTGGCGGGCTTGCGGAAGTACAGCTGCGAGGCTGCCTCAACGCCGTACGCGCCATGCCCGAAATAGATCTGGTTGCAGTACATCGTGAAGATTTCCGGCTTCGTGTATCGCTTTTCGATCTGGACGGCGACTAGCGACTCCTTGATCTTGCGTTCCCAGGAGCGATCACCGGTGGTGAACCCGATGTTGGTGGCAAACAGGTTGCGGGCCAGTTGCTGGGTGAGCGTGCTGCCGCCGGGCACGCGGCCGCGCGACACGATGTCTCGCACCAGTGCCAGCATCATGCGCGAAATACTCAAGCCGGCATGATCGAAGAAGTCGCCGTCTTCGGCCGCCAGGATGGCTTGCCGCAGGTTCTCGGGAATGTCGTTGTAATGAATCACGACGCGCCGCTCGACGGCGAACTCGCCCACGAGTTGATTGTCCTTACCGAGGACGCGCGTGATGGTGTTTGGAGCGTAATCGTCGAGCGCGCTCACCTCGGGCAGGTCGTCCGAGTAGGCGAACACCACCCCGGCGAGCGTGCCGAGCAGGGCAGCGGCGACAAATAGTGCCGCAATGCCGGCGTGACGGGCGTAGCGGATGGCGATGGTCATGCCTGACGGTAAGTCTCAGTATATCAGTCAGTTCGGCCCCGAGAGCGAACGGCGCCATAGTTCAGATTGACAGTCTTTGACTCACATTTCATACTACGAGCATGAGCAAAATTATTGGCATCGATCTGGGCACCACCAATTCCGTCGTGGCAGTGATGGAAGGCGACCAGCCCACCGTCATTCAGAACGCGGAAGGAAGCCGGATCACCCCGTCGGTTGTGGCCTTCAGCAAGACCGGCGAACGCCTGGTCGGCCA
>JANMUX010000105.1:0-22171 GCA_031392125.1 Acidobacteriota bacterium | reverse complement strand
TGGATGCTAAATGCTAGTCCCTGTGCAAACGGTCCAGCCCCGGGGTGCGTAAGCTTGGCGCGACATCGAGCTAGACACCGCATCACCGTCACGCGCTATCTAGTGCGTCGCACCTTCACGGCATCGCCAAGGCCCGCTGCGCCCGCAACCCGGCATTCAGCGAATGCACCACCGCCCGCCACTGCGGCCGATGCCCGCCCTTCCAGGCGTTGCGTGACACCCGCGCCTTACCCTTGGCGCTTCGCGGCCCTATTGACCGCTCCCAAGGCCGCCACTTCTTGATCGCCTGCGCCTGCCGTGCGCGCCGTTCCAAGGTCCATCCGTTCACAAGGGGCCTCCAAAAGTCTGTTTGGCGCTGGTTTCCTGATTTCCCGCGTGCGAGGGCAGCGCGGGTGCCTGGCACGCCGTTATTGACTGCCCTGGTCGCGAACGGTTGTTGAGCGTCGCCACACGACATCGCTCTCCCCTTTGCCGTCGAGGTAGATGTAGGATTATCGCAAGATTTTGCAACCCGCGACGACGTGCGCCGGACACTGGGCCGAGCACTAAAGAGCGCTGGCATTTGATCGCTGCGACCACACGAGGCTCACGAACATGAACCGAAGAACGCTAAGGACCGCACGGCTCGAGATTGCGTATCTGCAAGCGGGTCCTGAAGACGGACCGCCGGTCTTGCTTCTCCACGGCTTTCCAGACGACGCCACAGCATGGGAGCCAGTGATCAAGAAACTGGCGTCGGAGGGCCGCCGCGCGATCGCGCCGTTCATTCGAGGATGCGCCGGTACTCGTTTCTTGAGCGGTGAGACGCCTCGCGCCGGGGACTTTGCCGCGCTCGGCCAGGACGCGCTTGACTTCGTCGACACCCTGGACCTTAAGGACTTGGTCGTGGTCGGCCAGGACTGGGGATCGCCCGCCGCCGAGGTGGTGGCGATCGAGCGCCCGGAGCGAACCCGCCGGTTGATAAAACTCAATTGGTACGGGGTGTACTCGATGGCGGAGCTCGCAAAGGCCCAGGGCTTTTCGTATCCCCAGCTACGGACGCTCTGGTACGTGTGGCTGCTGAACCTGCCACTCGGCGAAATGGCACTGCAGTATGACCGGGCCGGCTTCGCGCGCGCCTTGTGGAAGGAGTGGTCGCCGACGTGGGAACCGGTCGCCCGCGACAAGGCGTTCGATGACGTGGTCTCCTCCTTCGAGGGCGATGACTGGATGCGCGTCGCGCTCGCTGCTTATCGCAATGGGAGCTCGGCAGCAGAGCTCGATCCCGCAGATGAGCAACTCCGCGGCCGATTGAAGGACCCGCCGCCGGTGCGCTGCGAAACGATCATAATGACGGGTGCCGCCGACGGGGTGGAACGGTCACCGCTCGACGAGAAGGCCATTGCCCGCTACTTCCATGGAGGTGCAAAGGTGGAAGTGTTGCCAGAGATCGGACACTTTCCACAACGCGAAGCGCCCGACGCTGTCGCCCGTGCAATCCTTGGATGACGGCGTATCGCGCCTGGTCCAACTTATCCCTGCGTAGGGCTGAGGTTAAGTTCGCGCTGCCCTCGCACGCTTCACCAGCGCCCCCCCGATTGCGAGCCCGCGCCGCGCAGCGGTCTGGCCGACGTCTGCGGCCAGCGCACAAGCACTAGTAACAGTTGGTGGATAAACGGCCGCCAGTTCGTATCCGCGCTCAACTGGATTCCACAGTTCCTCCCACGCCTCCGCACTGCCCAGGAACTCGAACGCCGCCAGGTCCTCGTCGAAGGCGCGTTCGATAACCGCGTGGGTCAGCTGAAGGCCAGGCGAGTGTTCACCCATGGACTCGTCGTACGCGATCTTCAACTGCCACCATTTGCGATGCGCAACCACCGCGAGTTGGACTGCCGCGACCCGCTCACCGAACCACAACAGCGAGATCCGCAGGCGCCCCGCTGTTGCCGCAAACCTCGAGTATTCAGAAAAAAACTTGCGCAGGTCAGGACGAAGTGAAATCGCGGACCCGTTACGTCCTTTCCAGCCCGACTCTTCGACCTGCATCACTACCTGGAGCAAACCGTCAACTTCATCCGGAGTCGGGCTCAGGGTCTCCGATCGAACGGGACCGAGCCGGCCGGCTCGCCGCTGCAACCGCGGCAGAGAGATTCTTGCGCGATGCGAGAGTGACTGCTCGAACTCAGGCCAATGCCCATTTAATGGCACCGAGAGCGACGAAGCGGACCGTCTGACGATCACCAGTCCCGGCGCTGTCACCAGCGACGACAACAGTCTTGACGTCTGTGAATCCGCCTCCAGCCGCGCCAACGCAAACGGCACCCCGAGGCTGACTAGCTCCCTGAGCAGGACCATTAATGCGGCGTCATTCAAATACAAGAGTCCGCTCGGCTCGTTGAGTATCGACATACCCATGAACTCCAGCCGTTGGAACCCAAGCCGATGCACCGCTACCAGCGGCGCGGCGGCGACCAGACGACCTTCATCACGAACGACGACGACCCGCAGGCTGTTCGTGGGATGGAGCGCTCGCGCACAGCACCACCACCAATCGTGGTCCAGGAGCGGGCTCTGCGCGGTGGCACTGAGGACGTTCCACTCGTCTCGGACGACAGCGAGTTCATCGGCCGTGCGGAGGATCTGTGTCTGCATCTGTGATGGCCGGCCTGGATCAGCGGACCGTCGCCACCCGGGTCCGGCTCCGCCAAAATCTTCAGCTAGAATTCTCGCATGCTTGCTGACGAACTCGCCGCTCTCTATGCCCGCGATCTCACCCGGCTGCTAGAGGAGATCACGGCCTTCCCCGATACCGCCACGCTCTGGCAGACGCGCGCCGGCATCACCAATTCCGCCGGCAACCTCGCGCTGCACCTGGAAGGTAACCTGCGCGAGTTCATTGGCCGCCTGCTGGGCAAGCAGGACTACCAGCGCGATCGGCCGCGCGAGTTCAGTGATTCGGGCATCGAGCAAGAGACACTGCTCGAACGGCTGACAGCGGTGCGGGACCAGATTCCGCTGGTCATTGCCGGACTGTCAGTCGACCAACTCGAAGCCACGTATCCACAACCTCACGGCGGCGTGACGCTGACAACCAGCCAGATGCTGCTGCACCTGCAGGGGCACCTGAACTACCACCTTGGGCAAATCGATTACCTGCGCCGGGTGCTGACCGGCAACAGCGCTATTTCGCTAGCCGAGCTTCGGCCGTAAGTCGCTTGCCGTCGGCCTCGGTGATGAAGCGCGCGGCTACGAGCGCCCGGACGTTGGCCGCCACGGCCCTGGCATAGTCACCGGGCTTGGGATAGAGCTCGGCCAGACGCGCGGCGTCGAATGGCTTTTCGTGACCCGCAATGCGGCAGAACGACTCGCCGGTGGAGTTGCCACTCCAGGTGCTGGTCGGCACGTCCACGAAAGGTGAGCGCACCCCACCCGTCACGTTGCCAAAGCGGTCGAGTACCGGCTTGCCATCCATGACCGTGATCGGTTCGGCTTTCGGCGGCGCGGTGCCTTTGCGCACCCACAGATCCAGGTTCTCTAGAATCGCGTTGAACGCCACGCTACTTGGAAAGCGGCTGCGCGGCCCCTCGTTGCACGCCATCGGCGGCACCGCGCGCCCGGCGCGCACGATGTCATCGGGTGCGGCGGCGTAGGCCAGTTCGTCGGGCGTCGCGTGACCAGACCCGGAAATCTCGTAATTGCGCGTCAGGTTCGGCAGCGTGTCGCCGTCGGGCAGGCGGGCGCCGATGGAAGGCAGGTAGTCCGACTGGCTCATCACTCGAATGACGGGCACGCCCGCGTCCTTGATTACACGACGCGGATCGCCAGCGGGAATTGGCGCAAAGCATTGATTGATTGGCGATGGCCCACTCGCTACCGCGATCAAGTACGCGTCAAACAGTGGGCGGCCCAGCTGCTTCACGTCGAGCGGGTGGATCGCGTTTACGTAGGTGTACAGATAGCCGCCAGTCTGCGAATACCCCCACGCATAGAGCCGCGCCACCGGATGGGTGCCACGCGCAGCCCCGTACGTGAATGGATTGTTGGCGCCGTGCCCTCGTAGCCACTGGCCGACCTGGCGGTGCATGTCCCACACCAGGCCGTTCTCGGTCGCTCGGTCGCTGTCGCGCGCCACGGTGTCGCAATTCTCCGGGTCGTTCGCCTCGAGCGGGTTGGCCCACGACAAGGCGGCGTACCGCACCGGGTTGAACGTCTTGAGCGACGCGACCGCTACCGGCTTGGCGGTGATGCCCACCCACGCATGGCCAGCGCTGACCAGTTGCGCGTTCGACACCGCCCAGCCGATGTTCAAGTCGAACAGGTTCGACGGGTTCAGCAGCTCGACAACGATGGTGCCGCTGAATCGCGCGCGCTCTGAGGGCCGCCGGACCAGCACGCGCGTAGTGTAGGGCGCGTTCGCCGTGCGCACCACGGCGGGGCCCGGGGCCGGCCAGTCGTAAACGTTTGCGAGTCCGCTGAACAGGAACTCTTCTTCCACGTAGCCCACTGTTCTCAGGTCCGACGGAGTGCGCGCGTGATCGGCGGCGCCAAATGGATAAGAAGTCGCCGATACCGGCAGCGGGCCTTCCGCGCGGAAGACCGGGGTTTGAGCCGGAAGCGAGGTCGTCCCCGCAAGCACGACCACCGCGAGGCAGGCCAACAGTCTGTTCATGGCGCCGTAGTGTACCGCCGGAAGCCGGTGACGTGGGCGCGATGTTGAACCCTGCAGCGGCAGGGGGTAGTATTGAAGGTTACCGGGCACTCGAAATTCGCGCCTGTAACCTTCATCAACAATTGACCATGCCGCCTGCTTCCGACACCCCTCCTCTCATCATCCGCGGCGCGCGCACGCACAACCTCAAGAATGTCGATCTCACGTTGCCCACCGGGCAGCTGATCGTCTTTACCGGGGTCAGTGGGTCGGGCAAGTCGTCGCTCGCCTTCGACACTATCTACGCCGAAGGTCAGCGCCGCTACGTGGAGTCGTTGTCGGCCTACGCGCGCCAGTTCCTGGAGCGGATGGAGAAGCCCGACGTCGACCGCATTGAGGGGATCTGTCCATCTATTGCCATTCGACAGAAGAACAGCGTTCGCAACCCGCGCTCGACCGTCGGCACGGTCACGGAAATTCACGACTACATGCGATTGCTCTATGCGCGCGTGGGCCGGACCATCTGTCGTCAGTGTGGACAGCAGGTCATTCGCGAAACTGCTGAAGTCGTGACGCAAAAGTTGATGAAGCTGCCGGAAGGCAGCCGGCTGCTGCTGGGGTTTGACCTTCCCGTGGTCCAGATGGGTGACGTGGACGCCTCGGCCACGGCGGGCGATGACAACGATGACGCTGACCAGGGAAGTCTCGAGTCCGCATCGTCTGGGTCTCTCCTGGATGGCCTGCGTCGAAAGGGGTTCGGGCGGTTACTGATTGATGGCCAGGCGGTCACGTTCGAGGACATTCCGGCATCGGCGCTTAAGAACGCCGCGGTGTTGAAAGTCGTGGTCGATCGCATCAAGACCGCGCCCGACGCGGAAACCCGCATCACCGATTCCATCGAGACTGCCTACGCTGAAGGCGGCGGCGCCGCGTGGGCGCTGCAACTGGCCGACGCCGGCGAGCCGGTGTGGCATCTCTTCTCCGAGCGTTTCGAGTGCCGCACTTGCGGCATCCCATACGAAGATCCGCAGCCGCGCCTGTTCTCGTTCAATAACCCGTTTGGGGCGTGCCCGACCTGCCATGGCGTCGGCAACATCATCGAGCTCGATCTCGAGCTCGTCGTTCCTGACCAGGACAAGTCGATCAACCAGGGTGCAATCGAGCCGTGGACCAAGCCGCACTACCGGACGCAGCTGGCCGAGCTGAAGCGCGCCGCCAAGATCAAGGGCGTGCGGCTCGACGTGGCGTGGACCGACCTGACTGCAGAGGAAGTGAAGTTTGTCGTCGACGGCGACCCTTCGACGGCATCGGGAAAGGCGGCCGATTACGAGGGCATTCGCGGCTTCTTCCGATGGTTGGAGAAGAAGAAGTACAAGGTCCACGTCCGGGTCTTTTTGAGCCGCTATCGTGGCTACTTGACCTGTCCCGACTGCAACGGCACTCGCCTGCGGCGAGAGGCGCGCGACGTGCATGTCGGCGGCGTGACCATCGACAAGGCCTTGGGCCGCACGGTGCGCGAGGCCGAGAAGTTCTTCAAGCAGCTGAAGCTCACCACGAAGGAAGCGGCCATTGCCGACAAGGTGCTCAAGGAGATCCAGAAGCGCCTGGGCTTCCTGCGTGACGTCGGTCTCGACTACCTGACGCTGGATCGACTGTCGTCGACGCTGTCTGGTGGGGAAGCGCAGCGCATCAACCTGGCGACTTCGCTGGGATCGGCGCTGGTGGGCACCTTGTATGTGCTGGATGAGCCGTCGATCGGTCTGCACACGCGCGACAATCAGCGGCTGATCGACATCCTGCGCCAACTGCGGGACCAGGGCAACACCGTGATCGTGGTCGAACACGATGCCGACATGATTGGCGTTGCCGACTACATCGTGGACATGGGCCTTGGCGCCGGCGAGCATGGCGGCCGCGTCATCTTCACCGGCACACTCGATCAGCTGATGGTCGAGCCGCGCTCGTTGACGGCGAAATATCTGCGCGGGGAGCTCAGCATCGCGGTGCCGCAGACGCGCCGCAAGGGCGGGCCGCAACGCATCCGCCTGCTCGGCGCCACTGAACACAACCTGAAGGGCGTCGACATCGAGATTCCGACCAACACGCTGACCTGCGTCACCGGCGTCAGCGGCTCGGGCAAGTCAACGCTGGTGCACGACGTGCTCTATGCCGCGATGAAGCGCGCGAAGGGCGATTGGGACCGCAAGGTCGGTGCGCACACCCGTCTCGAGGGCCACGAGTATGTCAGCGACGTCGTGCTGGTGGACCAGACGCCGATTGGCCGCACGCCGCGGTCGAACCCGGTCACCTATCTGAAGGCGTTCGACCCGATCCGCGAGCTGTTCGCGTCGACCAAGGACTCCAAGTCGCGCGGCCTCACGCCCAGTCACTTCTCGTTCAACGTCCCGGGTGGCCGCTGCGAAGCGTGCCAGGGCGAAGGTGAAGTGCGGGTGGAAATGCAATTTCTGGCCGACGTGTTCGTTCCGTGCGAACAGTGCGACGGACGCCGGTTCAAGACGCAAGTGCTCGAGGTCAGGTATCGCGGGAAGAACATCACGCAGGTGCTGGACATGACGGTCCGCGAGGCGCTGACGTTTTTTGCCAACACGCCGAAGGTCCTGCGCCGCATGCAGGTACTGGACGAAATCGGTCTCGGCTACCTGCGCCTGGGGCAGCCGGCGACCACGCTGTCGGGCGGCGAAGCGCAGCGCATCAAGATCGCGGCGCACCTGTCGTCCCATAGCGGCGAACGGCTGCTCTACATCCTGGACGAGCCGACGACTGGCCTGCACTTCGACGACATCGCCAAGCTGCTGGCGGCGTTTCGCAAGTTGCTCGAGGCAGGCCATACCCTGGTCGTGATCGAGCATAATCTCGACGTGATCAAGGTCGCCGACTGGATCATCGATCTCGGGCCCGAGGGTGGCGAGGGCGGCGGCCGCGTGCTGGCCATGGCCACGCCCGAGCAGGTGGCGCACGTGAAGGAATCGCACACCGGTCGTTATCTCAAAGAAGTGCTGACATCCCACAAGGTCCTGCTCACGGTGGCGAGATGATCGGCCTCGCCCGAACGATCATGGTGCTTGGGGCGATCGCCGGCCTGGCCCGGACGAGCGCGGCACAGCCCATTCTCGTTGACGTGATGGCGCGGCATGGCATTGAGCTGCCCGGCAAGAGCTTCGAGACCGCATTCGACGCGGGCCTGGTGGCGACCGTGCCCGTCACGCCAGGCACGTTTGCGACGCCGCTCGCGATGTTGTCGGTGGCGACGGGTGCCGATCGCATTGCTGCCGCGTATGCGTTCGGCATTCTTGCCGGCCGCTCTGCGAAGGGCGCCTCGCCGGCGGAGCTGGCCGCGGCTGCCCAAGCGTTGCTGCAGATGATCGCTTCCGAGGATCGTCGCACGCGGATTGCCGGCGCGCGCGTCGCCGGCCGCGTCCTGGCAGCGCCGTTCGACCCGCGTGGCCTCCGCCCATTGGTGCCGGCCGGGATGACCGATGGCCTGTTCGCGCTGTTGAATCAAGCGAGCCAGACCGAACAGCTGGCGGCCATGGACGCGCTCGGCTTGATCCGCGAGACCAGCGCCGTGACGGCGCTGACCGAGCGCTATTCTTTCTATCGTGATGGCGGCAAGCGCGTGCTGGCTGGCGGAGCACTCGAGGCGCTGGCGCGCATTGGCGATGCCTCATCGGTGGAGCTTGTGAAGCTGGTCGCAGCCGACAAATGGGCCGAGGGACGCGATGCGACGGCTCTTGCCGTCAGCTTCGCTCGAGAACGGCTGCTCCGCGACGGATCGGTCGTGATCATCCAGCAGGCGGCGGCCGACAAGTCGCGGCGAGTGCAGGCCCGTGGCTATCTTGACGAGCTCGGCGCGCCAGTCCCGTGATTCTGCCGGTCGGCTTCTATCAGCGGCCCACGCTCGACGTCGCCCGCGATCTGATCGGCAAGGTCCTTGTCCATAAGTCGCCAGACGGCACCGTCTCGGGCATGATCGTCGAGGCCGAGGCGTACATCGGCGAAGACGATCCCGCCTGTCACGCAGCGGTTGGCAAGACGACGCGCAACGCCCCCCTCTACGGGCCAGCTGGCCTTGCCTACGTCTACCTGAACTACGGCCTTCACGACATGGTCAACGCCGTCACGGAAGCGGACGGCCATCCGGCCGCCGTGCTGATCCGCGCCCTTGAACCGCTCGAGGGGATGGCCTTGATGCGGCGTCGCCGCGCCGAGGCGCCTTGGCGCAAAGGCAAGCAGGCCGTGCCGGATCACGAGCTCTGTCGCGGTCCTGGGAACCTGACGCGCGCGATGGGCATCACGCTCGCCGACAACTTGCGACCGCTGACCCGCGGTCCGCTGACTATTCACGACCAGGCTCTGCCGGCGCCGCTGGTTGTGTGGGACGGCCGCATCGGCATCCGGGTGGGCACTGAGCGGCCCTGGCGCGCCAGCGTCGCCGGCCATCGGTCGGTTTCCGGCCGGCCGGTGAAAATGGGGGTCTGACCCCCATTTTCACCAGGCGGTGGATTGGGGACAGACGCCACTACACATTCGGCGGCGGTTGTCGCAGGGTCACTTCCATTTTCGGCCCGGGCAGCGTGATGCCGCGCGCCTGGAACGACCGCTTGATGCGGCGACGCACCTCACGGCCAACCTCCCACTGCTTGTGGGGCAACGTCTTGATGCGGAAGCGCAACGTCGCCTGCGTGGCGTTGAACTCTTCCATGCCCAGCACTTCAAGTGGTTCGAGAATGGACGGCCCAAAAGCCGGATCCCTTTGAACTTCCGCGCCCGCCTCTTTGGCCGCTTCCACCGCCGCGTCCGAGTCATCGTCGTAATCGATCGCGAACGACAGCACGTAGTAGGCGAAGTTCTTGGATCGGTTCGCGAGCGTGCGGATGTCGCCGTTCGAGATGGTGAAGACCACGCCTTCGATGTTCCGCAGCACGATAGTCCGCAGGTTGATCTCCTCGACCGTGCCTTCCACGCCGTTGACGATCGCGATATCGCCGACGCGCACCTGATCTTCCGCAATCACGAAAATTCCAGAGATGATGTCCTTGACCAGGGTCTGCGCGCCGAAGCCGACCGCCAGGCCGATAATGCCGGCGCCGGTCAGCACCGGCGTGATGTCAACGTCGAGTTCGCGAAGGACGACCAGCACCGCCGTGCTCCAGATCAGTGCTGTCAGGAAACGGCGTGACGTGGCGCCTAGCGTTTGCGCGCGCTTGCGGCGCTCAAATCCGTGTGCGTCGCCAGTCGCCACCACCTCGCCCTCGGCGCGTCTGATGACCGATGCGGCGAACCGGTTGGTGGCAAACGCCAACAGCACCAGCATGGCGACGCGGACGCCGGTGCGGGCCGCCCACTCCGCCACCTCTTCGTCGTTCAAGCCGACGCGGACGTCAACCCCGGCAAAGTCGAGGGCGGGGAACAGCACGACCAGCGCGGCGATGCCGAACATGATGCGCCGGACGATGTGGACGGTGGTGTCGGCGATTGGCTGCACGTGAAACCGCTCGCCCTCGATGGATCGCAGCAGGCGCCGGGTGACGCTGCCCGCGAGCAGCGCGACCGCGCCGGCCACGAGCACCGTCATCGCGATGGCCAGCGTGACTTCGAGCGTGTTGGCGGGAAGAGAGGCGGCGGACGAGGCCTGCATGGCCTATCGGCGCCTTTGCGGACGTTCCTGCTGCAATTCGACCGGGATTCGCAAAGCGACGCGCTGGCCTTCGCGCACCACCTCGACCCGCACGGTCGAGCCGATCGCGCTGTCGGCAATCAGCCGGACAAACTGCGAAGGGTCGGCAATCGCCTGCCCGTTGAGCGAGACGATGACGTCGCCCGGCTGCAGGCCGGCTTTGTAGGCGGCCGAGGCGCGGGCCATCTGGTTGACGACAATGCCGTCGGTCTTCGGCGCGCGTAGTTCGTCGGCCAGTCGCGACGTCAGCGGCATGACCTCGACGTAGCCAATGGAGCCGCGGCGCACGCGACCGAATTTCATCAAGTCGCCGGTCACGCGCCGCACCAGGTTGCTCGGCACCGCGAACCCGATGCCCTGGTAGCCGCCGCTTTGCGAGAAGATCGCGGTGTTGATGCCGACCAGCTCGGCGCGGCTGTTGATCAGGGCGCCGCCCGAGTTGCCCGGGTTGATCGCGGCGTCGGTCTGGATGAAGTCTTCGTACTGGGTAATGCCGACGTTGGCGCGGCCAAGCGCGCTCACGATTCCGAGCGTCACCGTCTGGCTGAGCGAGAACGGGCTCCCGACGGCCATCACCCATTCCGCGACTTTCAGCTTCGACGAGTCGCCGTACGGGATCAGCGGAAGGCCGGTCACGTCGATCTTGAGCAGGGCGAGGTCGGTCCACGAGTCGACGCCCACGACCTTGGCGCGCACGTCGCGGTAGTCGCCGACGGTGACCGTGACCTCGGTATCGCCTTCACCGATGACGTGATTATTAGTCACGACGTAGCCATCCGCGGAAATGACGACGCCAGAGCCGAGGCTTGATTCCGCACGCGGCTGGCCGAACATTTCGCCCTGGTCGCCGAAGAAATACTGGAAGAACGGATCGTTGGCAAACGGCGACGCCTGGCGCCGGCGGCCGATCTGCATCGACGAGATGTTGGTGACCGCCTTCACGGTTTGCGCGGCGACGCGCGTGAAGTCGGGCCCGCCCACGCCGGACGCCGCGATCGCAGGCGCCGCGGGCGGTTGCTCGACGGCAATCGGCTCGGCATTTGGGCGCGCGAGGACCTCATCGCGGTCGTCCACCGAGCCTGACAGCACGATGCCGGCCACCATGCCGGCGGCCAGTAACAGGGCCACGAGAGAAATGCGCTTAATCATTTAACGTCGACACGTCGCGGACCGGCCTCGAGCGCCTTGGGCACTGTGATGGTGAGCACTCCGTCGCGCATCTCGGCCGCGATGCCGGCGGTATCGACGGCGTGGGGCAGCAACACACTGCGGCAGAACTCGCCGTGGCCGCGTTCCACCTGGTGATACTGCTCGCACGACACCCGGGCTTCGCGCCGGCCTTGCAGGGTGAGCTTGCCGTCGCGGATATCGATGCGTACCTGTTCGCGCGGCACACCTGGCAGCTCCGCCGTCAGGATGTACGCTGTGGCTGTTTCGCACAGATCCATGGCGGGAGTCCAGCCCTGCGGTCCGGTCGAGAGGCGCTCGAGCCGATGCTGGATAGTGAGGAGATCGCGGAACGGGTCCCAGCGTGCAAACGCCACGATGTCTGGCATCGTAGCACGGCTGTCAGGCTGGCCCGAGCGGCGGCCGCTATGTTAAACTCGCAAGGTTCTACTGACTGATAACAAAGACTTTATGGCAGACAACCTTCTCGCGACCCAGCTGCGCAAGGGCATGATCGTCAAGATCGAGAACAAGCTTTACCGGATCTTCGGGTGCCAGCACGTGACCCCCGGCAACCTCCGCGGTTTCGTCCGTGTGAAGATGCGCAACATCCAGAGTGGCTCGATGGCTGAAGAAAAGCTTCGCTCTGAAGACATCGTCGAGCGCGTGTCGCTCGAGCAGAAGGCCATGCAGTACCTCTACAACGACAATGAGGGCTACCACTTCATGGACACGGTCACCTATGACCAGGTCCAGCTGACGGCCGAGCTGCTGGGCGATTCGGTGGGCTTCTTGAAGCCCGAGATGAGCATCGAGGTCGAGTTCTACGGTGAGAACCCGATCGGCATCGAACTGCCACAGACGGTGGACTTGAAGGTGATCGAGACCATGCCCGCCATCAAGGGCGCCACGGCGACTAACCAGACCAAGCCCGCCACCCTCGAAACCGGGGTCGTGATTCAAGTGCCGCCGTTCATTGGCGAGGGCGACGTCATTCGCGTCAACACCGAGACGGGCGAGTACCAGACGCGGGCGTAAGAGGGCGCGGCCCTTCGGGCCGACAGGGCCGCTGGTCCACCGCGCCCAAAAGCAGCGCGCGGCCCATATAATCGACCCATGGACGTCGTTCGCACTCCCTCCACCGGCTGGATTGAAGTCGTGGTCGGCAGCATGTACAGCGGCAAGAGCGAAGAGCTCATCCGCCGGCTGCGCCGGGTCGAAATCGCAAAGCAGCGCGTGCAGATCTTCAAGCCGGCTGTCGACACGCGCTATTCCCACGACCACATTGTTTCTCACAGCGAGCTGCGCATTCCGTCCGAGAACGCCCGCGATTCGGCGGACCTGCTGGCGAAAATTCGACCCGATACGGAAGTGGTCGGCATTGATGAAGGGCAGTTCTTCGATGCGGGGCTGCCCGCCGTGGCCACCGAACTGGCGTCGCGCGGCATTCGCGTCGTCATTGCCGGTCTCGACCAGGATTACCTGGGCAAGCCGTTCGAGCCCATGCCGCAGCTGCTGGCGATCGCGGAATACATCACCAAGACCCGCGCGATCTGCATGTCGTGCGGTAACCCCGCCAATCACACCCAGCGCCTGGTTCACAGCGCCGACCGTGTGTTGCTCGGCGCGCAGGACATTTACGAAGCGCGGTGCCGGCAGTGCTTCGACCCCACGTTATCGCGCGCCACTGAAGGCCGGACCGGGGAGCCGGCCGCCACCAAGGCCGAGACGCGATGAGCGCCGAGGAGCTTGCCGGCACGTTGCGGCAGGCCCTCGTCGCCCTGGGTGTGCTGTTTGTCCTGGTCAACCTGCGCGTTGGCGCACAGTTGTTAGCCTGGTGGCGCCTGCGCCGCGACGTCGTGCTGTCGTGGCCCGGGCCGAAGCCGCCGTTCTACGCCATCAATCTCGCCATCGGCGTCATGCTGGGCGTCATCCTGTTGATCACGGCGTATCGCATGCCGCGGTCGTACTCGTCGCTCTTCGGCGTGGCGATGATGTTTACGTACTACGGCTACCTGCTGCCGCTGTCCACGCGCATTCGCCGCGGGTTGTATCGCGACGGCATCTGGACCGATAGCGGCTACATGTCGTACCGCGAGGTCGGCGGGCTGACCTGGCGGGGCGAGAACACGCTGGTGCTGGCCTCGCGGCAGAAGACGCTGGCCCGGCGGCTGAGCGTCCCCGGACCTCATCTGGGCGAAGTGCGCCACCTGCTGCGCGAGGAGATTGGCCGTCATACAATCGAGTTCGATGAGGGGCCGGGGCTCCACCTCGGCACCCGCGACACGCGCGAATCCGCGTAGATTTGTGAAGCAGATCCCCTATCCCTGATCCCCGAATCCCTGATCCCCGATTCCTGTGCTCTGAAGGCCGAAGGCCGAAGACCGATAAGAAGGAGACCACACCATGGCCGCACGTCCTACCTGGAAGGGTTACATCAAGGTCAGTCTCGTGACGATTCCGGTTCGGGTCTATCCCGCGACTGAATCGAGCGCGACCATTTCGTTCAACCAGCTTCATGCCGAGTGCCAGACCAAGATTCAGCAGAAGAAGTGGTGCCCGAAGTGTGAGCGCGAGATCACTTCGGCCGAGGTGGTGAAGGGGTTCGAGTTCGAGAAGGGCCGCTGGGTGGTGATGGATGAGGAAGACATCGCCAAGGTGAAGACCGAGTCGAGCAAGATCATCAACCTGATGCAGTTCACCGACGAAGACGCAATCGATCCGATGTACGTGGACAAGGCGTACTACCTGGCACCCGAAGGGCCGATGGCCGCCGACGCTTACTCGGTGATGCGCGAGGGTATGCAGGGCAAGGCCGGCATTGGCAAGGTTGCCATTCACGGCCGCGAATACCTGGTGGCGGTGAAGCCGCACAAACAGGGCATGGTGATGTACACCCTGCATCACGCGGCGGAGATCCGCACGATCGACCAGATTGAAGAACTGCGCGAAGTGCGCGGCAAGGTCAACCCGGCCGAGATGAAGCTGGCGCGCCAGGTGATCGAAAGCATTGAAGGCGACCTCAACCTGTCGGACTACAAGGACGAGTACCAGGAAGGCCTGCGCGCAATCATCGACGCCAAGGTGGCGGGCGAGGAATTCGTCGCCCCCGAAGAGTCGGCGCCCCCCAAGGTGGTGGACCTGATGGAAGCGCTGCGTAGGAGCCTGGACCAGGTGAGCAGCGGCAAGAAGAAGACCGCGAAAGCCGATCCGGAGGTTGCCAAGAAGGTGACCAACATCAAGTCGGCGGCGAAGAGCGCCGCCAAGAAGCGAAAAGCATCATAAGGAGGAGCGATGGCTCGGAAAGCCGTGTGGGGCAGTTACAAGCCCGTGAAGAAGTCGAAGAAAAAGGCCGCCTGAGGGCGGCTTTTTCCTTATGGCCCCGTCGTCCGTCACGATTCGCCGGCTACTCTTGGTCGACGACGCGCAGGTCGAGGCGCTGACCGATGTCCTGACCGACTGCGTCGAAGGCGGCGCCTCGGTCAGTTTTATGCTGCCGCTGACCCGCGAGCGCGCAACGGCGTTCTGGCGTCACGTGGCGTCGGGCGTCGCGTCTGGGGACCGCGCGCTGCTCATCGCGGAAGACGCGCACGGCATTTGCGGCACTGTGCAGTTGGTATTCGACCTGCCAGAAAACCAGCCGCACCGCGGCGACCTGGCCAAGATGCTGGTGCATCGGCGTGCCCGCCGCCAGGGACTGGGCGCCGCGCTCGTCGCTGCCGCGGAAGCGACCGCGCGCGAGTGCGGCAAGACCTTGCTGGTGCTCGATACCGTGACGGGCAGCCCTGCGGAACGGCTGTATGCGCGCCTGGGCTGGAAACGAGTTGGCGAGATTCCTCGCTATGCGCTGTGGCCGCAGGGTGGCTTCTGCAGCACCACGGTCTTTTACCGGGATTTGTCCGACTAACTCGGCCGGTCTTCAGACCCCTACATCAGGTAGCCGAGCACGCCCATGCCGGCCGCCGTCGGATCGCGGATCCAGTCGGGCGGCACCAGCCACACAAACGCCAGGATCACCACTACCCAGATGTCGTACGGCAGCGTGGCCCGCTCGTCACGCCAGAAGAAGAACCGCGCGAACACGCCGGTTGGCATGGGCTTGTGGTTCAGGGCCAGGTACGTGTAGTGAATCCGGTTGCTGACCGTGATGATTGACAGCACCAGGATCACCCACAACACGCCGGCCATGCGGTCGGTGAACGCGCCGATCATGAATAACACGATGCGCTCGGGGCGTTCCATGAAGCCCACCTTGCATTTCTCGATCAGCGACTCGGCGCGGGCCCTGGCGTAGCTGGTCATGATCGAGAAAATCAGGGCGAGCGTGGCGACCAGCACGTAGCCGTTCCGTCCGCGCTCGGCGTAGAGCCAGATCAGGCCGGTGAACAGCGCCAGATCCGAAAAACGATCGAGCGTCGAATCCCAGAAGGCGCCGAACTCCGACTGCTTGCCGGTGATGTGGGCGACCTTGCCATCGATGAAGTCGAAGATGTTGGCGACGATCATGATGACCCCCGCCATCACGAACTGGTCGATCGCGAGCGCCCAGGCGGCCACCACGTTGATCAGGACACCGACCAGGGTGAGGACGTTCGGGTGGATGCCGAGAGCCACGGACGCATTGATGATGGCCCGCAGGGGGAACATGCAGACGGCGCCAATGGCGCCTGTAAAGGTCATAGGGAGTGGCCCTTAGGGTACCCGATGACCGGCGGCTTCACAAGGCGCGCAACGCGGCTGCGAATCTGCGCTACCCTCTGGCTTGGAGGATGCCGTTATGCGCCGTTGGTGCTTTGCCCTGTGTTGCTGTTTGACCCTGCTGTTTGCCGCCACGCCCCCCGTAGCTGTCGCCCAGGAAACCACCGCCACCATCATTGGTACGGTCACCGACGAAAGCGGGGGCCTGCTGCCTGGCGTGGTCGTGACGCTGCGCCATGTGGCGACGCGGCGGTCGTTTGAAAGCACCTCATCCGCCGAGGGCGGCTACCTGGTCACGCTGCTGCCGATCGGCGACTACGAGCTGACTTTCACCCTCTCAGGATTTCAGCCGCGGATCGTCCGGGGCGTGACGCTGGCAGTCAACGACCGGGTGCGGATTGATGCCAGCCTGGCCACCGGCGGCGTCTCCGAAGTGATCGAGGTCACCGGCCGGCAATTGACCCAGGCGACGACCGCGGTGCAGAACCTGATCGACTCGCGGCAGGTGCAGGAGCTGCCCATCAACAATCGCAACTTCGCCAAGCTGGCCGAGCTCGCCCCGGGCGTGTCGAGCGACCTGGCCGACGAGGTCGGCGTCGGGCTCACCAGCACGATGAACCTGTCCGTGAATGGCGGCCGCCGCAACTCGGTCAACTGGCTGGTCGATGGCGTCATGAACGTTGATGTCGGCAGCAACATCACGCTGTTGTCGACGCCCACGCTCGAGTCAATCCAGCAATTCAAGATCATCACCTCGAGCTATGCGGCGGAGTGGCCGCGCTCGGGCGGCGGCATCATCAATGTCGTCACCAAGTCGGGCGCCAGCAAGTTCGCTGGCAGTGGCTACGAATTTTTCCGAAACGATTCGCTCAACAGCAATTCCTACTTTCGCAAGCAGAGCATTGACCCGGCGATTCGCGACGGGGCGGCCGAGCTGAAGTACAACAACTTCGGCTACACAATCGGCGGTCCGGTGCTGCCGTCACGGGAACGAATGTTCTTTTTCTGGTCGCAGGAGTTCCGCCGGATCACCCGCGCGCCGGCATCGCTGACGGCCCTGGTGCCCAATCCTGCTTGGTTGACCGATCCCAGCAGCGCCAACTACGTGGCGCCAGGGGAGCGCGACCCGATTGCCGTGCGACTGCTCTCCGGGTATCCGACGCCGAATCTTGCGCCGCTGGCGTTCGACGCTGTCGGCCGCTATCAGGTCTCGGCGCCGAATATCAACAACACCCGGCAGGAAGTAATTAGGATGGACTTCGACTGGCGGCCCACCCAGCGCGTGTGGGGACGTTACACGCATGACTTGAGCGAAACGCTCGAGCTGGGCGGCCTGTTCTTCAATACGCAGATCCCGGGTGTTGCGGGTACCGACACCAGGATTCCAGGCCAGGTTGCGGCGTTCGGCCTCCGCAGCATCATCGGGAACAACAAGCTGAACGAACTGAACTATCACTTCAGCAGCAACAACATCAGGACGCTGCCGGCCGAGGGTGTCCGCAACACGCGCAGTGACTTCGGTATCAACATTTCCGAAGTGTTTCCGGAGAACGCCGCGGGCTTGATTCCGGTGATCGATATCGCCGGCCTCAGTACGTTCGGCGCCAATCAGCTGTTTCGAATTCAGTACATCAACCACTCGGTCACCGACAATTTCTCGTGGCAGCGGGGGAACCACGCCATCAAGATCGGCGGCCTGGCCACCTTCGAGCAGAAGAACGAGAACGCGGCCAGTCGCAGCCATGGTGGGTTCTCGTTCGTGGCGACCACCGGCGGCGCGACGGCGTTCCAGAACTTCCTGCGCGGCAACGCCGGCAACCTGTGCACGGCGTGCGCCTACACCGAAGCGGAGCGAGACATTGACCTGCAGCTGCGCTTCAATCGTTTCGAGTTCTATGCGCAGGACACGTGGCGGCCGACGTCGCGCGTAACCATGGACTTAGGGCTGCGCTATTCGCTCTACCCGCCGCTGACCGACAAGAACAACCAGCTGGTCACGTTTGATCCCACGACGTACACGGCTGCCGCCGCGCCACCCTTCGCCAACGCGACCGGCACCCTGATTGACCGGACGCGCGGTAACTTGCTCAACGGCATCATCCAGGGCGGCGTGAACTCGCCTTACGGTGACGGCATTTACGAGTTCAAGAAGAACGCCATCCAGCCGCGCGTCGGCGTGGCGTGGGACCTGTCGGGCGAAGGCGCCACGGTGCTGCGTAGCGCGTTTGGCATCTACTACGACCAGCCGCTGGTCGGTATCTTCGAGCAGAACTCGTTCACGATGCCGCCCATCGTCAACAACGTGACCTTTACCAACCCGTCGCTGGGGAACCCGGCGTCGGGCCAGACCCCGACCACGACCGGCGTTCGCACGATCATCGCCACCGCCACCGATTTCGAGAACCCCCGCACCATGCAATGGAACGTGGGCGTGACGCGCCGCTTCGCGAACTGGATGACCGGTGAAGTGAGTTACGTCGGCAGCCGGGGCGATAACCTGATCCGCCCGACCGATCTCAATTTCCCCGATCCGGCACGGGTCAACGCTCTGCAGGCGAGTGTCGCTGGGGCGGTCAACCAAGTGCGGCCCTACCAGTCCTACGGCGCCATCACGTACCGGGAAACTACGGCCCGTTCCCGGTACCAGGGCTTGCTCAGCAGCATGAAGATCGAGGCGGGGCGCAACGGGAGCGCGACGCTCAATTACACCCTCAGTCGTAATCGGACCGACGCCACCAACGATCGGGACGCGGTCGACATTCCGCAGAACCCCGCCAACCCGGACGCCGACTATGCCGACGCGCGCACCGACCGGCGTCATATCTTCAACGGCAGCTTCATCTACGAACTGCCGTTCTTTCGCTCGTCGAACCTGTTGACCAAGACGGTTCTCGCCGGTTGGCAGATCGCCGGCATCGTCAATGTCACGTCAGGTCAGCCGATGTCGCGCATTCTGGTGCTTAGCGATACCTTCAGGCGCGGTGTGTTTGCCGACCAGATCGGCGATCCACAAGTCGGAGAACGATTCGTGAATGGCGTGCCGTTCTGGTTTAACCCCGAGGCGTATGCGCCACCGGCCGCCGGCACGTTTGGCAACTCCGGTCGCGCGCCGTTTCGTCAGCCCGGGCGCCACCAGTGGGACGTCAACCTGTCGAAGAACTTCTACCCAACCTCGACCATGCGGCTGCAGCTGCGCGCGGAGTTCATCAATGCGTTTGATCAGCGGCAGTGGCTGTCCGATCCGAACGTCGGCGGGATCGACAACACCTGCACGTCATCCAATACGACTTGCAGCGTCGCGGCTGATCGGTTCGGCCAGATCATCGCGACGCGCGCGGCGCGCGAGGTTCAGCTCGGTGTAAAGCTGTACTGGTAGGACTAGCCATAGGGGCGGGGCTCGCGGATCGCCGCGCGTGGTACGATCGGCTGTTCACGGCCGATGCCCATTCAAGACCTGCGAGAGCAGATCGCCCGGCTGCCGGAGCAGCCGGGCGTCTACCTCTACTACAACGCCCAGGGTGAAACCATCTACGTTGGCAAGGCGCGCGCCTTGCGCGACCGTACGCGCTCGTACCTGGGCGCCTACGGCATCAACCCGAAGACCAACGCCCTGCTGGACGAGGTCACGGCGCTCGAGGTGATCGTTACCGACTCGGTGGTCGAGGCGCTGGCGCTCGAGAACAACCTGATCAAGCAGCGGATGCCGAAGTTCAACATCCTGCTGCGCGACGACAAGAATTACCCCTACCTGCAGCTCACCACCACTGAGGCTTTTCCACGCGTACTCGTGGCGCGCTCAGTCGAACGCGACGGCAACGTCTATGCGGGACCGTTTCTGCCCGCGAAGTTCGCCCGCCGCACCATGTCTCTGACCCACAAGATTTTTGGCATTCGGTCGTGCAACGAGGTGATCACCGGGCAGCGACAACGGCCGTGCCTCGAATACGACATCAAGCGGTGCCTGGCGCCGTGCGTCGAGACTATCTGTTCGCCCGAGCAGTACACCGTCGCGGTCGCTGATACCCGACTGTTTCTCGAGGGCCGCAACGACGAGTTGGCCGACCAGTTGCGCGAGCGGATGATGGCCGCCGCGTCGGATGAGCGCTTCGAAGAAGCGGCGCAGCTGCGCGACGCCATGCGCACCGTGCAGACGTTGCAGGAACGCCACCAGAAGATGGCGTCGGCCGAGCTCGGCGACCGCGATGTGTTCGGGGTGAAGCTGGGGGCCAAGGGCGCCGTCGTGCAGGTGTTCCTGGTACGGGGCGGCCGCGTGATCGAGCGGGTGGAGTTTGTGACCGACGCGAAGGAAGGCGGCGAGACCGAGCGCGAGGTGGTGGAAGCCGCCATCCAGCAGTTCTACTGGGACCAGGCGCCACCACCTGATATTCACGTGCCGGTGGTCCTGGCCGAACAGGATCTGCTCGAGGCCTGGCTCGAACAAAAGGCCGGCCGCAAGGTCAGCATCGCGATGCCCCAGCGTGGCGACAAGAAGGCGCTGCTGGAACTGGCAATGCGTAATTCGGCGCTTGCCTACCGCACACGCTTCGACGAGAACGCCACCGCCAACTACGACGCCCTCGAAGTGTTGCAGGCGGCGCTACGGCTGCCCAAGCTTCCGCGTCGGATCGACTGCTTCGACATCTCGACCATCCAGGGCAGCGACACGGTGGCGTCGATGGTGGTGTGCGAAGACGGGCGGATGAAGCCCTCTGAGTACAGAAAGTTCAAGATCGGGAGCCGGCAGTCGGGAGTGGGGAGTCGGCGCGAAGCGAACGCGCCCGGCGGTCCTGCGACTTCCAACTCCCCACTGCCGACTCCCGACTCCCGACTTGCGGCTCCCGACCGGTTCCTCGACGACTTTGCCGCGATGGAGCAGGTGGTACGCCGCCGCTATGCGCGCGTGCTCGAGAACGGTGGGCCGTTTCCTGACTTGATCGTCATCGATGGCGGCAAGGGCCAGTTGAACGCGGCCTACGCGGCTCTCGAGACGGTAGGGCTGTCGAACCTGGTGGCCATCGGCTTGGCCAAGAAGGAAGAGCTCGTGTTCACGCGCGACAGCATGGAGCCACTTGCGCTCGATACCCACGGCTCGGCGCTGCGCCTGCTGCAGCGCATTCGCGACGAGGCCCACCGGTTTGCCATTACCTTTCACCGGCAGTCGCGCACCAAGCGCGACCTGCGGTCCGAACTGGACGGCGTCCCCGGCATCGGCCTGCGCCGCCGGAAGATGTTGCTGACGACGTTCGGCAGCCTGTCTGGCGTCCGCCGCGCCACTCGCGAAGAACTGGCCAGGGTGGTTGGTGCCAGGACCGCCGACGCGGTCATCGCTTACTTCGCGGCCAACCCGTAGAGTCGTCTCCGTGTGATAACCTTTTGAGTTCTGGCCGGCATCGATTTCACCCAGGTTCTCATCCAACTCGCCGTGCTGATCGCCTCGTTATCGGTACACGAGGCGGCGCACGCGTGGGCGGCATTTCGCCTCGGGGATCGCACGGCTGAACGGCTCGGCCGGCTGTCGCTCAATCCGGCGGTCCACGTCGACCCAATCGGCACGCTGCTGTTCCCGCTGATCTCGATTCTGACCAACCTGCCGTTGATTGGGTGGGCCAAGCCGGTGCCAGTCGACACCCGTTTCCTGAAGCACCCCAAGCGGGACTTTGCCTTGATTGCCGCCGCCGGCCCCGCCAGTAACGTGCTGATGGCCGTGATTGGGGCCATCCTGCTGCTCGTCATTCCTGGCGTGGCCCCTGGCGACATCGCCGGCCGCGCCGTCATGACGCCGCTGTTCAGGTTCCTCGACATGTTTGTCGTCATCAACGTGCTGCTGGCGCTGTTTAACCTGGTGCCGGTGCCGCCGCTCGACGGCGGCAACATTCTGCTCGGCGTCTTGCCGCCGGCCGGGGCTCGCGTCATTGAACAGATGCGGCCGTACGGCTTCATCATTTTGTATGCTTTGATGCTGACCGGCGCCCTCAGCACGC
>JANMUX010000398.1:0-8717 GCA_031392125.1 Acidobacteriota bacterium | reverse complement strand
CCAGGATTCCGACTGCCGCCATTTCTGTTGAAGACACGCTCCGGATTCAGCGCCTGGTCAACCGCGGCGTGAAGGTGCGCCTGCGCCTCAAGATGGAAGCGCACTTTGACGCCGACGTCGAATCGTTCAACGTCGTCGGCGAAGTTCGCGGTAGCGAGAAGCCCGAGGAAATTGTCCTGGTCGGCGGCCACTTCGATTCGTGGGACACCGGCGCCGGCGCATCGGACGATGGCGTGGGGTGCATCGTTACGTGGGAGGCTGCGCGGCTGATGAAGAAGCTGAACATCCGCCCCAAGCGGACCGTGCGCGTCGTCTTGTTCACCAACGAAGAGAACGGCATGCGCGGCGGCAATGGTTATCGCGATCAACACGCCAAGGAAGCAGCGAACCACATTTTGGCGTTCGAGTCTGACTCGGGCGTGTTCGCGCCGGCCCGGCTCGGCTTCACCGGCTCCGAGGCGGCCCGTGCGCTGGTCGCTGACATCGGCACGCTGCTCGCGCCGCTCGGACTGCAGGACGTTGGCCCGGGCGGCGGCGGTGCCGACATTGGTCCAATCTCAACGCTCGGGAAGGTGCCGATGATGGCCTACTCGGGCGACGCGACGAAGTACTTCACCATTCACCACACGCCGGCCGATACGGTGGACCGCATCGATCCGGCTGAGGTGTCGAAGGCGGCTGCCGCGATCGCCGCGATGATCTACGTAGTCGCCGACATGCCTCAGGCGCTGCCGAAGTAGTGCCTGGCACCGTTACATAGGATTTTGATGACTATTCTGCGTACTGCTCTCGTCGTCTTGTTGCTGAATGTGATCACGCTTGCACAGCAGGCGCCCACCGCCTCGGATGCGACCACCGTGGTGGCGGGCGGCACTGCCTGCGTCTATGCCGTGATCAACAACCCAACGATGTACGACATTTACGTGATGTCGGCGACCAGCGACGTGGCGGGGAAGGTGGAGCTCTATTCCGCCGACAAGCCAGTCGACAACATGACCGTTGCGGCCTACGGCTCGCTAACGCTGAAAGCTGGCGGGATGTTTTTGCGCCTGTCGGACCTGAAGCGCGAGCTCAAGGCGGGAGAGTCGATCACCGTCACGATGATGACCGACGGCGGAGTCGCAATCGCGGTCACCGCCCCGGTAAAGTGAAGCTGTGAAGTGGGGCACCCCTGGAGTGCCCCACGACCTTAGCCCTTCTTGATGATGAAACCGTTCGCGTCTTTGTCGCGATACTTCGCGTGGCAGGTCTGGCACGTGCCACCAAGCTCCTTCATCGCACCCATGATCGACGCCGCGTCAGTCCCCTTGGAGACCGCGTCGGCATGCTTCATTGCCGCGCCTGCCCATTCGGCCGCTTCGGCATTGTTGCGGGCAGTCCAGAACGCCTGGGCGTCCTTGAACAGGGCCACCATCTTCGTGGCTTCGGCGGAAATGCCGGCCACGTTCTGTTCCTTGGCCGCGCCACGCATGGCGCCGTTGGCCGCGCCGACAGCCTTCATCAGCTTGTCGTAGTCTTCATCGGTCTTGGCCTGGGCGAGCGATGTGGCCGACATGGTCACGGCCAGTGCCAGGGCCATTCCGGCGGCTGTCAGAAATCGAGAAACGCGCATGTATCCTCCCGGGATGCTGAGGGCCGGCGGTATGCCTCGGCCCAATGCGCCGGAAGAATAGCATGAGGCTATAGTGTCCCCATGACGAAACACCTCCTTGGCCTCACACTGACCCTGGCCTTGGCTGCCTCGCTGACCCCTGCCGCGCAGGGCCGTCGCGCGCTGGCGCTGGACGACCATTCCCGGATCGCGGGCATTGGCGATCCCCAGCGATCCCCCGACGGCGTCTGGGTCGCCTACACCGTCTCGACCATCGATGCCGAAAAAGACAAGCGCAACACCGACATCTGGATGGTGAAGTGGGACGGCAGCGAACAGCTGCAGCTCACCTCGTCTGCCGACAACGAATCGTCTCCGCGCTGGAGTCCCGACAACAAGTACCTGGCGTTTGTTGCGTCGCGCGGCACGGACGAAGAGAAAAAAAAAGGCGGCCAGATCTGGCTGCTGAACCGCGCCGGCGGCGAGGCGCATCGCGTCAGCGACTTCAAGGGCGGCGTCTCCGACATCCAGTGGTCGCCTGACAGCACGCGGCTCGCGTTCGTAGCCGACGATCAGGATCCGGCCGACGAGCCTGAGAAGATGGACGGCTGGAAGCGCAAGACCCCGCCGCCAATTGTGATCGATCGCTATCACTTCAAGGAAGACCGCTCGGGATACCTCAAGGATCTCTACCGTCACATTGCCATCTTCGACCTCGCGACCAAGACGGCGACCGTGATCACCAAAGGCAACACCGACGATGCCAGCCCGGCGTGGTCGCCGGACGGCAAACAGATCGCATTCCTCAGCAAGCGTGGCCACGCCGAGCCCGATCGCACGTCGAACGAGGACGTGTGGGTCGTAGACGCCACGCCGTTCGGCACGCCGAGGCAGATCACGAAGACCGCGGATGGTGAAGGCGGCCGTCCCGCCTGGAGTCCCGATGGCAGCCGCATCGCCGTCTTGATCGGCGACAACGATGCGAACACCGCGTACGGCATGAACAAGCTGGTGGTCGTGCCCTCGAACCCGCCCGCGTCGGCCGGTCCGTCGACCAAGCCTCCGGTCTACATGCCCACGCTTGACCGTGCCGTCTCGAACATCGCGTGGTCCTCAGATGGGCAGCACATCTCGTTCCTACTCCAGGACGATCGTACTAATCACGTCGCGACCGTCCCGGCCGAGAATCCCAACGGGTCGGTGCAACGCAAGTCGACCGGACGCCGCGTGATCAGCGCCCTCAGCCCGGGCAACGACGGCAACTTCGCGGTGCTGGCCACCTCGCCGACACAGTTCACCGAGGTCTATGCGCTCGAGGGCGCGAACCTGCGCCAGCTGACCAAGCACAACGACCAGCTCGCGAGCGAGCTGCAATTGGCGACGACCGAGGACTTTCAGTCGAAGAGCAAGGACGGCACCGATGTCCACGGGCTGATCGTGAAGCCGGCTGGCTTCAAGGCCGGCACCAGGTATCCCACGCTCTTGATCGTTCACGGTGGACCGAACGGGCAGGATCAACATGCCTTCAGCTTCGATCGCGAGTTCCTCGCGGCCAACGGTTACGTGGTATTGGCGATCAACTATCGCGGCAGCGCGGGGCGCGGTAACGGCTGGCAGAAAGCCATCCACGGAGACTGGGGCAATCTCGAAGTGGTGGACCTGCTTGGCGCCGTAGACGAGGCGGTCAGGCAGGGCGTGGCCGACCCGACTCGCCTGGGTATTGGCGGCTGGAGCTACGGCGGCATTTCAACCAACTACACCATTGCCTCGGACACCCGCTTCAAGGCGGCGATCAGTGGCGCCGGCAGTTCGATGCAGTTCACCATGTACGGCATGGATCAATACATCATCCAGTACGACCAGGAGATGGGGCAGCCGTGGAAGAGCAAGGACAAATGGATGAAGGTGTCCTATCCGTTCTTCAACGCCGACAAGATCAAGACGCCCACGCTGTTCATGGGTGGTGAGAAAGACTTCAACGTGCCGATCGCCGGCGGCGAGCAGATGTATCAGGCCCTGAAGAGTCTGGGAGTCGATACGCAACTGGTGATTTATCCCGGCCAGTTCCACGGCCTGACCGTGCCCAGCTACGAGCGCGACCGGCTCAATCGCTACTTGAGCTGGTTCAACAAGTATCTGCAGCCGGCGGCGACGTCAACGTCCAAGGAAAAGTAAGGAAGGTCAGGCGCCCGCTGCGACGGTCCGGTGCGTCTGGCCGGAGTTGCGAGAGCGCCGGCCCGCCTTGTCGCGATACATCCGTTCGTCGGCGACCATCAGCAGTTCGTTAAAGGTGCGCCCATCATCGGGGAAGCGGGCGCAACCGGCGCTGATCGACAGTTCGACCCGCACGCCCGGTCGCGGCTCGAAAGGATACGAGCTGACCGCGCTCTGCACGTCGGCCACCCGGTCGGCTTCGTGTTCCGGGTTGCAGTCCCACAGCACGACCATGAACTCATCACCGGCAAAGCGCGCGCACAGGTCGCTCTCGCGCACCGTCGATTGCAGCACCGTGCCGATCGCGCACAGCGCCCGGTCGCCCGCTTCGTGGCCGTAGGTGTCGTTGATCTCCTTGAGGCGATCGAGGTCGAGGACGATCACACTGGCGCTGGTCTCGCGCCCGGTCGCCCGATCAAGCCCGGCCTCGAACTGCTGATCGAACGAGCGTCGATTGGGCAGGGCGGTCAGCGCGTCGGTGTGGGACTCGTGCTGCGTCTGCTCGTAGCGTGTCGAGTTGTAGATTACCGCCGCAGCCTGCTCGCTGACCCGGCCGAGCACGCGCCGGTGCTCGTCGGTGAAGCAACCGGCAGTGGTGTGATAGATCACGAGGCCGCCGATGCGCCGGCCGTCGATGATCAACGGGCACGCCAGCAGCGCCGCCAGGTCTTCGCCGCGGCCGGCCCGGCCGTCGGCGCAGGCGGGCAGTTGCATCGAAAGATCGCTCCACGACTTGGCCGCACCCGCGAACAGCGCCTCGGTGCCAGGCCCGTGCGCATAACGGCAGCCATAGCCGTCGGTGTCGTTGCCCAGGAAGAGCGCGCAGGTCACAAAGGGCACCAGCCGGATCACCTTGTCGTGAATCAGGACCATCGCGTCTTCGACGCTCAGGCTCGAGCCCAGCGCCTGCGCGATTTCATACAGCGTCTGCTCTTCGCGATGCGTGCCGCTGATGTCCTGGAGCACTCGCTGGTCCGCCGGGGTCTCGACCGGAAGGGCCGCCGAATGCAGCCGCGCGATCAACAGGTCCACCAGCGCCGGATCGTAGGCCGTGCCCGAGTGCTCGCGCAAAACGGCGAGTGCGGCCACAGCCGTACGCGCGGGGCGGTAGGGACGATCGATCTGCAGCGTGCTGAAGCAATCGGCAATTGCCAGGATTCGCGCACCAACCGGAATGGCCTCGCCGCGCAACCCGCGTGGATAGCCCAGGCCGTCCCACCGTTCGTGATGGCATAGCACCAGCTCAGCGACCGGCGCGCCAAATGGCACGTTGCGCAGGATCTCGGCGCCCACCCGCGGGTGAATCTTGACGCGCTCGAACTCCTCGGGCGTCAGCGCCTCCGGTTTCGCGAGAATGTGTTCAGGCACGGCCATGTTGCCCACGTCGTGCAGCAGGGCTGCGGTGCGTACTGCCTGCACCTCCTTGTCGGACAGGCCCACCGCCTCGGCCAGAGTAGCCGCGTACAACTGAATCGACCGGACATGCTCGGGTGTGCAGCCGGCCTTTGCCTCGATCGCAAGTGCCAACGCCTCGATCGTGGCCAGTTGCACTTCCATCGCGCGGCGCGTCTCGTCTTGTTCCTCGCGGAGTCGGGCGACCACCGTGTGATAGCTCCGAAACACCAGGTACAGAGGAGCCGCCAATAGCGCCAGCCACACGAACAGGCCTCGTTGCCACGCCAGCGTCGCTGCCGCCGCCAGAGCCGCGCCGGCCAGATAGCTTGGCGCGCTCCAGAGAAAATTGCGGTGCCAAATGCTCGCCACCGGCTGACGCGTCGAGAGTGCGATCGCGCCGGCGACCAGTGCGGTATTGACGAAGAAGTAGAGCGGCGCCACGACGGCGGCCGCACGCACGAGCGCCGTCACGCTCGAAGGGTCAGCGCCCAACAATGCGTTCAACGGCAGCCCGGCCACCCAGACCGTTGTGGTCAGCGACGCAATGCTGAACACGACCTGGTGTATGGGGTTGCGTTCGGGGGTTCTCAGGGTGCACTGCGCCCACGCGCTCAGGGCCGCAATCATCACCGTCGGCGACGGCCCGAGTGCGAACAAGGCCCAGAAGTTCACGGCATGCGACAACGAGAGGTTCGAGCGGCCGCGGCCGAGCGGCAACTCGATCTTCGCCGTCGACGTCGCCACGGCAAGAGCCAGCAACATCAGCGACAAGCCCAGGTTCTGCGGCGGCAGGTGTCGCACGGAGTCGAGCAGGCCCAGCACGCCCGCGGCCACCACAGCGAAGACGTACACGCGGGCGGGTACCGGTATGGTCAAGAAGGTTGACCGGTCCGATTTCCGACGCCCGTCCACGCTGGGGCTCGTTGGCGTGGCAGGCGTGGGCCAAAAGATGTCGCTTCTAGGACGACTAAAAGAGACATCAAAGAACTTTAACGACACATTCCGGGTTCTGCATCTTATGTGCCGCCAGCTCTGCCTGGACATTTGCGGGACTTTTCAGGCCATTCGGTGCAGTTTGCCAACAGCCTTGGTCAGCTTGCAGCGGTTCTTGGGCTTTTCTTTGTTCAGGAGTGGCACAGCCACTTACGAAGCTGGCGCGCCGCCGCGGCGCCCTGCGCAGCGGATGCGACATAATTCGCCCCATCATGCGTGTTCTCGTCATCGTCGTCGCCATCATCTTGAGCGTTGTAACCACACCCTCCGGACAACAGCAGCCTGAGCCACGCACACGCGCGGAGATCAGCAACTACGAAGAGACCAGCTCGTATGCGGATGTGCAGCGGGTCATCACTGGCCTGGCTTCGTCGAGTCCGCTCATGCATACCGAGTCGTTCGGTAAAACCGAAGAGGGCCGCGAGTTGCCGCTGCTGGTGATCTCGGATCCCAAGGTCACCACGCCCGACGCGGCGCGGAAACTTGGCCGCCCGCTGGTGTTCGTGCAGGCCAATATCCACGCCGGCGAAGTTGAGGGTAAGGAGGCGGTCCTGGTGCTGGCGCGCCGGCTGTTGTCGGGCGACCTCAAGCCGTTGACCAGGCAGCTGGTGATCCTGATCGCCCCCAACTACAACGCCGACGGCAACGAGAACGTCAACGTGCAGAACCGCACCGCACAGTATGGACCGGTGTCTGGTGTCGGCACTCGCGAGAACAGCAAGGGGCTCGACCTCAATCGCGACTACATGAAGCTGGACTCACAGGAAGCTCGGGCACTCGTCGGCCTGATCAACAAGTGGGATCCCCATGTGCTGGTCGACCTGCACACGACCAACGGCTCGTACCACGCAAATCACCTGACCTATTCGCCCATCCTGAGTCCCAACGCCGATGCGCGGCTCATCGAGTTCACGCGCGATCGCCTGCTGGCGCCGATTCGGGCGGCCATGCTGAAGAACCACAACTGGCGGACCTACTACTACGGTAACTTCGCGCCCGAAGACGGTGGGGGCCGCGAGAGCTCGCGCGTCGATCCCGCCAACCCGGGCAACGTCACCTGGCGCACGTTCGATCATCGTCCGCGGTTTGGCAATAACTACGCGGGGCTCCGCAATCGCATCGCCATTCTCTCCGAGGCCTACAGCTACCTCGACTTCAAGGGACGGGTTGACGTCACCGAAGATTTCGTCGACGAGATCTGGAAAGCGGTCGCGGCCAACGCGAAGCCGATCATGCAGCTGACGGCGCAGGCCGATCGCCAGTTCACCGCGCCAGGCAATGCCAAGGCAGTGGAGTTGGGCATCGACTTCGAGATCCGCGCGTTGCCCGAAAAGGTCGGCATCTTCGTCGGCGACGTCAACAAGGTGCTGAACCCGAAGTCGGGCAAAGAGATGCTTGCCATGACCGACATGGCCGTGCCGGTATCAATGAAGGACTACGGCATGTTCGCAGCGACCAGGTCGGCCGCCATGCCCAGGGGCTGGTTGATTCCGACTAATCCGCGTCTGGCCGCCGCCATCGACCGTCTGCGTTGGCATGGTCTCAGAGTCGAGGAAATCACGACGCCGGCACAAGTGTCGGTCGAGCGATTTACGATTGCCGACTACACGCGCGTGGAACGGGTGTTCCAGGGTCGTCGCGAAGCGCGGTTGAAGGGGACCTTCGAAAAGGCCCAGCTATCGGTATCGGCGGGCGCGTTGTTCGTGCCGGCCGATCAACCACTGGCGCGGCTGGCGTTTTATCTGCTCGAACCCGAGAGCGACGATGGCCTGGTCACCTGGGGCATCATCGAGGAAGGACTGGCGGCGGGTCAGACCTACCCGATTTACCGGGTCACCAACACCACCGCGATCCGCGTGAAATAGGCGGCTCCACTCGCGCCGAGTCGGCCGCCCTCCACGTCACCGCAGGAACAGCGCAAAGACATCGAGCGTCACTGACACGCTCGTCACGAGATCGCCTCGCGTCTTGAACGACGAACTCGAGCTTGGGTTGAAATCCCTGGCCTCGAGCCCGCCGACGAGCATCAGCTCTTCCACCCTGATGGTGAGGGCGCTTGCCTTTTGCGGATCGATCCTCGGGAAGAGCTTGAGCGGCGAGAGCGCAACGCTGATCGGCGTGAGGACGAACCGGCCCGGACGGCCTTCGACGTTATCGCCCGAGAACCACATCACTCCCGCGCCGGCGCCCACCGCCAGCATCGGATCGATCTGGCGCATGAATGTCCCCGTCACCTGGTGCGCAGCCACCTTGCCGATCAGTTCGCCTGGGACGTCACTAAAAAGCGGCTGCACCTCGGTGGTGATGCGACCGCCACGCACCTCGAAGTAGCTGCGAACGACATTTTTATTGTTGAGCGACGAGACCGCGTTGGTCAGGCATTGCCGTCCGACAGAACCCGGCGCAAACGACGGCGTCGTCCAGACGGTGGTTTCACCGAAAGCGTCTAGTGGCGCACCAGCAATTTTGGGATCAGCCTTGACTTCGACCTGGCAGAACACCCGGAAATCGAGCAGGAAGCCGT
>JANMUX010000393.1:0-12487 GCA_031392125.1 Acidobacteriota bacterium | reverse complement strand
CTCGGGCTCCAATTCCATCAGGATGTTGGAGACGCGGTCGGTGCGTAACGCCCGTGGTGCAATCGCCATGTAGGATACGGCGTCTTCGGCCGAGGTGCGAAGTTCGTACTTCACCTTGAAGCGCCGCAGCACTTCCTCGATCTTGGGCTTCAGGTCCTGCGTCTTGTCGCCGAACTTGATGCTCAACTCGAAATAGCGCTGTTGCGGCTCGAAGCCCTCGATTACCCAAAGGCAGGCGGCGATGAACACCGTGCCGATGGCGGCCAGGCCATACAGGCCGACGCCTGATGCCAACCCGACCGACAAGGCGCAGAGCATGACCACGGCGTCTTTCGGGTCTTCGATCTTGGAACGATACCGAATCAGGTTGGCTGCGCCGACAATGCCGAACGCCCGTGCCAGGCTCGAACCGACAACCAGCATGATCAGCGAACCGACCACGGCGAGAATGATCTGCGTCTGGACGACCGCCGGCTGGCGCTCGGGCGTGCCGCTGCGCTTGGGGCGCAGGGCCAGCGCCGTGCCGAGCAGCGCCGCCAGCGGCAGACGGATCAGCGACGCCATGACTTCCTCCTGGAGGTTGTCCATGACCCCCGGCAGGTCCACTCGCTCCTGTGCTGGCGGAGCCTGTGGCAGTTGTTCCTGGGCCAGCATCGCAGCCGGCATCATGAGCAGGGTGACGGTCAAGAAAAGGGCTCTCATCATCGTTGTTCCACCGTGTTGGCACTCAAGCTGAGCCCCTCCTGAATTTTTGATTTGATCTTACGAATGTAGCGCTCACTGGTTTCAGCCGGCATCTCGGCAGCCAGGAATGCATCGGCCAGCTGCTGGTCGCTGATCCGCGCAAACAACTGCGAGATCCACACCACGTCGGGTGGCGTGATGTCTTCGAGTAGTTCCCGGTGGCGCGCCTGATAGTCGAACTGGACGCGCCCGTCTTCGACGCCGAGCACGAAGGTCTGCCGCTCGTAGTCCTCAACACTGTTGCGGTTGCCGACCGGCCAACCGGTCTTGCCGAACGAGGCGCCAATGTCCTGGGCGACGAACCAGCGCTGCGGGCCGTTCGGCGTCGGCACCGAGAAAATCTTGTTGTTGCTTGGCTTCAAGTCCCAGTTGTTGACCAGCAGGTTGGCGAGGATCAGGCCCTTCAACTCGCGCGTGCCCTTGAAAGGGTTGTCGCTCCACGACCACTCGCCAGTGCCGTCATGATCGGAACTGAGGCGAAACCGCCCGCCGAAAGGCTTGGGCACCGGGCCATTCTTCAGCTTCCAGTCGGGTACGTAATACACGGTCGGCTGGTGATAACCAATCGCCCACAGCAGCCGGCTGGCCACCACCTCGGGTTGCGCTTCGTCACCCGTCTTCACGTCCCACTTGCGGCCCTGCGGATCGACGACGTCGTAGCCGGCGCTGTAGCCGACGGCGTCAATCGCCTTGAACTCGTACTCGACCTCGGGCGAGGGATGCAGCGCCTTGCCGCCACGTCCCCACCGCAGATCGCGCGCAGCGATGTTGCCGGGATCCTGCCAGAGCTCAGAGATCTCCGGCGTTCCGGCCACCGCCGGCACGCGTCCGACCGCCGTCATGGCAGCCGCAACGATGGCTCCCAGGATGACGCCGATGACGAGCCGCCACGAGGGCGAGGGCAACTTCATGATTTTGTTTCAGGTCGTGACGCCAGCGTGATCTCGCCCGAGTCAACGACATTGCCGCGCCGCGAGATGGTCTGGAACCTGAGGACGTCGCCATCGATCTCGACCAGCATGTAACTCTGCTCGGTGTCAAAACCCTTGGCTGTCAGCGGCGTCTTCATGATGTCTCCCGAGCGCAGCTTGGCAGCGCCCCCGGAGGTGAAGTAGTGGATACCTTTTTGCGGCTTCAACCGCTCGTAGAAGTGCTCGTGGCCGGCGAACACCACGTTGACGCCGTACTTGATGAACAAGGGCTCGATGATCATGCGCAGGTCGATCTCCGACCCATGCGCGCCGCCCGACGAGTAGAGCGGATGATGAAAATACGCGATCTTCCATTTCGCGTTCGATTCCCTCAGTTCCTTCTCGAGCCAGGCCTGCTGGTCCTTGTCCATGTAGTTGCTGTCGAGGACAAAGAACTGGGTGTCTTTCTTCTGGTAGCTGTAGAAGCGGTTGCCGTTCATGCCGAACGGCTTGTAGTACCGCTGGTTTGGATCGTCGTGATTGCCAATCGCCGCATAGAACGGAATGTTGGCGTCGAGCAGCGCCTTGTAGGGCCGTTCGAATTTCTGCGCGAAGTCCTGCGGACGCTCGGAGCCGTAAATGTTGTCGCCCAGCATGATGGCGAACTCGTAGGGAAACACCTGGCGCGACTTCCACACCTGGGCCGCAACCTGGAACTGCGCGGTATCGCCGGTGCCGGTGTCGCCCAGCACGAGGAACTTCACCGAGTCCTTGCCCACGGGTGGGCGCGTGTTGGGGGCCGCCGACATCTGCGGGATCTGGCGCTGCTCGGTGACGGCCGCCGCGACCACGGTCGCCACCGCCAGCATCAAAATAACCGGCACGAATCGCTTCAACGAGTGGCTCATCATTCGCACGCCCACCATCAGCTCGGAATGGTCGGGACGACGTCGCGCAGGATGTCCACGATCAGGTTGGCTTTCACGTCGCGCAAGATCAGGCTGCGGGCCACCAGCCGGTACTCGAGCTCTGGCGGCAAATCGGGCAGCTTGCGAAGTAACGCCGCTGGAAATGTCGCCAGCGCAATGGTGGTCGGGTAAACGGTGTTGACGTCGACTTTCATGTTTTTCGGCAGCTCGTCGATCAGGGCCCTGCGGTCACGCGCGGGCCGAGTAGCGAAGTCGTCCTGGACAATCTTGATGAAGTACGGCTGGTATTCCGGTGCGAAGATGTCGCCAATTTTTGCGTTGGCGCGCAGCGTCTGGATGGCCTTGGCGAGCAAGGCTTCGCGGTCCGCAATTTCCTGCGGGTCGTTGGTGCGCTTGAGATTCGGCACCTTGGTTTCAGCCTCGTTGTGGATCCTGAGGTATTCCTTGATCTGGGTCTGGAACTGGAGCGTCGCAGCACCCTGGGCGTTGGAGCCGGGCTGGCCGTCTGGTGCAGCAGACGCGGCCGGCGCGGGCGGCGGACTGCCCGGCGGCGGCACCGAGGGGACCGGCGCCTGCCCGGCAGGAGTCGTAGAGTTACCGGCCATAGACGGCTGCGCGGTGTCCGTGCGGGCGCATCCGGCGGCGAGAACCGCGAATGACACAATCAACGAAACGCCCGTGAACCTAGTCATGACAGATCCATTTTGTTACAAGGGCTGTGCCAGCCCGACGACCAATATTTAGATGGGCGTGAGGCTGACCCGCACCGGCTGGCGTGGGTGCCTTTCCAAGCCCTACCGTAGTCTAGGTTGCCAGCTGCCTAATCTGATGCGTTGCCTACCCAGCCGGCCCGGTTCGGATTCTGCATGTCAGGTCGAGGTGCTCATGGCTCTTCGCGCTGCTTGGCTGCTGTCTGCCCTGTTTGTGTTGGGCTGCAGCGATGCGGCGTCCCACGCTCCGGGCGAAGCGCCAGTGGTGGAGGCCAGGGCCGACCAGATTCCACGCGACACCCTGGCCCTGCCAAACGAAGACCGCTCCATTAAGTTTGCCGTCATCGGCGACAGCGGCCGCGGCTCGATCGAGCAACACGCCGTGGCGGCCCAGATGGTGGCTTACCGCCAGCGCTTCAACTACCAGTTCGTGCTGATGGCCGGTGACAACATTTACGAGGGGCCGGCAACTCCGCAGGATTACCGGCTGAAGTTCGAGGAGCCGTACAAGCTGCTGCTCGATGCCGGCGTCAAGTTCTTCGCCGTGCTCGGCAACCACGACGATCCGCAGCAGATTCACTATCGCCCGTTCAACATGGACGGGCATCGCTATTACACCTTCACGCCGCCGGTGGACCTGATCACGCGGCTCGACACGCGCGTGCGGTTCTTTGCCCTCGATAGCGTGATCCTCGATGGGCCACAGCTGCAGTGGCTCGAGCGAGAGCTGTCTCAATCGAAGGCGGATTGGAAGATTGGCATCCTCCACCATCCGCTCTACACGTCGGGCCGCTACTCGCTATCGGCGCGCGGCCATCGGTTCGCACTGGAGTCTGCACTCGTGGATGGCGGCGTTGACGTGGTCTTTTCCGGGCACGAGCACATTTATCAGCGGTCGGAGATCCAGAAAGGCATTCTTTACTTCATCACCGGCGGTGCCGGGTCGCTGCGCGCCGGCGATGCCAAGCGATCGTCAGCCATTGCCAAGAGCTACGACACCGACTATCACTTCATGCTGGCGGAGATCACAGACGAGGGATTCTTCTTCCAGGCGATCAATCGCCTCGGAGAAACGGTGGACGCGGGGTCGCTGAAGCGGCCGAAAGCGGCAACCGCGGCGGCCGCACCTACTGCGGACACGCCGGTCCGTCGCTGATCGCGCGCACCTTGTTCCTGAATGCCGCGACCCAGTCGGGTACCGCGGAGGCACCGGTCTTGAGGAAGCCACCGGCGTGATCGAAGCGAGCGCCCGCGAACAGGTCATGAATCTGCGGATCGCTCAATTGCCCGAGCAAGCCGGCCAGGTGGCGGCGGCCAGCTTCCGTAATTTTCACGGCCTTGAAGGTGGCGCCCTCGTAAGGCAGCGTCGCCATGCTGGTTTCGCACTGGGCCCGGTCGGCCCAGATGGGCGCCTTGGTCCAGCCCTCGAGATCGACTTTCTTCGGCCCGAACGCCGCGCCAACGTCCTGCAGCATGGCAAGGGGCGCGCGGCAAGTGCCGCCCTCGGGCCAATCCTGCTCAGACAAACACACCAGCCGCTGGTTCTCGCTCTTGTTGTCCCAATGGGCAAGGAACACCGACAGCAGGCGCAGCGCGTCCACGTGGGCGCGGGGCGCGCCGCCCTTGGAGGCATCCACGGCCTCGAGCTCGAAGAACGCCCACCCCTTCACTTGGTCCGTGCCAATCGCACGGCCCTTGTGCTTCCGTTCGACCGCGACCCATTCGAAGTCCTTGTAGTCGTCGTAGTTCACGAACTTCTTATAGAGCGCGTCGGTGTCGGTGAGGTCAACGGCCCTCATCGTGACAAACGGTTCGGCGGGACAGCCGTAACAACGCACCTGCTTCACCATCATGACGTCGTCGGCAGCAAAACCAAGGGCGTGCAAGAGCCGCGAGGTCGCAACCTCTGACGGAATCTCGGGCGAGCGGCCGTATTTCACCCGGATCTGCTCGCCGCTCTCGAGGGTGCAATCAAACTTCTGGGCGGTTCCGCTCAGGTCGGTGATCTGGAAGCGGCAGGAGATCGACTCTGGCTGCGACGGCGTCGCGGCGAGAACCGCCTTGCCAATGGCCACTTTCGGGGCCCGCCACACCTGCGCGCGCGCAAGCGCATCAAGCCGTTCCTCGGACGACACGTTCCTGGTGGCCTTCTTCACCGTCGCGGGCGGCTGGTCGGCCGGTTTCCTGCCCTGTGCCACAAGCGCCGCAACAACTAGGCCGGTTGCCCCGGCGATAACGGTCAATCTGGCTAGCGGCCACTTCATGCAACTGCTCTGTTGCAAAAAGACTGACCTCAGCCGTAGCCAAGATTTCGCGCGTCCCCGAATCTTCGTGTCGCCAGCTCGATGGCGGATGCTGGCTGGTTACTTATCGCGTGAGGCCGTCCCGGCTTTGGTGAGGTCGAGCGGCCGGCCCGCCGCAGGCGACAGCGTGACGTCAAGAATCGACGCCAGGGTCGGCGCGATCTGCGTCATGCGTATCACTCCAACCGATCCCCGGGCTGACACCGACGGCCCGGCCAGGATGAACGCCGAGTGCAGCGCAGGACGCGTCGGATCGAAGCCATGCCCGCCCTTGCTGGTGGCGGGTTTCACCAGCACGTCGTGGCCGCCGCTGGTGTAAAAGCCGTCAACGACGTCGAGCCCGAACGCGGCGTCAGGGTGCGACCCTTTCGCCTTGAGGTGGTCGGCGGTCCAGACCTCGCGAATGCCGTTCGCTGGGTCCTTCTTCAGGTCCATCAGAATCTGCTGAACAAGAGGGCGATCGGCAGCGTCCTTGACGTAGACGAAACCAGAGCCGCCGCTGGCGTGAAAATAGGCGCGCCACGTGCTGGCGTTGCCGCGACTGTCGACCGACAGCAAGCCCGCTTGCTTGAGCGCCGCGTTCGGCTGCAGCTGTGTCTTAACGGGCAGGAAGCCGTGGTCCGAGACGACCGCGACGTGGGTGCGGTCGCCACGGCCGGCAGCATTCACCGCGGCGACAATCTCGCCGACATGACCATCCACCTTCGCCAGGGTCTGCAGCGCTTCCGGGGAGCCGGGACCAAAGTTATGCTGCGCGCCGTCAAGTTCGATCAGGTGCAACAGCGTTACGTTTGGATCGAACGTCTTGACGATGAAGGTGGTGAGGTCGGTGCGATCGCGGTCGTTCTGCGGCCAGTCAAACGGCTTGCCGCGCGCGATCTCGGCGGCATCGATCAACGTCCGCGGCACCGACAATGCCCGCAGCATGTCCAGCGACTGTGGATGATCCGAACCAATGTACTCGGGCGCGAGGTAATCCAGATCCATGCCGATGGTGACTGGCCAGGTAATTGCCGCCGCGGTCAGCCCCCGCGCACGAGCGGCCATCGGCAGCGTCGGCACCTTGATCGAGCGAGCGAACCAGAACCAGGCGCCATCTGACTTGTTCTCCGGATCGAAGATCCGGTTGTCGTAAATGCCGTGGACCGCGGGCTCAACGCCCGTGATCAGCGTCGTGTGCGACGGGTAGGTGACGGTCGGCAGCACGCCAACGACGCCGTCCGCCCACACGCCATCCTTCGCCAGCCGGCGCAGGTTCGGCGTGTGTGCGGCCATCGCCGGATCGGTATAAGCCGCCGGCATCAAGCCGTCGATTGAGATCAGGATGACCCGGGGCGCGTCGGCTTGCGCGCCGGCGCGGACGGCAAGGAGCGCGACGACAAGGCAGGCGAAGCCGACTTTGGTGGGTAAGCTCATGGCGGTGTCCTAGAAGCCGAACCGGACAGCCAGCTGGAACTGACGGGCGGTTTCGGCGGCGGTTGGCGTGTTGAAGGTGGCGTTCGCGGTGGCATTCGGCCCCCAGGTGCGGTTCACGTTGGTGGCGTTCAGCCGGTTACCCAGGTTGAACGCTTCGCCGATCAGCTCGAGCGTTCGGTTGGAACCCACCTTCAGCGTGCGCGCGAAACGGACATCGACTGTGAGGTAGGCCGGCAGCTCATAAGAGTTGTAGGCCTGTCCCGACGGACGATCGTTGAACACCGTGTCGCCGTTGGTGTCTTGCCCGGTCGTGCCGTTGAAGCGGAAGCCGTCCGACGCGATGATGCGCGACGAGAGCTGCCAGCCGTTGAGAAGCGCGCCGGCCGCGCCTTGCAGATCGACCGTCGGTTGCAGAACCACCGTCGCTGAGAAGCGGTTCTTCATGTCGAAATCCGATGGCCCGCGATCGACCTCGACGTTAAGCGGATCCGACGGCGAGGTAAATACCCCGAAGCCCGTGAAATCGTTCACAAAGGCGCTGCCTTCGGCCTTGGAGATGTGATGCGAGAGCTGGTAGGAGTGGCCGCCGGAGAACCGCTTGGTCAGCACCGCCACCAGGCCGTCGTAGCGCTGCTCACCGATCGACGAAGACACGAAGATGTTGCCGTAGCGAGGGTCGGGGCGATTCTGGGTTGACCAGAGCCGGCGGCCGTCGGGCAGCGTCCCATTGGGCGCGAGGTTCACATTGAGGGCCACCGGCAGGTTGCTGGCCTTGTTGCCCTGGTAGGTAACCGACAGCGCGAGATTGCGGGCCAGTTCCTGCTCGAGGGTCGCGAACCAATTGACGACCTGGATGTCCTCGAAGTCATCCGCCAGCACCCGCACATCCGAGGTCACGGCCACGCCGGTAGGCGGCGTCACCTTCGTCCGTGAGAACACCGGCGCACCGGTGCCGGCCGGCGTCACGTTGACGTTGATTACGTCGCGGCCGTTGCCGCGCAGGAACGTGTTGTAGGTCTGGGCGACCACGACGTTATAGTAGAGACCGACACCGCCACGCACGACCGTGCGGCCATTTCCCGTCGGGTCAAAAGCCAACCCAAAGCGCGGCGCGATGTTGTTGGCGTCGGTAGCAAACTCCTGCGTGAGCGGCAGGTCGGGATTCGGGTTCGAAGCCGGACGCCCAAAGTACTCGTAGCGCAAGCCGAGATTGAGCTTCAGCCGATCGTTGACGCGGAAATCATCCTGGACGAAGTAGCCCTGGTTAAAGGTGTCGGCTTCGAAGTACTCGGCGCCAATCGACTGCGTAAAGCGCGAATACGAATACGGCCGGCCGGTCGACGGATCGATCGCACGCTGTTCGGTCAGCTGGAACTGTTCGAGTGGCGTCACCGCGCCTCGCACACCCGGCGCCGCCGCCAGCCCGCCGAACACAAACGACCCATTGATGTTGGTCGTGCGCTCACGAAACGACACCGGCAGCAAGTCGAATCCGGCCTTGATCACGTGACGGCCCGCGGTCCACGTCAGGCTGTCGACGATGTGAATGCCTCTTTCCTTGGTCTTGCGCGTCCCATTCGAATTGCCATTGAAGCTGCCGACGCCGCTGATGTCGATGTTGGGCGCATCGGGGTCGGCCGAGACGCCGTTAGAGATGCTGCGGGTCGCGTAGAGGAACCTGGCCTCGTTGACCAGCCGGGGGGTCAACACCGACACCATCTGCGCGGTGTAGGAGAAGGGATTCTCGTCGAAGCACGTCGACACTTCGCGCGCCAGCAGCCCGCCATTCAAGGGCGATTCACGGTCGTGATAGTAGTTGTAGCGGAACGACAGCCGATTGTTGGCATTCACCTGCGTGTCGTTACGCGCCGTGATCGTGTGCGCGCGAAATGTCGTGGTGTAGGCGCCGATGCTGGTCGCCGGAATGCCCAGAATCGCCGCATTGGCCGGCGTGATGGTCGACACCACCGGCAGGTCTTGCGACCACCGCTCGTAGCTGACGAAGTAGAACGACTTGTCTTTCACGACAGGCCCACCCGAAGTGCCACCGTAGTTGTAGCGCTCGAACACCGGCTTCGGCGCGGTAGCGGCGAGCAGGAACGGACGGGCGCTCAACCAATCCTGGCGCGTGAACAGATACGCCGAGCCGCGCGTGGCGTTGCTGCCGGACCGCGTGAAGGCGTTCTGCAAACCGCCGGCAACCCGGCCAAACTCCGCGGAGAAGTTCGTGACGGTCTGAAACTCCTGGACCGCCTCCTGGCTGATCACCAGGTTGCGCGCCCCTCCCTGGAGGTTGTTGGAGACACCGTCAACGTTCATCTGGCGCAGGCCGAGACCTCCGTAGACCGTGCTCGGCGTGCCGGTGCCCGATCCGCCACTGGACAGCGGCGGCGCGTTCACGCCTGGCTGCAGGACAAAGAAGTCGAGAATGCTACGACCGATAGTTGGAACAGCGCGGACCGTGCGCTCGTCGTAGGTATTGCTCTGCACGGTGCGGCCCACTTCGACGCTGGGCTGCTCGGCGGTGACCTGGATCGACTCGGTGAACGACGACGAAGGAATCAGGAACTCGACCGTCAGTACCTGGCCCGCCCGCAGCAGGATGCCAGTGCGGCTGATCGCGGCCAATCCTTGCGCCTCGACGAACACCACGTACTCACCCGGCGGCAACAACTGGATGCCGTAGCGGCCCGACTCGTCACTGGCGACCGATCGTTCGTAACCGGTGCCGGCGTTGAACGCCCTGACGGTGGCGCCAGCAATCGTCTGGTTGTCGGTCTGCTGGCGGACGACGCCTTCGATAATGCCGTCGAGGGCCTGCCCCTGCGCAAGGGCCGGGCTTGCGTTCCAGAAAATGGCGAGCGCGAACGTGATCGCCAAGGTAACTCGGCAGGGTAAAGACATGATTCCTCCTGAAAGACTCAACGAGTCTTCTATTCAGAATCATGGCTGTGACGTTGGGCTGAGGAAGCCGTGTCGATTCCATGACGGCTGCGAGTTTACGCAGCCGTCATGCCGGTTACATCGCTAGCCGGCAATCGGTCGAACGTGATGCACCGCCAGCGCCGGACGAACACTCATCCTGTAGCCGGTCCACGTCAAAAGCAGCCCGACGAGCTCGGTAACGTAGAGCACTTCGACGTATCCCATCCTGGTGGCGGTGCCGCCAATACCGGGGAGAATCGCCCCCGCGGCAATCAGGACATTGGCATAAACACGGTGGCGCGTGGCAGGGTCGGCAGTGTAGCGGAGGGCTGAGAGAATGGCGCCGCCGATCAGGAAGACCACGGCGTAAAGATTGACGAGCGGGCTGAAGGCGCGAACCCACTGCCACTCGAGGACACGTCCGCTCAACCGATGCGCCTCGACCTGGGTGTAGTCGATCGGCGAGAGCACCACGAACACCGATGCGACCACCACATAGACGATCAAGACCGTAGTCAGGACGTGAGCTGTTCGCTTGCCGAGCAGCAGGTAAACCGTGCCCTGCGCGAGGGGGGCGCCGCCCAGCAGCGCCCCCGAAATGTACCAAGCCCGAAAAGTCGGCTCATTCCAACCAATCAGCGTCGTCGTGGCCTCGGTAAACGTCCCGACGCCGTAGGTGGCGATCCCGATTGCCCACCACAACAAGTGAAGCCGTTCGGGATGCGCGCGGTAACGACGGTAGATCTCGAGCGCGAACGGCACCGCGAGAATCGTGGTGACAATCGGAATGTAGTGAACGATCGAGGCCGACATCAGAACGCCCCGACGTTGAGGCCGATCGTGAAGCTGCGGCCGCGCGCGGGCGCAAACTGAAAGTGCTCCCGGTAGTAAGTGTCGCCGAGATTCTCGACCGCAAACACCAGCCCCAGCCGATCGCGACGCCGCGACAGGTTGATACCGAGGCCGGCGCGCTGCACGGTAAACCCGTCGAGCGACAACAGGTCTTGCGCGATCAGGAACGGCGAGTCGAGCAGCGTCTCGGCCACGCGGGTCACCTCGCTCTGGCTGCGCACGCCGTACTCGAACCACCAGAGTCCGCGCGACTGCGTGAAGCGCGCGTTCAGTACCACCTTGGCCGGCGTGATGTTGTCGAAGGGCGTATCGGCCAGCGAGCTCTTGTCGAGGGGGTTGACGCCCTCGGTGATGGTGCCACGCGTCAGCGCGGCCGCCGCGGTCAGGGTCAGCACACCGGGCCGGAGGGCCAGGGGGGCTGCTGCCGACAGCTCAACACCGGTGATGCGGACATCGCCGTAATTAGTGGCCTGCGCCAGGGCTCCCGCCGCGTTGGTCGCCACGACCAGGTCTTGTGCGATGAAATTCTGGTACTGGTTCAGGAAGTAGTAGGCGCCCCCAGTGACGCGGCCGGCACGGAACTTCACTCCGGCATCGAAGTTATTGCCGGTTTCGGGCTCGACCTTCACATTGGGGACGAGGCTGCCGGTGGTGGCGGGTCCGGCAAACAGCATTTCTTCCAGGTTCGGATGGCGATAGCTGCGTCCGAAGCGAACGAACGGGTTGACGGCGCCATCGGGGTTGGCGACGACGCCGATGTCGCCGGTCAAGGCCTCACGCGAATAGGTTGCACCGGCCGGATTGGGCAGCGTCGAGAGATCGATCGCGGGTTGGGCGTTGCCAATCACGCTCAGCACGTCGTAGCCGGTCGTCGGCTCAGTGTTGACGGTGTAGAAGTCGCCACGCAGTCCGGCAATGACCGACAGCGAGGGACGGACGCGCCACTCGTCCTGGGCAAATATCGCGATGTCGCGCAGGCTGGCATCGGGCACCCGAACGGGTCGCGACACCGACGGCGGGCCAAGTGCCACCGGCGACGCCAGCGGCACGGCCGTCGGCCCCCTGGCGCCCAGCACCACCTGTCCTACCAGCGAGGTGGTGGTCGACGTGGTGCGGCGATCGCTGCTGCGGTCGCGATAGAAGGTTGCACCGGCGGTCAGCAGGTGGTTCTTCGCTGGCACGAACACCGCGTTCAGGTCGAGGCCTGGGGTCCACACGCGCTGTTCGGTGTCCGACATGATGTCGAGGCGCATCACCGTGATTGGAAAGAACGTGACCGGCGTCGGCGCCGGGAACTGCACAGGGAGCGTGGTCCGCAGCAGCCGCTCGGTACGCTGGTAATAAGCGGTCAGCGAGAGGTTGGCGAGCCACGGCGTAATCGCCTGCGCCTCGTAGCGCGCTGACAGGCGATCGAGATTGCTGTGCGGCAGCGAGGTGTCATTAAAGAAGTAGGGCTGCTCGAAGTCGGGGAAGCCGATGTCTTCCATCCGGCGGCTCTGGTAACGCACGCGCAGCGATCGCTTTTCCCCTAACCTGACAAGCGATGAGGCGTTGATGAACTTGCCCTCCGCTTGCGAATTCAGGATCTCGTCGTCGGTTCGCAGATAGGGCGCGTTGAACGGATCGGGGAATGCCTTGAAGGCGAAGCCGAAGTTGGAATCGATGGTGTCGGCCTGCTTCAGGGTGCCGGCCGTGAA
>JANMUX010000466.1:0-11865 GCA_031392125.1 Acidobacteriota bacterium | reverse complement strand
GAGCTCGCTGGCTTCAAGAAGTACACGCAGCGCGACGTGCGACTCGAAGTTGGACGGACGACGCCGGTCGAACTCAAGTTCGAGGTCGGCGGGCTGACCGAGAATGTCTCGGTCTCGGCGGAAGCCCCGCTCGTTGACACCACCTCGCAGGAGATCGGCGGCCGGATCAGTTCTCAGGAGTTCGTCGACACGCCGTCGTTTAACCGCAACTTTGCCGGATACCTCGGCATGCTGCCGGGGGTCGTCGCCACCATTTCAGCCACGACATTCGGCGCCGACTCGATCAGCGTCGCCGGCCAGAACGTGCGCAACGTCAATTACACGATGGACGGCTCGAACAACAACGACACGTTCAATGGCGGCAACGGCGGGGCCCAGGCGCGGGTACCTGTCGAGGCGGTGCAGGAGTTCCAGCTTCTGAGCAGCCAGTTCGACGCCGAATACGGCCTCACCTCGGGTGGCATCGTCAACTCGGTGTCGAAGCAGGGCACAAATCGGCTACGCGGCGCGGCGTTCATGTTTTTCCAGGACGAGAAAATGTCGGCCCTGGAGTACTTCGCCGCGAAGGAAGGACTCCCTGAAGCTCCGTCGAAGCAACAGCAGTGGGGCGGCGTGCTCGGCGGCCCGATCGTCCGCGACAAGGCGCACTTCTTCGGTAGCCTGGAGCGGGTCTCACTCGACTCCTCGGTGACGACCAACATCCCGACGCGTCCCGATCTGAATCGAACCGACGTGGAATTCTCGCGCGTGTGGAACACCTACTTGCGTGCCGATCATCAGCTCAACAGCGCGAACACTTACGGCTTCCGCTGGCTGAGGGAGACCTCGCCGCAGCCCCTGCAGATTCAGGCCACCAACCACACCCCGACTCGCCACGAAGCGGAAACCGACGTCGACTGGACCGTGGTGGGCAATTTGACGTCCGTGATCAAGTCCACTCGCGTGAACACGTTCCGCGTCTCATCCGTGTCGGAGGACGTGTTCTTCGGCAATCCGGCATTCAACGAGGGTGCCGCCCAAGACACCCTGGCGCCGCAGCTGAACTACCTGTCCTTTCAGGACCAACAGAGCGCGCGCGCCAACCGGCGCCTGGACGTTGCCTACGGCGCCGATGATGTGTTCGCGTGGTTCATCCCGGGCAAAGGCGGCGGCCACGATCTCAAGTTCGGGCTCAACTACCTTTACTCGTCACTTCGGGTCCAGGACTTCGGCAACCAGAACGGCACCTTTACGATGAACGCCGACGTGCTGTTCGATCGCAACAATCCCCGAACGTATCCGGAGCGGCTCTCTGTCCGTGTGCCTGGTCCTGTGGATTTCCTGATGAAGGGCCACTTCATTGGCATGTTTGTCCAGGACCATTGGAAGCTGAACAACAACCTGACGATCAACCTTGGTGCGCGCTATGACATCGAAGTCCTGCCGACCCCGAACCGGGAGAACCCGATGTTCGCTGACGATCCGGACGGCTATCCGATGGATCTCAACAACGTTTCGCCGCGCCTCGGCTTCGCCTGGTCGCTCGATGATGAGGGCAAGTCGGCGGTCCGCGGCGGCGCCGGCGTCTTCTACCAGCGCACGTCGTACACCTTCCTGACCAACATGTTCTCGAACGGACGCTTCTCGAACTCGTTCAACGTCAACTTCCCCACCAACAACTTCGACCCGGGTCCGCGCCAGGGGTCTTTGCCGACCGACCCGTTCCTGCTGAACGGCCCAGTCGTCAACCGCGCGCTGCTCGCCGCCCAGTTCCCGGCGGGAACGCGCGTCCGTAATGGCGGAACCGTGCGCTTCGACAACCCCGAACGTCACAACTCGTACGCGCGCACCTACAGCATCGGCTACGAGCGCCAGGTCGGGGCGTCGATGGGGGTGTCGATCGACTTCATCCGCTCCGAGCAAAAGGAACAGTACGTGCTCAAGGAACTGAACCCGCTCGTGCGCCAGGGCACCCTCGCCACCAACGCCAACACGCGCACCAACCCGCTGATCGGCACCGCGGGCGAGTGGGCGGCCAGCGTACAGACCGTCGTAAACGCCGGTGAGATCACCTACAACAGCATCCAGGTGTCCGGCACCAAGCGCTATGCGAACAGCTGGCAGGCGCGACTGTCGTATGCCTACTCGCGAGGACGCGGCAACGTTCCCACCGGTCAGGCCGACACGCCGGACTCGCAGTTCCTCGGCAATCTCAATCTCGACAACGAGTACGGGCCGACCACCGTGGACCGACCCCATATCCTGACGCTCACCGCCAGCTACGATGTGCCACGCACCGGCGGCTTGAAGCTGAGCGGCGTGTTCCGCGCGCGCAGCGGGACGCCGATCTCGCTCCGTAACACCACCTTCGATAACGATCGCAATGGGTCCACCGCCAACGAATACCTGGCCGCCGGCACCTACACCGGTGCGGCACCGGACGCAAACTCGCCAAACGCGATCCCGTACGCGGTGGATTACGACGGCGGACGCGCTGGCGGCCGTGGTCCGGGCTACGCTCAGGCTGATCTTCGCGCCGGTTATCGCGTTCGAATCGGCGGCGACCGCACGCTCGACCTGTTCCTCGATGTCTTCAACCTGGCCAATCGCGCCAATTTTGCAAATCCGTCGATCGATCAGCGACTCCCGGCCACGTTCCTGCGACTACTGGACGTCAGCGACGAGGGACCGACGCGGACGGCGCAGTTGAATTTGCGATTCGGCTTCTAGCGTCGGCAACCAGACGGGGCGCGCCACCGGGCGCGTCCCCCGCTATCGACGCCCGCCGCCCACCCGGTTCAACCATCAACCTCAGACCCCTGGCACCCTACGCACCTCAGGCACCTTAGGCACCCCTCCCCTAGCTTGACACCAATACCCCCCTCCGGTATCTAATAGGGGTGGAGGGTATACATGGGCACGATTGAAAAGACCATCGTCATCGGCGGCATGAGTTGCGGAGGCTGCGTCAACAGCCTGACTCGAGTGCTCGCGACCGTTCCGGGCGTCGAGCCGCTCAAGATCGAAGTCGGCAAGGCTCGCCTGAAGGTCGACCCCGGCATCGTCACGTCCGAGGTCATTGCCGCCGCCGTCGGTCGCGCCGGCTTCACCGTCGTCAGCCAGGAGTAGTCATGGACGTCATGGACATCGCCATCGTCGGGGGCGCCGCGGCGCTGATCGTCCTGGTGAACTGGTACTTCCTGGGGCGGACGCAGGCCACGGCGGTGGCCGTGGCCTCACCCGGGCAAGTCGCGGAGTTCACCATCCACGTCGAGGGCGGCTACTCGCCTAACGCCATTGCCGTGCCGCTCGGCAGCCGGGTCCGGCTGACATTCGATCGGCAGGAAGACAATCCGTGTTCTGAGGAAGTGGTGATCCCCGACTTCGGGATCAAGCGCGACCTCCCGGCGTTTGCTCGCACGGTGGTGGAGTTCACCGCGAACGCGGCCGGCACTCATCAGTTCGCGTGCGGCATGGGTATGCTGCGCGGCTCCATCATCGTGAAGTGAGACGACAATGAGTAACCAACCCGCCACACTCGCCCCACCCGCCGAGAAGGTCACCCTGCCCGTGGAAGGCATGACCTGCGCGGCGTGCCAGGCCACCGTGCAACGCGCGCTCAGCAAGCAGCCCGGCGTGAGCAAGGCCGCAGTCAACCTGATGATGCACGAGGCGACCGTCCACTTCGACCCGGCGGCCACCAATCCCGGCCAACTCGTGGCGGCCATCAACGACACCGGTTATGTGTCGCGGCTGCCGGTCGCCGGCGATGGCACTACCAGTGCAGACGATCAGCGGGAGCGCCAGCAGCGGAAGGACTACGAGGCGCTGCGCATGAAGTCGCTGGTCAGCCTCGCGCTCGGCGCCGTGGCGATGGTGGCGTCCATGCCGTTGATGGGCGGCCCCTCGACTACGCTCGGGGCAAGCGCCGGACACGCCGAACACTCGGGCGATCCGTTGCTGCGGTGGACGATGACGGTCATCGACCCGCCGGTGAGGGCGGCGCTGCCCTGGCTCTATGCCATCGAGCCGCAGAGCCTGACCTACGCCTTGCTGGCCGCCACCGTGCTGGTCATGACCTGGGCGGGGCGGCACTTCTATACCCGCGCCTGGTCGGGCCTGAGGCACGGCACCGCCGACATGAGCACGCTCATCGCCGTCGGCACCGGTGCCGCCTTTCTTTACTCTCTTGCGGCCACGCTCGCGCCGTCGTGGTTCGTCGCCGACGGCGCCCGGCCCGACGTCTATTACGAGGCGGTCATCATCATCCTCGCGCTGGTGCTGCTTGGCAACGCGATGGAAGCCCGCGCCAAGACCCAGACCACCCGGGCGCTCCGCCAGCTTGCCAAGTTGCAGCCGTCGAGCGCGCGGGTTCGCCGAGACGGACAGGAACTGGACATTCCGATTGCCGAGGTGCGCACCGGTGACCTCGTGCTGGTCCGCCCAGGCGAGCGCTTTCCTGTCGACGGCGAGGTCACGAGCGGCAGTGGCGCCGTCGATGAATCCATGCTCACCGGTGAGTCGATGCCGGTCGAGAAGGCCGTCGGCGACCGCGTGATCGGCGCCACCGTCAACAGTACCGCCGCCCTCGAAGTCCGGGCCACGGCGGTCGGCACCAGCAGTGTGCTGGCGCGCATCGTCACGCTGATGAAGGAAGCGCAGGGATCGCAGGCGCCGATTCAACGCCTTGCCGACCGCATCTCCGCGGTCTTCGTTCCGATCGTCATCTCGATCGCCATTGCGACCTTCGCGGCGTGGATGGTGATACCCGACGCGCCCTCGTTTACGTCGGCGCTGACGGCGGCGGTGGCGGTGCTGATCATCGCATGCCCGTGCGCCATGGGCCTGGCCGTACCGACAGCCGTGATGGTCGCTAGTGGGCGGGGCGCAGCCGCCGGCATTTTGATTAAGGGTGGCGAACCACTCGAACGGCTCGCGGCCGTCGACACCATCGTGTTCGACAAGACTGGCACCATCACCAAGGGCACTCCGCGAGTCACCGACTTGCTGGTGGCGCCACGGCACGATCGGGCCACGGTGCTGCGTCTGGTCGCCGCACTCGAAAGCCGATCCGAACATCCACTGGCCACCGCCGTCGTCGCGGCGGCGGGCGTTGCTTCCGGTTCGGCACCAGTTGTCGAGGACGTGAGCGCCATTCCGGGGAAAGGCATCTCCGGCCGTGTCGATGGACAGGCGGTGCTGGCCGGTACAGAGGCACTGCTGCGCGAGGCAGGTGTCGATCTGACGCCACTCGAAGAGACGGCGCGGGCATGGGCCGCGAACGCGAACACCGTGGTGTTTGTCGCCCTCTCCGGCCAGGCTGCTGCAGCATTTGCCATTGCCGATACCGTGCGCGACAACGCCAAGGATGTCATTGCGGCGCTCGGCGCCCTTGGGTTGCGAACGGTGATGCTGACCGGCGACCGGCGCGCGACCGCTGACGCGGTGGCGAGGCAGGCCGGTGTCACTGAGGTAATTGCCGAAGTGCTGCCGGACGGGAAGGTCGCCGCCATCAAGGCGCTGCAGACCGGCGGTCACGTCGTTGCCATGGTCGGCGACGGCCTGAACGACGCCCCTGCCCTCGCGCAGGCCGACATCGGCATGGCCATGGCGTCGGGTACCGATATCGCGGTCGACGCTGCGTCGGTCACCTTGATGCGCAGCGACCTCGCGGGCGTCAGCCAGGCCATCGTGCTCGCCCGCAAGACCATGCGGACGATGAAGCAAAACTTGTTCTGGGCGTTCGTCTACAACGTGATTGGCATCCCGGTCGCGGCGGGCCTGCTGTACCCGTGGTTCGGCATCCTGCTCAGTCCCATCCTGGCGAGTGCCGCCATGGCGTTCAGTTCGGTGAGCGTCGTCTCCAACAGCCTTCGTCTACGAGGAGTGAGCCTGTCGTGAAGAAGCACACCAGCACCGCAGCACATCAGCACCCCGAGCACGCAGAGGTAGTGGACCCCGCGATCAAAGACGCCAACTTGAAGCGGCTGCGCCGAATCGAGGGCCAGATCCGCGGCATTCATAAGATGGTCGAAGAGGATCGTTACTGCCCCGACATCATCACGCAGATTGCGTCGGCGCAAGAAGCACTGCGAGCTGTGGGCCGGCAGTTGCTGCGCAACCACCTGAAGCACTGCGCGACTTCGGCCATTAAGAAGGGTCCGCAGGAAGCAGATGCAGCGTACGACGAGCTGCTGGAGCTGGTCTACCGCCACCTGCGGTGACACTCCATTCGCGCGAGGCTCCGCCTTCGTGCCCTACTCTCACCGCGCCGCGTGGAGCGCGTAAAAAACGAGGGTCTGACCCCTATTTCAGTAGGTCAAGTGCCGTAACGAAACGCGGCTCGATATCGACCGGCACGGCGGTCAGCTTGTCGAGCAAGGCCTTGGTTGGCGGGCGCAGCACGCCGAGCGTATCGATCATCTGCTTCGCCTTGGCGTAGCTGCCCTCGGCCTGCAGCGTCATGATTTCTCGAGTCAGCCCGGTGACCGCTTCACGAATCTTGTCGGCGTCAACGGCGAAAGTCCCGTCGCCGTTCACCTTGAACCCGCCGTGGTCCAGCAGGTAGTTCAACTGGATGGCCTGGCCCTTGCCGTGAGCCTCGTTGATTCCGAACCGCAGCGAGCGGAACGCCGACGCCAGGAACGTCGTGTACATGGATTTTTCCAGGCCCTTATCGAGTTGCCCACGATCGATCAGAAACTGCAGGGCAAACAGGCCGGAGATGTCGGCCTTGGCTTCCTCGATCGCGCTATAGGTGTCCTTCAGCTCCTGCCGCACGGTGGTGGTGCGGCCAGCGACCGTGATGTCGTGGGGACCGAGGCCGTGCATCAGCTCGTGCATCAGGATGTGCGTGAAGAAGGCATCGAACGCGATGTTGCCCTGGTCGCCAGCCGTGAGGGCCACCTTCGAAATTGGCGTCAGCACCTTGTCGAACTTGGCTTGCTGGTTATTCTTCAGCATCACCCGTTTGCTGCCCTTTTCTCGAATCACGCGCTCGTCGTTGGGCAAGTTGAACGCCGCGGTCTGCACCCCGCGGTTGCCGTCGCCGGCTGAATAGACGGTGTTGACCACTGCGATCGGCGCCAGCGCGCCCAGCTTTGGGTTCCGGTACTGCGCGTCGATCGGCAGGTTGTTCTCAATGTCCTGCAGCGAGCCCGCAAACTTCTGCAGCTTGGCCGACTCGGTGCGGTCCTTGACGGTGATGAACGCCTCGAACGCCGCCTTGTAGTTGAACCACTCGTCCTCGTAAACCTCGTAGGGTCCGATGGTCGGCTCGATGGTGGCATCCAGCTCCATCCACTTCACGTCGCTCTCGTAGTAATCGTTGGAGACGAACGCGGCGGCACGGGATTCGAGATACGCCTTCAGCGTCGGCTGGGCGGTCGCGGCAGCGGCGGCACGCAGATGCTGCGCCGCATTCGCGAGTTCACCCTGGTACTCGGTGCTGTAAGGCACGGCGATCAACTTGCCGTCAGGTCCTCGGCGAATGGTCGTGAAAAATCCGGTGGCCGCGGCCTTCTCCGCCGGCCCGAGCGACGCAATCCACTGCTCCACTTCCGCCTTCGTCGCGCCGACGGGATAGAAATTCGCCGAGGCCGGCTTCTCGGGGGCGCCCGGTACGAACGGCTCGTTGTGGTCCAGGCGCGACCACGGTCCCTTGTTCAGCAGAAAGGCGTGCAGACGCGCCTTGCCGAGCGGCGTTTCATCCTGGACCAGCGTGTAGAACATGGTCTCGTTGCCCGACCACGCCTGTTCGAGAAAGAGCGCATCCATCACCTGCGCGGCGCGCACCATGTGCGCCAGCGCCTCGCGCTCGTTGGCGGGCAGCCCTGAAATGTCGGCGCTCAGGTCGGTGACGGCGAACCTGGCCGTCTTCTGCTGCAAATCGCCGACCGCCTTGTCAACGCCAGGCGCCGGCGGGGCACCAGCGGACGACGAAGACGGCGCTTGTGCGCGGCATCCGGCCAGCGCCGCGACCAGAGACACCGACGCTACCGCCATGACAACGCGCTCCATGAATAACTCCTTCGCACGATCAGTGAACTCCGGACGAGCCTTGAAGCATCGAGGGCTCAGCGCCGAGCCGGCGGATGACGGCTTCCCACATGTCATCGACCGGGGTCGAAAAAATCAGGTCGGCGTCCACTGGCGCCATCAACCAGGACGATTCAGCCAATTCGGTGTCGAGTTGCCCGCTGCCCCATCCGGCATAGCCCACCACCATGCGAACCGCCGGATCAGGCGCGGTCTCGAGGGTGCGCCGCACCAGTGCCGGCGAGGCCGACAGGTACACGCCCTTCATCACCTCCAGCGCTTCGGGATCCAGTGCGGCTTTCGCCGTGAGAATCCACGCACGCGTCGGCTCCACCGGTCCGCCAGTGAACAGGTGCATTCTGGGATGAATCACGAGCGGCTCGTCGGCGGTGACGATCGCCTGCGCCGGCTCGGGCATGCGGCGGTTCAGCACGAGGCCGAACGCGCCATGCGCGCCATACTCGGCGAGCAGGATCACCGTCTTCGAAAAATTGGGATCGATCATCTGCGGCATCGACACCAGCAGAACCGGGGCGAGAGAGGCGTTCGCCATGAATCGATACTACTTCAACCGTTGCTTGGCCCATGCCACCGCGTCCTTGACGACGGGCGTGTGCGCGCTGTGTGCTGAATTCTTGACGCCATGGCCGGGCCGGTCGAGCACCGCCAGCAGGGCTCGGTCGCCGCTGTTGCCGATCACGGTCGCCAGGTTGCGGCGCAGCCCGGCGAGTGGCAAATGGGTCATGGCGCTGCCCTTCACGAACGTATGCAACTCGGCGTCGGTGCGCTGCCACAGCTCTGCCGCCGACGCGCCGTGCCTCGGCGTTGCCGTCCAGGCCGGGTCGGCCGTCAGCACCGGTGCCAGATTCCACGGACAGACGTCCTGGCAGATGTCGCAACCATAGGCATGGTTGTCGAGAAGGGCGCGCTGCGCCTCCGGAATGGCGCCGTCCACTTCGATCGTCAGGTACGAAATGCACTTGGTCGCGTCGAGCACGTGCGCGTCAACAATCGCGCCGGTGGGGCACGAATCAATGCACAGGGTGCAGGACCCGCACTGATCGCTGGCCGGCGCGTCGACTTCGAGAGGCAAGCTGGTGGCGAGGCCGCACAAGAACATGAAGGAGCCGAGCTCCGGATTGATCACGCAGCTGTTCTTGCCGATCCACCCAACCCCGGCATGCTGCGCGTAGACGCGCTCCTGGACGTGATGCTTGTCGACGAAGATCGCGCTTTCAAACGATTCGGCCTGTTGCGCGCGCATCCACCCAACCAGCTGCTCGAGCCGTTCGGCCAGGACGATGTGATAATCCTGCCCGCGTGCGTAGCGGGCGATCTGGACAGTCCCCGATCCCTGATCCCCGATCCCCGATCCCTGATCCGTGTTGTAGATAGCCCCGGCGACGATCACCGAGCGTGCTGAGGGAAGGAAATTCCGGATATCAGCCCGGGCGTGGGCGGATTTGTGCAGATAAATCATGTCGCCCGCGTAGCCGCGAGCGAGCCATTCGGGCAGAAACTGCAGTTCCGGCAGCGTCGTCGCAGGCGCCACCCCACAGACATCAAATCCGAGGGCGAGCGCCTGCTGCTTGACCGACGCGGACGTCAGCACATTACTGCGAGCTGCGAACCAGCTGCCGCAGCACGTAGGGCAGGATGCCGCCGTGCGAGAACGCCACCAGTTCCTCCGGCGTGTCGATGCGGGCCACCGCCGTGAACGTCTTGGTCGAACCGTCCTCGGCCGTCGCGGTCACGATCACGTCAGCGCGCGGCTTGAGTGCTGAACCCGCGCCGGCGAAGGCAAACGTTTCGCGCCCCGTCAGGCCGACCGTCTTCGCGTTCTGGCCGTCCTTGAATTGCAGCGGCAGCACGCCCATGTTGACGAGGTTGCTGCGGTGAATGCGCTCGTAGCTCTCGGCGACCACCGCCTTCACGCCGAGCAGCATGGTGCCCTTGGCGGCCCAGTCGCGCGATGAGCCGGAGCCGTATTCCTTGCCGGCGATCACAACCAGCGGCACACCGGCCGCCTGGTACTTCATCGAGGCGTCGTAGATCGGCATCACGTCCCCACCGGGCAAATAGGCGGTGACGCCGCCCTCGATGCCGGGCACCATCTGGTTCTTGATGCGGGTGTTGGCAAACGTGCCGCGCATCATCACCTCGTGGTTTCCGCGGCGGGCACCGTAGGAGTTGAAGTCCACCGGCGCGACGCCGTGCTCGATCAAATACTTGCCTGCCGGGCTGTTGGCCTTGATGTTGCCAGCCGGTGAGATGTGGTCGGTCGTGATGCTGTCGCCCAGCATGGCGAGCGCGCGGGCGCCGGCAATATCGGACGGCGGCGGCGGCGTCATCGACAGGTTCTCGAGAAAGGGCGGCTTGCGGATATAGGTCGAGTCGGCTTCCCACGCGAAGCGGTCGCCGGTCGGGACCGGCAGGTTCTGCCAGCGCTCCTGCCCGTCGAAGACATTGGCGTATTGCTGGCGATACGCTTCCGACGTCACGCTATGAAGCATGGCGGCCTGGATTTCCTTCTCCGTCGGCCACACGTCCTTCAGGTACACCGGCTTGCCGTCATGGCCGGTGCCGAGCGGCTCGGTCGTGATGTCGATGGTCATCGACCCGGCCAGCGCATAGGCCACCACGAGCGGCGGCGACGCCAGGTAGTTGGCGCGCACTTCCTGCTGAATACGGCCCTCGAAGTTCCGATTGCCGCTAAGCACCGAGGCCACCACCAGGCCGCGTTCGATGATCTCGCTCGAAACCTCTTCTGGCAGCGGCCCGCTGTTGCCGATGCACGTGGTGCAGCCGTAGCCAACCAGGTTGAACCCGATCTGATCGAGGAAGACGTCGAGACCGGCTTTCTTCAGGTAGTCGGTGACGACCTTCGAACCGGGCGCGAGGCTGGTCTTCACCCACGGCTTGCGGGTCAGGCCTCTCTCGACGGCCTTCTTGGCCACCAGGCCGGCGCCAATCATGACGCTCGGATTCGAGGTGTTGGTGCAGCTGGTAATCGCTGCGATCACGACTGAGCCGTGTTCGAGCTGGGTCGGCGTCGCCACTGCGGCCGCCTGCCCGGAGCCCGTCGACAGGCCGGCGCTGGCCACCGCCTTCACGCCCTTCTTCAACTCGTCCAGCGAACCGGCGAACGAGCCCTTTGCGTCCGACAGCGATACGCGGTCCTGCGGACGGCGCGGACCGGCGAGGCTGGGCACGATGCTCGACAGGTCGAGCTCCATCGTTTCGGTGTAGATCGCATCCGGCGAATCGGCGGTGCGGAACAAGCCCTGCGCCCGGGCGTAGGTCTCGACTAACTCCACCTGCGACGCCTCGCGTCCGGTCAGGCGCAAGTACTCGAGGGTCATGTCGTCGATCGGGAAGATGGCGACGGTGGCGCCGTATTCCGGACACATGTTGCCGAGCGTTACGCGATCGGCAATCGTCAAGTGCGCCAGGCCCGGGCCATAGAATTCGACGAACTTGCCGACCACCCCGCGCTTGCGCAGCGCCTCGGTGATGGTCAGCACGAGATCGGTCGCGGTGGCGCCCTCGGGCAACTGGCCCGACAGCCGGTAGCCGAGCACCGGCGGAATCAACATCGAACTGGGCTGGCCGAGCATGGCCGCCTCCGCCTCGATGCCGCCGACGCCCCAGCCCAGCACTCCGAGGCCATTGACCATTGTGGTGTGCGAGTCGGTGCCGACCAGGGTGTCGGGGTAGGCACGGAGGACCGTTGAATCGGTTCCTGAGCCGGTCGAAGGACGCGTGTAGACCGCCGGGCAGTACCTGCGGCCACCGGTGCGTCGCTTCCCCTGGGGCCGGCGTCGTCAGCCGCTCGGGTGTACCGCCCGC
>JANMUX010000449.1:0-2719 GCA_031392125.1 Acidobacteriota bacterium | reverse complement strand
GCATCGAGCGGGTGTTCGAGATCAACCGGAATTTCCGCAACGAAGGCATTTCGACGCAGCACAATCCCGAGTTCACCATGCTCGAGTTTTATTGGGCCTACGTGGACTATCAGCGGTTGATGTCGTTTACCGAGGAGCTGCTGTCCACGGTGGCGCACCAGGTCATCGGGACCACGAGCTTCCCGTTTGGCGATCACCAAGTGCACCTGTCCGCGCCGTTTCGCCGGCTGTCGCTGCGACACGCCGCGGCAGAGAAGGCCAGCGAGAAGCTGGGCGAGACCATTACGGCCGACGACCTGCGCCAGGTCGACACGGCGCGCCAGGTCGCGAAGCGGCTCGGCGTGGACGCGCCCAAGGGCGCCGGCGCTGGAAAGATTGCCAGCAATATCTTCGAGGCGCTGTGGGAGAAGGACCTGATTCAGCCCACGTTCGTTCACGACTTCCCGACCGAAGTGTCGCCGTTGTCGAAGCAGCGCGCCGACGACCCCGACACCGTCGAACGCTTCGAGCTCTACATTGGCGGCTTCGAAGTGGCCAATGCCTTCAGCGAGTTGAACGATCCCTACGAGCAGCAACGCCGCTTTGAGGCCCAGCTGACCGACCGCGCGGCCGGTGACCAGGAAGCGCATGCCATGGATGACGACTACGTCCGCGCGCTCGAGTACGGCATGCCGCCCGCAGGTGGCGAGGGCATTGGCATTGACCGGCTGGTCATGCTGCTTTCCAACTCGTCGTCGATTCGCGACGTCATCCTGTTCCCGTTGATGCGCGCCCGAGCCGACGAGCCGCTCAAGTCCGAAGGCTGAACGCTGTAGTCTTAGGAGGAGCCCATGCCGTTTGAACTCCAGGTCGCGCTGCGCTACTTGCTGGCCAAGCGCCGCCAGGTGTTTATCTCCGTCATTTCGTTGGTCTCCACCCTCGGGGTGACCGTCGGCGTAATGGCGCTCGTGATTGCGCTGGCGCTGATGACCGGCCTGCAGCAGGAATTGCAGGCGCGCATTCTCGGTTCGTCGGCCCACGTCTACGTCTGGAAGCCAGCCGGCATCACCGACTACCAGGCCGAGATCGCGAAACTGCGAGTAGTGCCCGGCGTGATCGGCGCCGCACCGGCGGTCGAGGGTAAGGCCATGATCACGAGCACCGGCGGCAATGGCTTCGTGCTGGTCAAGGGAATCGACCCCGCGCTCGAACCGTCGGTGACCGACATCGGCCGCGTGCTGACCGATGGCTCGCTCGATCGCCTCACGCCGCCTTCCGAAGATGAGTTTCCCGGAATTGTGCTGGGCAAAGACCTGGCCGGTTCCCTGGGTGCCATGGTCGGCGACACCGTAACGCTGCTCACGCCCAACGGCACGCTGTCGCCCATGGGCGTCATGCCGCGGCAGCGCCGCTTCAAGGTGGCGGGTACGTTCCGCCTCGGCCTTTACGAAGTGGACAGTGGCACCGGCCTCGTGTCGCTCGATTCCGGAATGCTCGTTGCTGGCACCGACCGCGTCGAGCGCATTGAACTGAAGGTCGCCGACGTTTACGATGCGCCGCGCATTGCCGATCAGATTGCCGCTGATTTCGGCACCGACTACGTCACCTCGGACTGGGGCGACCTGAACCAGCAGCTTTACTCGGCTCTGCTGCTCGAAAAGATCGGCATGGGCATCGGTATCGGATTGATCGTCATGGTGGCGGCGCTGAACATCGTCGCTTCACTAATCCTGCTGGTGATGGAGAAGACCCGCGACATCGCCATCCTGAAGACCATGGGCGCGTCCTCGCGCAGCATCACCCTGATCTTTTTGCTGCAGGGCACCATCATTGGTGTGCTCGGCACCATCGTCGGCGCCACGCTCGGAACGACCGCCGCCTACTTTCTCGATCGCTATCGTGTGATCACGATCCCGAGCGATGTCTACCAAGTAAGCTATTTGCCGTTCAAGCTGCTGCCCTGGGACCTGGCCACGGTGGTTGTCGCCGCCATCGTCGTCTGCTTCGTGGCCACGCTCTATCCGTCGCGCCAGGCATCACGCCTCGATCCGGCACAGGCGTTGCGATATGAGTAGCGCGCGGATCTTCAGTCCTCGCGGGCGCACGCCTGTCGGCGCGCGTGGGGCGTGGCGCTTCGCGCCCCGTGCGGCGAGCACTTCCGCCTTCGCGCAACGCGCTTCGGCGGACAAGTCACGCTCGTAGGGATCAATGGCCTTCATCACGGTATCGGGACTGAACAAGTACTACAGCGTGGCGGGCAACCGCCTGCACGTCTTGCGCGATCTCGACCTGACCGTCGAGAAGGGCGAGATGGTGGCGATCATGGGCGCCTCGGGCGTCGGCAAGAGCACGTTGCTGCACGTAATGGGCGGGCTCGACACCATTGATGGCGGCCAGGTGCAGGTGGGTGAGCACGACATTACTGGCATGGGCGAGGAGGCGCGCGTGGCGTTTCGCAACCGTCACATCGGCTTCGTCTTCCAGTTTCATCACCTGCTTCCAGAGTTCACGGCAATCGAAAACGCGATGATGCCCATGCGCATTTCGCGCGTCTCGGTGGCCGACGCACGCCCGCGGGCCGAGGCCTTGCTGAAGCGCGTGGGCCTGGGCGAACGGCTGGTTCATCGGCCCGGCATGTTGTCGGGGGGCGAGCAACAGCGGGTGGCGGTGTCGCGCGCGCTGGTCATGCAGCCCTCCTTGCTGCTCGCCGACGAGCCGACCGGCGATCTCGATGAAGCCA
>JANMUX010000387.1:0-2918 GCA_031392125.1 Acidobacteriota bacterium | reverse complement strand
GAATGCCGGTGGCGACGGCATCGAGAATGAGCGCACTGGCCTGCCGGCGATCGCCATCGAGCAAGGAACTGAGATAGGCGCGAGTGAGTGACGCGAGCGGAGCGTCCTGGATCAAGTAGGAGGGGGCATCAGCCGACGGCGACGGCATCGCCTGCAACGCCGCGTCCGAGAGGTCAGCCGCAGGTCCGAGCCGAGTGTCCATCAATACCTGGCCAGAGTTTATCCCACCGCTTGCAGCGACGTCTGACAACGCGTTCGCATTCAAGCTGTCCTTCGTTCGATGGCAGTGTCTGGAATTCGCTTGCAAGGCGGGTCACGGAAGACGAGAATCGCCAGCTCAGGCCTCTTGCGCCGTCCTTCCCATTTGGCCAGTAAGGCAAATTGCCCAGCTAATCGCACGATCGGTCGGTAACAGTCGTCTGCTCTCGTCATGGCAGACCGACGGAACAGAAAGAGTCAGCATGAAAACATTTCAGCGCACGGCGGGGATCTTCTGCGCAAGCCTGCTCATGGCAGCCACGGTCTATGCATTTGGCTTCAACCAGAACATCGTTGCCATTTTCGGTGCCGGCAATCCTAATACCGGGTGGACAACCGACACCGCTGCCGGAGGAGTGGTTGTAGCCCTGCGTGCAAAAAACCGACTGGATGCCTCCACGACCAACGTCAGCGGGGTCTACTCCTTCCCAACAGGCGTCCAGCCACCGAATAACAATCGGGCAGTGTGGAATTGGGAGTTCTCGATCGACTCAGGCGATGCCTTCCTGAACGCCTACGATTTCTACGTTGCAGTCGATATGGATCACTCCCAGGCCACGTCGTATACAACCGTTAACGCGCTTACCAACTGGATCGACAACTCTTACGGGACGTCAACGACCCTCAACGGAGCGGGCCTCGAGGGGCCCGCGGCGATGTATGCGAGTACTTCAACCATCGCCCAGCAGTCGCAGAACCTCGTGTTTGCGGGGGGCAACCCGCTCCTCGATGCAACTTACAACTATCAGTTGTTCGCCGTTGCCTCTGGTGCGGGTCCTGAAGGTACAAGACTGGCAACGACGGCCATCACGGTAATCGTCGGCGATGGTGGTCCGGCGTTTCTTGATGACGACGGCGACAACGTTCCAAACGGCGACGATCTTTGCCCGGCGACAGCGCCCGGTGACGCCGTGAACGTCAACGGCTGCTCCATCCAGGAACTCGTCAACAAGTGCGCTATCGAGAACTCGTCAGACCACGGTGAATACGTGTCATGCGTTGTCGAGCTTGCGAACAAATTCTTCAAGGCTGGAACCATCAACCAGTCCGAGCGCAAGTATCTGATCAACACCGCGGCTCGGTCCTCGATCGGCAAATGATCCTGTAAGTCACTTTCAGCGACAACGGTCCCCCAGGAATTCCGTTCAGGGTTCTTGGGGGCACGACGTACTGCGCCGATTACGGAAGCAAGGCTGGCGGGGGAATAAAGAAGAGAACCTACGGTTCGCGGGCGGCGGACCGTAGGTGAGTCGAATGGTGCGGAAGAGAGGACTCGAACCTCCACGGGATTGCTCCCGCTAGCACCTCAAGCTAGTGCGTCTGCCAATTCCGCCACTCCCGCAGGCAGGTAGAAAGTATAGAACAAATCTTCTTAGGGGGCGCACGCAGTGCGCCCGGCTACGGCGTGGTGTTACCCGGCGCCGGCGCTGAGGGCGGCGTGGCAGGGGCCGGCGCAGGTGTTGCTGCCGGGGCCACGGGCGCCGGTCCGTCAATACCGCCGACGACCGACCCAGGACCGCGCTGACCAAACACGGTAAGCGTGATCGCACCAATGACGAAGAGCGCCGCGAGCACCGCGGTCGCCCGTGTCAGCAGCGTGGCGCCCGAACGCGCGCCGAACACCGCCTGGCTGCTGCCGCCGCCAAACGCGTTCGCAATATCGCCGCCTTTGCCCTGCTGCAGAAGAATGGTGAGGATCAGCAGCGCGCAGACAATGACGTACAGGGTGACAATGACGTAATAAACCATGGCTAGAACTTCCAACTATAGCGCGGGTCCGCCCGGTTTCACAAGGCGGGTTTACAGCCCCTACGACTGAGGCCGGGCGCCCTGAATTATGGCGAAAAACGCTTTCGGGTCCAGGCTTGCCCCACCGACGAGGGCGCCATCCACGTCGGGCTCGGCGATCAGCTTGCCGATGTTGTCGGGCTTCACACTTCCGCCATACAAAAGCCGGCAGCGGTCGGACGACTCGAGCCCAAACCACTGTTTCAATCGCTGGCGGATATGAAAATGCGCCTCGCCGGCCTGGGCGGGCGTGGCGTTGCGGCCCGTGCCGATTGCCCACACTGGCTCGTAGGCCAACACCATGCCGGCCAGTTGCTCGCCGGTGACCCCATCGAGGCTTTCCTTGATCTGGCGGTCGAGCACGGCCAAGGTCTCGTTGCCATCGCGCTGCTCGAGCGTCTCGCCGATGCAGACAATCGGTGTCAGGCCCGCGCCGATCGCCGCGTTCATCTTCTTGTTGACCGTGCGGTTGGTCTCGCCAAACAGCGTGCGGCGTTCGGAGTGGCCGACGATCACGAACCGCGCGCCGCTCTCTCGCACCATGCCGGCGCTCACTTCCCCGGTGTACGCGCCATCACGCTCCCAGTGAATGTTCTGCGCGCCAACGCCAATCGCACTGCCGTCGACGGCGCTTACCGCGGCCTGCAGTGACGTAAACGGCGGGGCTATCAGCACGTCAACGCCGCGCGTCTCCTTGATCAACCCGCGGAGTTCACCGACGTAAGCCATCGTCTCGGCAGCGGTCTTGAACATCTTGAAGTTGCCGGCGATCAGGGGTGTGCGCATACGCTGAGATCCGAGGTCTTCGAGTCTTCGTGGATGCCTTGGCTACTTCTTGTCGGGAAGCGCCGCGACGCCCGGCAATTCCGCTC
>JANMUX010000293.1:0-3193 GCA_031392125.1 Acidobacteriota bacterium | reverse complement strand
GGCATGATGCCGCCGTCGGGCTCGCGCCGTCCCGACGCGACGGTGCTGACCGCGTTCGCGACATCCATGGAAACGCGGCTCGATCAGGCGGCCGCGCTCAACCCGAATCCTGGCCGCCGTCCGTTCCAGCGCCTCAACCGCGCCGAGTATGCGCGCGCGGTGGCGGGCATGTTCGACCTCGACGTCGACGTCACCGCGTTCCTGCCGCCCGACACCATCAGCAACGGCTTCGATAACGTCGCCGACACGCAGAATTTCTCAGCGACGCTGATGGAAGGCTACCTGCGGGCCGCCAGCCGCATCAGCTCGCTGGCCGTCGGCGACCCCAAGGCTGGCGCCGCCGAAGCCACCTACAAGGTGCCGCGCACCGGCTCTCAGATGGGGCATGTCGAAGGTGCGCCGTTCGGTACGCGCGGCGGGGTCTCCGTGATGCACACCTTCCCGGCGGATGGTGAGTATTCGTTCCGCATGCAGCTGCACTCGATCCCCACGGGCCAACTGTTCGGCAGCACCGTGCGCGGCGAGCTGCTGGAAGTTTCCATTGATGGCGAGCGGGTCGCGGTGCTCGAGATCAACCCGCGCATGAGTGAGGCCGACGCAAACGGCATGAACCTGGTCACGCCGAAGATTCACGTCAAGGCCGGCACGCAGCGCCTGTCGGCGGCGTTTGTGCAGCGCTTCGACGCGGTGCCCGACGACTTGATGCCGCCGATCGAACACTCGCTGGCGGACTCGCAGATCGGCTCGGGTTTCGGCATCACGACGCTGCCGCACCTCCGCGAGTTTGCTGTCGGTGGGCCGTTCAAGGTGACCGGAGTGTCCGACACGCCCAGCCGCCGAAAGGTCTTCACCTGCCGGCCGACCAGCGCGGCGGAAGAACCGACCTGCGCCGCGACCATCATTCGCAAGCTGGCGACGCAGGCCTATCGCGGGCCGCTGACTTCACAAGATTACGCCGGCCTGGAGAAGTTCTTTCAGCAGGGCCGCAAGGACGGCGGCGACTTCGAGTCGGGCATCCGCATGGCGGTGCAGGCGATTCTCGCCAGTCCGAAGTTCTTGTTCCGTCTCGAAGAGACACCCGCAACCGCGCGCCCAGGCCAGAACTACCGGATCACCGATGTCGACCTGGCCTCGCGGCTGTCATTCTTCGTCTGGGGCACCGGCCCCGATGCCGAACTGCTGAAGGTGGCGGGCCAAGGCACGCTGCGCGCGCCGGGCGTGCTGACCGCGCAGGTCACCCGCATGCTTGCGGATCCCAAGTCCGAGGCCCTGTCGACGCGTTTCGCATCGCAGTGGCTCCGGCTGCAGGACCTCGAGAAGATCAATCCCGATGCGCTGCTGTTCCCGTACTACGACTTCAAGCTGGCCGAGGCGCTCAAGCGCGAAACCGAACTCTTCTTCGACAGCATCGTCCGCGAAGATCGTTCGGTGCTCGACCTGCTGACCGCCGATTACACGTTCGTGAACGAGCGCGTCGCCAAGCATTACGACATTCCCAACGTCAATGGGCCCGAGTTCCGCCGCGTCACGCTGACCGGCGAGAACCGCCGCGGGCTGCTCGGGCAGGGCAGCATCCTGGCGCTCACGTCGGTGGCCGACCGCACGTCGCCGGTGCTGCGTGGCAAGTGGGTGATGGAAGTCTTGCTGGCCTCGCCGCCGCCGGCGCCGCCCGCGAATGTGCCGACGCTCGAGGAAACCAAGGGCGAGGCTGGGAACCGCCAGTTGACCACGCGCGAGCGCATGGAGCAGCACCGGTCCAACCCGGCTTGCACCTCGTGCCACAAGGTGATCGATCCGCTGGGCCTCGCGCTCGAGAACTTCGACGTCACCGGCCGATGGCGCATTCGTGACAACGGCGCGCCGGTGGATCCGGTGGGCGACCTTTACGATGGCACCCGGATGACCGGGCCGGCCGGCCTGCGTAGCGCGCTGTTGAAGCACCAGGACATGTTCATCCTCAGCTTCACCGAGCGCCTGATGACCTACAGCCTCGGCCGTCGCGTCGAGTATTTCGACGCGCCGACTATTCGCAAGATCACCCGTGAGGCGGCCAAGCGCGACAACCGCTTTTCGGCGTTTGTCATGGGCATCGTCACCAGCCAGGCGTTTCAGATGAGCAAGGCCGAAGCAGTCGACACGACAGTGGAGAGATAGAAACCATGGAATTCATCACGAAGAAGCACATCTCCCGCCGCACCGTTCTGCGCGGCCTTGGCGTCACCGTGGCCCTGCCGCTGCTCGATGCGATGGTGCCGGCGCAAACACTGCTGGCGAAGACGGCAGCCGCGGGCAAGGTTCGCCTGTCGGCGATCGAAATGGTCCACGGCTCCGCAGGTGCGACGGTGTTCGGCGCCAGCAAGAACATGTGGTCGCCGGCCGCGGTTGGCACCGCCTTCGACTTGAGCCCGGGCGCACTGTCGCCGCTCGAGCCTTTCCGTGATTACCTCACCATTGTCAGCAACACCGACGTCCGCAACGCCGAGGCATTCTCGCTGCCGGAAATCGGCGCCGATCACTTCCGCTCGAGCGCGGTGTTCCTGACACAGGCGCACCCCAAGAAGACGCAAGGGTCCGACGTGCACGCCGGCACCTCGCTCGACCAGATCTACGCGCAAAAGTACGGGCAGGAAACTGCCATCCCCTCGATGCAGTTGAGCATCGAGACGGTCGATCAGGCCGGTGGTTGCGCCTACGGTTACAGCTGCGCCTACACCGACAGCATCAGCTGGGCGTCACCCAATCAGCCGCTGCCGATGATTCGCGATCCGCGCGCCGCGTTCGACTCGCTGTTTGGTGTGGGCGCCACTCCAGCCGAGCGCGCCGCTCATCGCAAGACCGACAAGAGCATTCTCGACTGGGTCAGCGCCGAAGTGGCCCGCCTGCAGAAGGACCTTGGCGCCGGCGATCGCGCGCGGCTCGGTTCATTCCTCGAGGAAGTGCGCGAAGTGGAACGCCGCATTCAGCGCGTCGAAGCACAGAACGCCTCGGGCGAAGCCCGCGAGCTGCCGGAGGCGCCGATCGGCGTGCCCGATTCGTTCGACGAGCACGTCAAGCTGATGCTCGACCTGCAGGTGCTGGCGTTTGCCACCGACGTCACCCGCGTGTTCTCGTTCAAGATGGGCCGCGACGGCTCGTCGCGCGTCTATCCGGAAAGCGGCATCCGCTCGGCCTTCCACCCGGCGTCGCACCACGG
>JANMUX010000194.1:0-7623 GCA_031392125.1 Acidobacteriota bacterium | reverse complement strand
GTTGGGAGCGGATGCCGCTTGGCGCTGTGAACGTAGTCGTGGAACGTCTGAATCGCGAAGAGTCCGCCCGGCACAGAAAACCCGGCTCGGCTCTCGCAGGGCCGTCGTCCGTACCTTTGTTGATTACTGCGCCATCGGCGAGACAATGCGAAGGACTCGCACGGAAGATCCATTTCGATAGCGCACGATCGCGGTGCGCGTTCCTGATGCTCGAGGCGACGGACTTCCCATGCGACCCGCCCACGCTACGCACTGCGTTTCAAGTATTGATGCGCGCCGCCGCAGGTGGCACCGTGCTCCTTGCCAATATCCACTCGATGTCACCGCCGGCTCAGGTCGGCCTGGCGGCATTGATTGCCGAATCCAAGGCCTCATTCAGTATTGCGTCGAGCGCGCGCCTGGTCTCAGCGACTACCGTGTCGCTGTCTGACCTGGTTCTGGATGACAAGTTCTCTGGAGTTCTGTTCTACAGGTTGAACCTCATTCATATCGTGGTGAACAACTTGGCCCTGCCGCTTGCCTCGTGACGTGAAGTCGGGACATGCCGTTCGTGCGTGACCGAACGCCGCCGCAGTCATTGCCACGCGTCTCCATCACCTGTTTTCACTAAGTCGGGGTACGCTTGATGCGTGCCGTTGGTGCTCTTACTGTTGATGGTCCCGGTCGTCGTGATTGTGCTGATGCCGCTCGTGCTGGTTCAGCGCTACCGCGCGGGAACAGCGCGACGCCTGGCACGGCGATGGCTCGCCACGCTCTCGCTGGTGGCGACCGCCATCTCGGCGGTCCTGTCGATGACGGCGGCTGGGCTCACCAACATCTGGGTGCCTCGTGCGTTTGTCGCGGCCTCCGTCGGATTGGGCGTTGGCTGCGTTTTCGGCGTCGTCGGATTGGGGCTCACACGCTGGGAGCCCACTCCGCGGACGCTGCACTACACCCCGAACCGCTGGCTCGTCCTCGCCATCACGCTCACCGTGTCGGCCCGGTTGCTCTACGGGTTGTCGCGCGCGTGGAGTGTAGCCAGGGCAAGCGCGGACGATGCGTCTGTGGTCACGGCCTTCGGAATTCCAGAGTCGCGTGCGGCCGCCGCGATTGTGCTTGGCTATTACCTCGCGTACAGCGCCGGCCTCCGCTGGCGGATCCGGATCTGGGAGAAGCGCGCCCTGCGAGTAGTCTAGGACAATGCCTGGGCGTGATGAGCGCGTCAGAGGGTCGAGCCAGCAAGAGTAGAGACAGCCGCGCCGAATACGTGAAGCCCCAATGAAGAGGCCACTGAGGACCGCATCCGACGACCCCACGCCGCTCGTGAGGGTAAAGAACTACATCACGCCGAGCGGCTTGCAGCGGCTGAAGGACGAACACGCGTTTTTGTTGAACCGGGAGCGGCCCGCGGTTACGAAGGTCGTGGCGTGGGCCGCGAGCAACGGCGACCGCAGCGAGAACGCTGACTATCAGTACGGCAAGCGCCGCCTGCGTCAGATCGACAAGCGCATTCGTTTTCTAGGCAAGCGGATCGATGCCGCCGAAGTCGTCGATCCGGAAACCCCAAGGCCGGCGCAGGCGGCCACGCGTGTCTTCTTCGGGGCGACGGTTCGCTACGCGAATGCCGCCGGGACGGAACGCGTGGTCAGCGTGGTCGGCACGGACGAGGTCGATCTCGACCGCAACCACATCAGCTACGTGTCCCCGCTGGCGCGCGCATTGATGAAATCAGGACCGGGTGACCGCGTGGTCCTCCGTGCGCCGGGCAGCACCGAGAAGTTATTGATCCTGGAGGTGCGCTACGAGAGCATTCCCGTGGCGCCGTTCCGCGAGCCACCGGGAGCGGAGTCAACGGCGCAAGGCTCTGGCGAGCCCTGACCTCGGTGCGGCAGTGTTTGACGGGTGGCCGCGCGTGAGTAAAGTGGGGTAGAGGTGTCGTTTGCCTATTCGCGCTGACCTGGCCAAGGCGCCCGACTTCATGCGATGGACGGTCGAAGGAGAGTGGCCGTCAATCGACGAGCAACGTGCGCTTCGCCTGGCACTGGTGCAATCTGGCCAGCTCACCGCCGCCACCCGGGCGCTGATCGATCTCCGCATGGCAGCGAACATCCCGCAATATGACGAACTTGGAGCGACTGTCCGCGCGGCACTCCGTGACGGCGGCCTGCCGTCGCGTCGCGCGTACTTGGTGGGTTCGGCTGCTCAGCATGGGCTGGTTCGACAGCTGCAGGCTCTTGCGGAGGGCAGTGCCGTGACAATCGCCATTTTCAGTAACGAGGCAGAAGCGCTCCTGTGGCTGCAGAAGTAGGAACTCAGCCGGCCACCAACGAAAGAGCGTTCATCGTGGCTGCACCACGGGCGGTGTTGTCGAAGATGCACCACGTCGCTTCACACGAGCGTCGCGCCTGCTTCAGCCGCGCCGCTAAGCGTACAAGGTACGAAGTGTCATAGGACGAGTAATACATGACCGGCGAGCCATGGAGCCGGAAGTACACGATGCCTGGCCAGCCACCGGGTTGATCCGCGCGCGGGTCAACAAGTGGATCCGCCATCACGCGCGCGACGCGATGCGCATCGAGCCGGGCGTCGGCTGCGGCGGTGAACCAGGTCGGATGCCGCGGCTCGAGCACAGCGTGGCCAGCATGCCCACGTCGTAACGCGCGGAAAAACGTCTCAACGGTACGCGGGTCATATTCCAGGCTGGGCGGCAACTGAATCAACAGGCAGCCAAGCTTTTTGCCCAGCCCGCCCGCTTCCTCCAGAAAGCGCGCCAGGTCACTGCCGACATTCTCGAGCCGTCGCTCATGTGTCAGTAGCTTCGGGATCTTGACCGCGAAGCGAAACGTCGCCGGCACGCTGGCCGCCCACCGCTCGTAGGTCGAGCGCTGATGCGGCTTGTAAAAACTCGAGTTGATCTCCACCGCATTGAAGACCGAGGCGTACCGCTGCAGGTGAGTGCCCGCTCCCGGAAACAGGTCAGCATGTTCCGTTCGTAAGGACCAGCCGGCGACGCCAACTGACGTGGTGCTCATTGCCGGTGTCGATTTGCAAGCTGCGATCCACGTCGGCCAAGATAGGCTGGGTCTTGTGTTCCTGTTTTTCTCGAACCGTCTCGGTTGCCTCGGGTCGATCGCCGTCTCGGTCGTGCTGTCAGTCTTGCTGATCGCGACCCTGCGCGCGTGTGCCGGTTAGTAACGCCCTGTTTATCCGGAGGCTGCGCTACCATCCGGCCGTGCGACTTCGAGCCGCGTGGCTGAGTGTGATCCTGCTGACGGCCCCGCTACACGCGCAGACCCCCGCGCCGCTCCGGTGGGGCGGCGATGCCGAGGGTGGTGCGCCGTTTGTCGAGGCGGATCCCTCCGATCCTGCCAGGGTGGCTGGGTTCGATGTCGAGATCGCCGAGCTGATCGCCAGCCGCCTTGGGCGTCCGGCGAAATTCATCCAGGTGGCGTTTCAGTCGCTCGACCAATCCGCCATTCGCGGCGATTTCGACATCGGCCTGAGCGGCATTGAAGACATCCCCGCGCGCCGGCAGTCGCTGGCCGCGAGTGTTCCGTACTATGAGTTTCGCGAAGTGCTGACCGTTCGCGAAGCCGATCGCGAGCGTTACCGCAGCCTCGCCAGCTTGCAGGGCCGGAAGGTCGCGACCCTTGGCGGCACCCTGGCCTACGACCTGCTGCTCGCGGCCGAACGTAGCCACGGCATCACCGCCGTGTCGTATGACGAGGACGTGCATCCATATTCCGACCTGGCGATGGGCCGGGTGGACGGGGTGGTCCTGGATCACGTGCTCGCCGAGCGCGCCATGCGCCGCAACGCCGGCCTCGTCACTCATCCCGACGCGCTAGCGGTCGGCCACTACATTGTCATCACCGCACCCGAGAACACGGCGCTGCGCGAGCAGGTAGACGCTACCTTGCGCAACGCCATGCGCGATGGCGCGCTCGAGCGCATCTTTCGCAAGTGGAACGTCTGGAATGACGATCAGCCGCGACTCTTCGAACGCGTGCTCGGTATCGCCGGTGTTCAGGGCGATTCAGGCGCCGCGGCCACCCTGGACACACCCCGAGCAGTTCGCCGGTATCTTCCGTCCCTGTTTCGCGCGGCCCTCATTACCCTGGCCCTCAGCTGTCTGGCCATGGCGCTCGCAGTCGTACTCGGCTCGCTAATCGCGATTGGGCGCGTCTACGGCGGGCCAGCGACGCGGTCGATGCTCATGGTCTACGTGGAGGTGATGCGCGGCACGCCGGTGCTGTTGCAGCTGTTCGTGATCTATTACGGGCTGGCCTCGGTGATTCGACTCCCTGCCTTCGTCGCGGCACTGGTTGGCCTCGGTTTGAACTACGCCGCCTACGAGAGCGAAATCTATCGCAGTGCGCTGCAAGCGGTGCCGCGTGGCCAGATGGATGCCGCGCGCATTCTCGGGTTCTCGAACCTGCAGACGCTGCGGTTGGTCCGCGCGCCACAGGCATTTCGGCTGGCGCTGGCGCCGATGACCAACGACTTCGTGGCGCTGCTCAAGGACTCGTCGCTCGTCTCGGTGATCACGGTCGTCGAGCTGACCAAGCAGACGCAGATCTTCGCGACCAACATCGGCAGCTGGCTGGTGCCGGGCCTGCTGTGCGCGGCGATTTACCTGATGATGTCGCTGCCGCTTGGTTACCTCGCGCGCCGCCTTGAAGAGCGGTGGAGGATGCCCGGCCAATGACACCCACCTTGAGCATCCGCAGCTTGAGCTTCACCCGCGGCACTCGCTCCATCCTGCAGTGCGTCAATCTCGAGGCGCGCGCCGGCGAGATCGTGGCGCTCATGGGTTTGTCTGGATCTGGCAAGACCACCATCCTTCGCATCATCGCGGGCCTCGACACGCCAGATGCCGGCGAGGTCACGGCGGCCAAGGCCGGAATGGTGTTCCAGTCCCATTACCTGTTCGAGCACCTGTCGGCGATCGACAATGTCACCCTCGCGCCGATTCACGTACACCGTGTCGCGGCCGGCACGGCGCGCGAACGGGCACAAGCCCTGCTCGACCAGCTGGGTGTCGGCCACCGCGCCGGTGCATTGCCGCGGGAACTGTCGGGCGGTGAAGCGCAGCGAGTCGCGATCGCGAGGGCGCTGGCGGTCGATCCGCCGCTGCTGCTACTGGACGAGCCCACAGCGTCGCTCGATCCGGCACGCAAGAATGACCTTGGCGATGCCCTGCGCGCACTGGCGGCCACCGGCCGCGCCCTAGTGATGACGTCGCATGACGATGAGTTCGTGCGGACGCATGCAACGCGGGTGGTGGTGCTGGCGAATGGGGCGGTGGTGGAAGAAGGCGACCCGCGTCAGGTGCTGGACCATCCCCAGCATCCCGCGACGCGCGAACTGCTCGAAGGTTGGTGGGCCGGGTGGGGATCGAACCCACGACCACCTGATTAAAAGTCAGATGCTCTACCACTGAGCTACCGGCCCGAATTCATCATTGTACACTGCGAGGAATGGTGAGCCCTTACCTGGAGCGCTGCCTCGCGGTTGTCCTCGACGCCACGTCAGGCGTCAGCCCCGATGCGGCAGTCAAACGCGCCAACGATCGCTGGTCGGTGGTCGAGATTGTCGAGCACCTCCAACGCACGTACTCCGGCACGGCGAAGGGGTTCGAGCGCGCCATCGAGAAGGGCTCGCCACTGGCAACCACCGCCTCGTTCAAGCAAAGCGTGCAGGCTTTCGCGCTGATCAACCTCGGGTATTTTCCCCAGGGACGCCAGGCGCCCAAGCACGTTCTGCCAACGGGCACAATTGCCTTGCCGCTCCTGATCGAGGGTGTCAAGAAGGACTTGGCGTGGCTGGATGACGCGGCGGTGCGGGCCCGGCGTGCGTTCGGCGCGGTGAAGGTGCTGGACCACCCGATTCTCGGCGCGTTTACCGTCGAGCAGTGGCTTCGCTTTCACCTGGTTCACACCAGGCACCACGAGAAGCAGATCCGGTCCCGGCTAAATTTTCGCCCGGATGTCGCCCCAGTCCGTTAAACGGCCATTCCGACCGGCGCTGTCCTACCGGGCAGCCCTAGCGTTCCCTAGGGTAAGGGACGATAATTCCGCCGTGGTCAGAGAAGTATCTCCCGTCATTCTGGTGGTTGAAGATGACAGCGCCGTCCGGCAGCCGCTCGTCAAGTTCCTGCAGATGCGCCAATACACGGTAGTTACAGCCGAAACGGCCGACGAAGGCCTGGACGCCATCAGGACACACCGTCCCGCGGCGGCAATTATCGACCTGCGGCTGCGCCGCGGCTCCGGCCGCGAAGTGGTGGTCTCGACCCCCCCGGGGGTGCCAGTGATCATTTTCTCAGGCTTGCGGTCGGAATCGGCCGACCTCGAGACACTTCGCCCGAACACGCGGCTGGTCGAAAAACCCTATTCGCTGGTGATGCTGATGGACACGCTCGAGGACATGCTCGAGGAATCGCGCGGCAACCAGAGCGGCTTCGGCCGAATCGCCGCTTCGTAACGGGCCAGCGCGTTTCGCGAAGAGGGGCGGCACTTCAGTGCCGCCTTTTCTATTTACAGAATATTCTTGCCGAGTGCCGAGAGTGCCAGCTCGGTACCGAACTCCGCCGTCGTGTTGCGCACGTCGAGTGCGGGGTTGACTTCCACCAGGTCGAGCGAGGTCATCCGTCCCGATTCCGCGATCATCTCCATCACGACGTGGGCTTCGCGGTAGCTGAGGCCGCCCTTGACCGGCGTGCCGACACCAGGCGCGACCGTGGGATCGCACACGTCGAGGTCGTACGAGACGTGGAACCCGCCGGTCCCGCGGCTGGCAATGGCAATGGCGCGCTCCATGACTTCGGCGATTCCGAGCCGATCAATTTCCTTCATGGTGAACACGTGTACTTTCGCGGCCTTGACGATTTCTTTTTCACGGTCGTCAAGGTTACGAATGCCGACCAGCACGGTGTGCTTCGCCTGCACGGCGGGCGCGTCGCCGGCAAAGTGCGCGAGCTCCGCGGGCTCGGGACCGAGCAGCGCGGCGAGCGGCATGCCGTGCACGTTGCCCGAGCCGCTCGAGGCGGGGCTATTCATGTCGCCATGCGCGTCGACCCAGATGAGGCCGAGCGGCTTGCCCTGCCGCCGCACGTGAACCGCTGCCGCCGCGACCGAACCCGCGCCGAGGCTGTGGTCGCCGCCAAGCGCGATTGGGATCGCGCCCTCGTCCAGTGAAGCGAGCGAGATCTGGAAGAGCCGCTGGCAGACCTTGGCAATTTCCTTTACGTATCGCTTGTGCGGATCGCCGGCGCCCTTCGCCTCGGGGATGGGGGAGAGCACGTCACCCTTGTCGGTGACCGCCAGGCCGAGCGCGGACAGCTGCTCGCCAATGCCGGCAATACGAAATGCCGACGGCCCCATGTCGGTTCCGCGCCGGTTGCCGCCAAGGTCCAGCGGCACGCCGATGATGTGTACGGCTCGCATGTTCGTGGTCCGAAACTCGTGATGCGTTATTTTCGCTTCTTGTAGGTCATCGAGATGCCCTCGTGACCCGGCGATACCGTGGTGGTCAGCGCCTGCGGGTGCGTCTCGATCAGCGACAGGAAGCGAAAATAACGCATCCCGAGTTTCGGACCACGAACATGCGAGCCGTACACATCATCGGCGTGCCGCTGGACCT
>JANMUX010000364.1:0-2667 GCA_031392125.1 Acidobacteriota bacterium | reverse complement strand
CGGCCAACGGCGCGTCCACGCGCACGGTCGTGCCAAGGTCGCGATCGTGAACGAAGACTCGGTAGCCTAACCAGTTGTACTGCTCGTCATCGGCCGCCACGGCGACCGCGACCATCCGCCCGTCGTCGCTAAGCGCGATATCCGACGCCAGTCCCACGTTATACGGCGCCGCGGTGGCACCGTCGATGGCCGTGGTCGTGGCGAGGGCAGGCTCGTCGAAGATACCGTTCTCGTCGGGGTCGCGATCGCGGACCCAGGCAATCTTGCCGAAGACTCCGGTGAAGTGGCCTACGAACGCCACGAAACGGCCACTGGCGCTCAGGCGATACGCGATGGCGCCGTTGACTATGGAGAGCGCTTCTCCTCCGGGGCCCACGCTCACCAGCCGGGTGGTCCCGGTCACTCGATCGTGTACGTAGATATCGATCTGGCTGTTCGTGTCGGCGGGGTCGAGGTTGGTGGCAACGGAATAGAAGGCGATCTGCCGGCCATCGGCAGAAATGACGGGGTGGTTACTGGTGCCGTTGGCCTGGGTGCCGCTACTGCTGACGCTGATGCGGCTGAGTGCGCCGGTGAACCGATCCCGGACGAAGGTGTCGGCCACGCCGTTGGTATCACCGGCGACCAGCGTACGCTCGGAGTCAAACGCGATGAAGCGCCCGTCGGCGCTCATGCCGCGCGCCCGGGCCACGCTGTAGCCAACCGCGGCGCCTCCCTCTGGTCGCGACTCGTCGGCAACAATGCCGCTCCACGTCGCGGCCTGCTGCGCGCGCACGCCCGGCGCCAGCAGCGCCAGCAAGGAGGCGCCAAGCACCCAGAGAAAGGAAAGCGAACAACGCGCGCGGCGACCGGGCATGGTGGACCTCAGGGAACAGGATGGATGGCTGTTTCGCCGCGATGGTTTCGCGGCTCCGTCCTGTTATCGGCAGCGCCAGCCGGGTCAGCAGCCCGGTTGCACAGAGATTCGGTCAGCCTAACGGTCGCTGAGAACACCCTTCAACACGAACGCGACGTTCGCCGGCCGCTCGCCCAGGCGTCGCATGAAGTACGGATACCACTGCTTGCCGAACGGCACGAAGACGCGCACGCGATAACCTTGCGCCACGAGCGCGGTCTGCAAATCCCGCCGGATGCCGTACAACATCTGAAACTCGAAGCGATCGTTGGCGTAGCCTTTGCTCTTCGCGTAAGCCTTGGCGGTTTCGATCATGACCGGATCGTGCGTCGCGATGGCAGGGTAGGTGCCCTCGTCCATCAGCAACTGCATCAGTGCCGCGAAGGCTGCGTCGACATCGCTCTTCTTCTGGTAGGCGACGGTGGCCGGTTCGCGGTAGGCGCCCTTGACCAGGCGTACGCGCACCCCCAGTTCGTTCAGCCGCCGGATGTCGGCCTCCGAACGCTTCAGGCACGTCTGGATCACCGTGCCAATCGCCAGGTGCTCCTGCTGCCGCAGCGTTTCGAGGATGCTGAGCGTCGCGTCGGTGTACGGCGAGTTTTCCATGTCGATGCGCACGAAGAACCCGTGGGCATCGGCCGGCTCGAGGATGCGCCGCATGTTGTCGATGGCGGTGGCGCGATCGACGTCGAGACCAAGCTGCGTCAGCTTGAGCGAGATGTTGCGCTCGATGCCCGAGGCGACGATCTTGTCGATGATGCCGACGTAATCGGCTGCCGCTGCCGCGGCCGCCTCGGCGCTGGCGACGCTCTCGCCGAGATAGTCGAGCGTGAGCAGCAGTCGCTTGCCTGGCAGGTCGGCGACTGCCGCGACCGCCTCGTCGATGGTTTCGCCGGCGATGAACCGCCGGGCGAAGCCACCCGGCTTCATGCCGTACTTCGAAGCAAACCGCTGCAGGCTGGAGACTTGGGCGAGGCCGTGAAACAGGGCCTTCGATGTCGCGTCGAGCATTTCGTTGTACGAGCCTTAATGAGTGGCGCTCGGTGAGGTCAGCAGGTGTGCGACCGACCGCGCGTAATAGCGGAGGACGTTGCGCTCGCGGACCCGGTAGCGGCCGCGTTCGATCACGATAATGTTTCGGGCGGCCATCGGCTCAGACGCCAGCGCCAGCACCTCGTCGGCCGACTGCACGCTGAGGTTGGCGCCGGCCGCGCGCAAGGTGTCGAGAATCGCTGAAATTCTCCCGGCGAGATCGTCGCGCGACATCGAAGACGTCAACGCCGACGCCAGCACCGCCGTCGGCAGCACTTTGTAGAGCAGGCCGATCTCCGCGCGCACATGGCGGGTGAGGTCCATCACCGCCTTTCGCGATTCGCCGTCCACGCCGTCAATCGAAACCGCTTTGCCGAACGTGACAAACGAGCGGCTGCGATAACCAACGGCATAGCGCACCAGCTCCGCCACTTCGCGGCTGAACGCCTTTTGTCGTCGCTTCACGCGCTGCTTCGAAATGACGTGATCTTCGAGCACGAGGTCGTACGCCACTGCCACCGGCACCAGTTGCATCCCCGGCACGCCGGCGTCGATGCAGGCGCTGAACAGGCCCGTCTTCATCGGTTTGAGCTCGCCGCTGTAGCTGCGACCGCCCTCGGGATAGAAGAACAGGTCGTGCTTGTGCAGCAGCACGCCGACGTAGGCCTTGAGCGTGATCAGGTACGCCGGGTCCTTGGTGTTGCGCCGAATCGGCATCGCGCCGGTGACGTGCTTGTGAA
>JANMUX010000091.1:0-2476 GCA_031392125.1 Acidobacteriota bacterium | reverse complement strand
CTCGAGCGCAAAGACGTCGGCCTCGACACCTCGATGATCCCGCTCGGCTCGTGCACCATGAAGCTCAACGCCGCTACCGAGATGTATCCCGTGTCGTGGGAAGAGTTTTCGCGGATGCACCCGTTCGCGCCGGCAGACCAGACCGAAGGATATCGCCAGATCTGCGACGAACTCGAGGCGGCGCTGTGCACGATTACCGGCTTCGCGGCCGTCTCGCTCCAGCCCAACTCCGGGGCACAGGGCGAGTTCGCGGGCCTGGCCGTCATGCGCGCGTATCACCAGTCGCGCGGCGACGGCGCGCGCGACGTGATCCTGATCCCGTCGTCCGCGCACGGCACCAATCCCGATAGCGCCGTGATGGCCGGATTCAAGGTCGTGGTGACGGCTACCGACGTCAACGGTAACGTGGACGTGGCCGATCTGAAGAAGAAGGCCGAGGAACACGCGAAAGACCTCGCCGGCCTGATGGTTACGTATCCCTCGACCCACGGCGTGTTCGAGGATTCGATCCGCGACATCTGCGCCACCATTCACCAGTACGGCGGCCAGGTCTACATGGACGGCGCCAACATGAATGCGCAGGTCGGGCTCACCAGCCCGGCGGCCATCGGCGCGGACGTGTGCCACTTGAACCTGCACAAGACGTTTGCCATTCCGCATGGTGGCGGCGGCCCCGGCATGGGTCCGATCGGTGTCGCGAAGCACCTCGCGCCATTCCTGCCGGGCCATCCGCTCGTCGACGTGCGTGGCGACAAACCTTCAGGTTTGCCGGAGTCATCCATTCCGCCCGTCTCTGCAGCGCCGTGGGGCAGTGCCAGCATCTTGCTGATCTCCTACGCCTACATCCGGATGCTGGGTGCGGCCGGTGTGACGGATGCGACCCGCTTCGCCATTCTCAACGCCAACTACATCAAGTCGCGACTCGAGAAGCACTACGACGTGCTCTACACCCGCGAGAACGGCCGAGTCGCGCACGAGATGATTTTCGACCTGCGCGCGTTCAAGGCCAAGGGCGTGGAAGAGGGCGACGTCGCCAAGCGCTTGATGGACTACGGCTTCCACGCGCCGACGGTGTCGTTCCCGGTGCCTGGGACGCTGATGATCGAACCGACCGAGAGCGAACCCAAGGCCGAACTCGACCGCTTCTGCGACGCGCTGATCGCGATCCGCCAGGAGATCGAGGAAGTGATTACCGGCGCCGTGGATGCCAAGGACAACGTGCTGAAGCACGCGCCGCACACGGCCGCTGCGGTGTCGGCCGACTCGTGGCCGCACGCCTACTCACGCGAGAAGGCCGCCTATCCGCTGCCGTGGGTCAGGGCCGGCAAGTTCTGGCCGAGCGTCGGCCGCATCGACAATCCCTACGGCGATCGAAACCTGGTCTGCATCTGCCCGCCGATCGAGTCCTACCAGTAACACAGTGTCCGGAGGGCAGCACTTTAGTGCTGCCGCCTTGCCGCTGCTACCCCGCGCCGACCGCCGTGAGGCGTGCAGCCTGGCGCCGATACTCTGCAAGCAACTTCCTGGTGATGGGCCCAACCAGCCCATCGCCGATTCTTCGGTCGTCGACCTGAACGATCGGCACAATCTCCCTTGTCGTGCTGGTGTAGAACGCCTCATCCGCACCGAATAAATCCTGGTCGTGTAGCGGTGTTTCCTGGCAGCCGATGCCGATGCCGGCACCCGCTTCCATGGTGAACGCCCGCGTGATGCCGGCCAACAGGCCCGCGTCGAGCGGCGGCGTCTTCACCACGCCGTTCGACACGATGAACAAGTTCGACTGCGCGCATTCGGCCAGCTCACCACGGTAATTGCGGAAAATCGCCTCCGCCGCGCCGGCACGAATCGCCTGTTGCATGCCGAGCGCGTTGTTGATCAGGTTGTTACTCTTGATCAGCGGCGACACTGACTCAGGATGGTTACGGATAATGTCTGCCACCATCACCACCTTGATGCCGTGCTCGTAATACGCGTCGGGCGTAGGTGGAATGGGCTTGGCGATAATCACCAGCGACGGGACGGGGCATGCCGCGGGGTCGTAGGTGATCTCACCGACTCCGCGGGTGAGCAGAATACGGACGTAGGCGTCGTTGCCGTCGCCTAGTCCCGCTGCCGTCATGGTGTCGAGCGAGCGGCGTTCGACCTCCTGGTCCGAGAACGGCACATCAAGCGCGAGGCGCGCCGCCGACGCCCGCAGGCGCGCCTGGTGGCGGTCGAACAGGAACGGCACGCCGTGATAGGTCCGGAAAACTTCGTAGACGCCTTCGCCATAGAGAAAACCGTGGTCGTAGACCGGGATCACCGCCTGGGCGGCGGCGGTGATTACACCGTTGACGTTGACGTATGCGCTCATCGAACAGCAGCATATTCCACGCCGGTGCTGAGGTGCTAGAGTGCTGGGGTGCTGAAGTGCTGAAGTGCTGAAGTGCTCACGTGCTGGAGTGCAGACTGAATGCGAATACTGAACGGTGAGCAG
>JANMUX010000075.1:0-20715 GCA_031392125.1 Acidobacteriota bacterium | reverse complement strand
AGGGTCGACGGAGTAGAACGCGCCAAGCCCAAACAGCAACGGCGCAAGGCCGGCAACGGCATACGCAAACGACGGCCGAGCCGCCCGCTGAGACCACGCCAGCGCGATGCTCGACAGGGTCGCCAGCGCCGACACGGCAATCAGGCTGTTGCGGGTGCCAATCGCGGGCAACAGCACAAAGCCCGCCAGCACGGAACCGAGAATGGCGCCCAAGACGTTCAGCGAGTAGAACGCGCCGACGCGGCGGCTGGTGTCGTCGCTCGTGTCATCGCCCGCCCACACCGAGAGTCCAATCGGAAACGCCAGGCCGAGCAGCAGCGTCGTGGGCAGCATGGCGACCAGGCTCGACGCTACCAGCGGCGCGAGATACGTGTTCAAGCCGAGCGACGAGAACCATGGCGTGGCGACATCAATCGCCGCCTGGCTGCGCGTCAGCGCGTTGAACGACAGCACGGCGGCCACGCCGATCAGCGCCTGGATTACCGCCAGTACCGGTAGCCAGCGGCCGCGCATGCGCAGCACGGGCGCCGCCAGCGCGCTGCCAAGCGCAATGCCGCCCAGCACGCACGCCAGCATGATGGTGAAGGCGTAGGCGGTAGGCCGCAGGAACACCACCAGCATGCGGAACCAGATGATCTCGAGCGCCAGCGACATCACGCCGGAAACGAAGAAGGTCCACAGCACGATCTGACGTTGGCCCGCCGACACCAGGGTGCCCGGTCCATTTCCCGCTGCGGTCGCCGCGGGAGGATTCGCCGGTTGCGGCGGCATGGCGTAGGCCGCCGCCAGGGCGACCACGCCAATCGCGATGTTGGCAATGGCCGCGATTCGGAAGGACAGATTCACGCCCACTTCCGAGATCAGGTAAAAACCGGCGAACAGGGCGCCGACGATCGCGCCAGTGGTGTTGATGGCGTAGAGCAGACCAATGCGTCCGCCAATGCGGTCTTGGCGTGCGACCGCCGACTTGATCACAAGCGGCAAGGTCGCACCCATCAGCGAAGTCGGTACGATCAAGATGAGGAAGGCGACGACAAAACGAATGATCGTGATCGCGGCGAGCGAGTCCGGCAATGACGGGTGAATCGATACCCAGAGGCGGGTCAGGGCGTCGAGGACAACCGGCGAGACGAATGCCGTGATGCCGACCAGCGCTTCGGCGATGCCGAACGCAGCCAACGGCCGCGTGATGCGGGCGGCCAGCCGGCCGGCCACGAAGCTGCCCAGGCCCAGTCCCGCCATGAACCCGGCAAGCACCGTACTGGCGGCGTAGACCGTGACGCCGAACACCAGCGCCAGCAACCGCAGCCACATTACCTGGTACACGAGCGCGCAAACACCCGAACCAAAGAACAGCAGGAGGAGAAGGGGAAGGAGCCAGCGAGGAGAGCGCTGCGAAGCCGGGGTTTCTGTCACCGGCTTCGCAGTGTATCAAACGTCGGCGCGGGTCTCGCCCGCTTAGAAGTTCAGGCGGACGCCGAGCTGCAGTTGGCGGGCCGTGCCGGTTCCGGTCGGACCCGAGTTGAGCGGGCCGAGCACACCGAACGTCAGCGGGGTCGAAAAGTCTCTCGCCGGGTTGCCATACTGATCGACGTTGAAGAGGTTGAACCCGTCGAGGCGCAACTCCAGTGCGCTCGAACCCATCAGCCGAACGGACTTGCTCAACGACAGGTCAAACTGCCACGCGCTGGGGCCCCGGAATCCGTTCCGTGGCGAATTGCCAAACTCGTTAGCCGCCGGCGCCGCGAAGGCGGCGAGGTTGAGATACCGGTTGATGTCGCCGGTCACCGGCTCGGCTCCGGCCACCAGGTTGGGCCGTTGATTCACGTCGGACCCGTCTGGCGCGGTGCGGGCGATGGTCACGTTGATCGGTCGGCCACTCTTGGCCAACAGGACGGCGCTCAGGTCCCAGCCACCGACCAGGGCTCCCACTACGCCACCGACGTCGTTGGCGCGACCAGCGCCAAACGGCAACTGGTAGACAACGTTCAGCGCCATGGAGTGCCGGGCGTCAAAGTCGGACGGACCCCATTCGCAATCGCCGCAGAGGGCGTTCTGCCATTCGCTACCTTCACCGTTGCCGGCGTTGTTGTCGCGCGAGCGGCCGAGGGTGTAAGTCGCCTGCATCAAGAGTCCGTTCTTCATGTTGCGCTGCAGGCCCAGGCTCAAGCCGTCGTATTCGGTTTCACCGAGCGAACTCTTGCGATCGATCTGCGTGGTCAGCAGCGCGCCGAACGGCCGCTGGCCGGTCGCCGGGTTGATGCCATTGACGAAGACACGGTTGAAAACATTCTTGCCGCGGCTGCCGACGTAGCCCACCTGTGCCACCATGCCCGCGCCGATGTCGCCCTGCAGCGATCCGCTGTAGATCTGGGCATACATGTCTTCGCGGTCGCGCTGCACGGCGCGTGGACGGCTGTTGGCCAGGCTCAGGGCGTTCGGGATGTCGTCTTGCACCGGATAGGCGGCGGCGGTCGTCAGGTCGCCGCGAGTGGCCAGGCTGTCGATTGCCGCCGTCACGTCGTCGTTCTGACCGGGACTGAAGTAAATGCCGTAGCCGCCGCGCAACACAAATCGCGGCGACAACGTCCAGGCCAGGCCGACACGGGGCCCGAAGTTGTTCTTGTCCGGGAAGTAGTACGGCGTGCCGGGCGCGCAGTAGATGCTGGTGGCGGTCGGCGGGCAGCGGTCGAGGTCGAGGACGTTGCCGCGGCCCGAGGCCTCTTTCATCACCGAGTAATACTCGTAACGCACACCGAGGTTGATGGTGAGGTCGTCGCCGGCGCGCCATTCGGTCTGGCCGTAGCCGATGCCGTACCAGCGCCGGCCTTCCTGCATCGGCAACTCGCCATCCACTCGAATACGGTTGGTGCGATTGATCAGGAAGTCGGCAATCGAGTTCCAGCGCACAGCAATGCCAGGACCGTTGCCGACGTTGACGTGCACTTCGCGAAACTCGCCGCCAAACTTGACGGTGTGCGCACCCAGGGTGGTCAGCAGGTGGCCCAGGTACGATCGCGACTGGGGCTTCTCTTCGTTGACGAACGTCGGGCGTGTCACCGTGAACGCGTTGCGGATCTCGTAACCTTCCGCCCCCAGGCCCTGGTCAACGCGGTCGAGCGGCGAGCTGTTCCAGCCAAACTTGAATTCGGCCACGGTGCGCGGTGTGACGATCTGCTGCCACTGCGCGGTGAAGTTCTTCGGAAACGCCTCCGAGCGTCTGGTCTCGAGCAGATCGCTGCGCACCTCGCTGTCGATCAGGCCGTTGACGCCATTGAATCGCGCGACCAGTGACGCGGAGTTCGTCAACCGGTGATCGAACCGGACCAGGAAACTATCCTCGTTCCACTTCAAGGTCTTGCGGCCGCGATATTCGTCGATGTTGGGGTCGCTGGTGCGCGCGGTACCCAGCGGGTAGGCCGCCATCACCGGCGACAAGGCGGGTTGCAGCGCCTGCACCTGCGCGCGGAAGGCCGCGCTCGGCACCAGTGCCGGCCGGTCGTTCGCGGTGTCGAGCGTCTGCCTGAGGCCCTCGAAGGTCGCGAAGAAAAACGTCTTGCTGCGCACGATGGGCCCGCCGAGCGAAAAGCCATACTGGTTCAGGCGAAACGGCGGCTCGGTCGGCAGCGGGTCAAGCACGCGGCGCTCGTCGAGCGATTCGTCGCGAAAGAACTCGAACAGGCTGCCTTGAAACTGGTTGGAGCCGCTTTTCGATACCAGGTTGACCTGGGCGCCGGCGCCGGTGCCGGAATCGGCGCTGAAGTTGGTCGAGCTGACGCGGAACTCGGAAATGGCTTCGGTTGACATCACCAGGCGCAACGAGGCTTCGGTGCGCGGATCCTTCACGCCGGTTGCATCGACGCCGTCGAAGGTCCAGTTGTTGTCGTCGCGAGCGCGGCCGAAGAATCGGATGTTGTTCTGGCTACCCTCGCCCGTATTGGTCGCGCCAGGCGCAAACGCCATCATCGACGCCCAGTTGCGGCCGTTCAGCGGCATCGCCTGGATCTGTTCGTTGCCGACGGCGGCGCCCAGTTCGGCCGTGCGCGTGTCAACGACCGTGGCCTGCGCCGTCACCATGACCTCGCTCGTGACCGCTCCCACCGTAAGCGCCATGTCAAGGGAGCGCGTCTGCCCGACTTCGAGTCGGACGTCGTCGTAGACGACGGTCTGGAAGGAATCCTTCGCGACCGTGACCACGTACGTGCCATTCGGCAAGCCGGCAAGACGGTAGCTGCCCGATGAATCGGTTCGGGCCTGGCGAACCAGGCCGGTGGCCCGAGCAAGGGCTTCGACCGAGGCGTCAGGCACGACCGCGCCGGTGCTGTCGAAGACGCGGCCGGCGAGAGTGGCGCGATCGACTTGCGCGTCGGCCGGCAGGGCCGCAGTAACGCTAATCGCTACTAGCAAGAGCAAGGCATGAATTCGCATTCCGAAACGTTAACGATTTGACTTATCCGGACTGCAACGACCGCGTAACGGCGACGCGACGATTCCCGGCCGTCAAAGGTTTAACTCAGCTGTCACATGTTGGCGACCGCCCGGTCGTAAGATCCTCGTCAAAATGCTCAGCCTTCTTCTCGCCGCCCTCATCGCCGTCGCGGCGCAGTCATCGGTCATTCGCCCGCAAGTCGCAACCGCGCAAGTCCCTAACGATCCGGACGATCCGGCCATCTGGGTCAATGCGACCGACCCGTCGAAAAGCCTGATCTTCGCAACCGACAAGATGCCCGTTACGGGCGGGCTATATGTGTTTGGACTGGATGGGAAGTTGAAGCGGACCATCGCGCCGCTCGATCGGCCCAACAATGTCGACGTCGAATACGGATTCGCGACCGGCGGGCAGAGGGTCGACATAGCTGTCGTCACCGAGCGGCTGAAGCACCGGCTGCGCATCTTCGCCATTGCGCCCGACGGCAGCGACGTCCGTGACCTTGCCCCGAATGGGCTCGCGGTGCTGGCGGGACAACCGGCGCCGGCCTCCGAGCCCATGGGCATCGCCCTCTACAAACGCCCACGCGACGGCGCGGTGTTCGCGATCGTGGCGCCCAAGACCGGCGGCACAACCAACTACCTGTGGCAATACCACCTGGTTGAAGCCGGTGGCGCGATCACCGCCACGCTGGTCCGTCGCTTTGGCGCCTTCAGTCAGATTGGCCCGGTCCCCGGTGAGATTGGCGAGATCGAGGCCGTCGTGGTGGACGATGCGCTGGGCTACGTGTATTACTCGGATGAGCGCTTTGGAATCCGCAAGTGGCACGCCGACCCTGACCATGCAGATGCCGCGAAAGAACTCGCCGTACTCGGCCGCGACGGCTACCAGGGTGATCGCGAGGGCCTGGCAATCTACTCGACGCCCAACGGCGGCGGCTACCTCGTGGCCAGCGACCAGATCCCCGGCGGTACGCGCTTGATGATCTATTCGCGTAACGGTAGCGCCGGGAGGCCGCACGAACAACCGCTGCTGACGGCCATTCCCACCGGTGCCGATTCAACCGACGGCCTCGACGTGACCTCCTCACCCTTGCCGGGCTTTCCCAATGGCCTGCTGGCGATGATGAACAGCTCGCCGAGAAACTTCCTGCTGTATCAGTGGAGCGCAGTGGCGGCGAGGCTAAAGGATGGCGCTGGTGCGCCGCGGGGGCAGTGGTAGGAACGAAGACGTATTCGCCACGTAGTCGGCGTAGCCCGGCTTGGTTTCCTTCAGCGTTTTCTCGAGCATCGCAACTCCTGACACGCGAAGCAGGAGGAAGGTGATGATCGCCGGGCCGATCAGGCCGATCCATCCCAGTGGTGTCGCCGAGCCGATCAGCCCCAACCCCCACCACAACACCGCTTCGCCAAAGTAGTTGGGATGGCGCGTGTAGCGCCACAGACCGCTATTCATCACGCGGCCCTTGTTGGCAGGATTGGCCTTGAAGCGGCGTAGTTGCTCGTCGCCGATGCCCTCGAACAGAAATCCGAAGGCGAACACCAGCGCGCCGGCCTGATCCCAGATCGTGAACTGAAGCGGTGCATCCGAGGTAATCGCGTAATACAAGGGCAGGGCCACGATCCAGGCGACCACTCCCTGCAGCAGGAAGACCTTGAAGTAGCTGCGAATCCACCACGTGCCGGGATTCTGCGCGCGCCACGCCGCGTATCGGAAGTCTTCGCCGTGGCCGATGTTGCGGGCGCCGATGTGGGCCGCCAGCCGCAGCGCCCAAATCGTGACGAGCGCCAGCATCAAGCGGCCGCGAAAAATCACGTCCGTGTCGAATACGAAATAGACAATCCCGATCAACAGGATCGCCGGTCCCCACCAGATGTCGACGATGCTGGAGTTGCGGAGGGCCAGCGAAACCAGCCAGAGGACGGTGAAGAGGGCGATGACGGCCGCGAGACCGATCAGCACGCGGAACCTACTTGGGGCCGTAGCGCGAGGCGAGGTAGTCGATCAGCGGATCCTTCTCGGTGTCGCTGACAGTCGCGCCCCAGCGCATCATCTTCTCGACCGAGCGGGTCCAGCCAGTCCGCGACAGCTTCTGCTGCTCGATGATGTCGGCTTCGTGGCAGGTCAGGCATGCTCGCTGGTAGGACGCCGCGCCGGTATCGCCGGTTGCATGCGACGCCGCCGGTTTGGGCGCAAAATGTGCCGCCAGGTACGGCTGCAGTACCTCGCGCTCGGCAGGCGCCACCGTCGCGCCCCAGCGCACCATCTTGTCCACCGACCGCGTCCAGCCAGCCAGCGACAGCTTCTGCGACGTGATGATGTCGCTTTCGTGGCAGCTGACGCAGCGTTGCTTGAGGACATCGGCGCCGGCGCCGGCAGGCAACGCCTGCGCGCTCAGCACCTGCGCGCTCAGCACCCCAGCACCTAAGCACCCCAGCACCCAAGCACCTAAGCACCTAAGCACCTTTCACCTCCACTCGCACCGAATCGTACTGGTTCCAAAGATAACCCGACGGATTCCACTGCGACACCGCCGGCTGCATCGTGCCCCTGGCATCGGTCGCGCGCGAGAGGATCAACACCGACTGTGGCGAGCTGACCGTGAAGGTGTGCTCGAAGCGCCGCCACGTGTACTTCGCCTGCTCCCCCACCAACCGCGCTGGGACCCACGTGGCGCCGTTGTCGATCGAGATGTCCACCTTGGCGATGTCAGTCTCGCCGGCCCACGCGAAGCCGCCAACCGAGACCTTGCCAGGCGCGAACGACGCGCCAGCGGCGGGAGTGGTGATCAAGGATTTCACGATCAGGCCCGTCAGCGGCAGCATGTCCTTGGCATCCACGGCCGCGCCCGGGGCGATGCGCCGGTTGGGAAACCGGTAGCCGGTGGCAACCCAGAAGCTGTCGGAGTCCTTGTCGAGCACGTTCAAGGCATTGAGCCACTTCACCGCATACGCACCCTCCCATCCCGGCACGATGGCGCGAAGAGGGAAGCCATGAACCGCAGGCAGCGGCTGGCCGTTCATGTCGTAGGCGAGAATCGTGTCAGGGTGCATCGCCTTGGCCATCGGCACCTGCCGCACGAACGCCGGCATCGAACCGAGTGGACGATCGGCGGCGTGCATCTCGACGTTCTTGCCGGTAGTCTTCACCCCCGCGCGTTTCAGCACGTCGGACAGGCGCGCGCCGGTGAAGCGGGCGGTGCTGACCGCGCCTTTTTCCCACTGAATGCCGGCGACGGCCGGGTCGAAGAACGCGCGGCCGTTACCGGCACACTCGAGTGTCACCGTGACGGTGGTCGCGGGCAGCTTCTTGATCTCGTCCATCGACAGCGACAGCGGCGAGTTCACCTCGCCGGCGATTTTCAGCGTCCACGTCGCCGCATCGAGCTGCGCCGGCACCGGCATGTGCGACCGCACGTAGAACAGGTCGTTGGGGGTGATGAACGAATCGAGCAGCGCCACTGGCGTCTCGAAATCGGGGGGACGAAGCGAGCGGACGAGCAGCTTCTCCTTGCCGTACCGTTGCGCGGCGTTGGGGGCTTGCGCGAATAGGGACTCGGGTGCCAGGCGCGCCACGGCACCGGCCATGGCGAGCTGCGCGAACAGGTCTCGGCGGGAAATCATTCGGGAGATTATATATAACCCTGTAAGGCGCGTGAGCGCCGAGCCCGACGAGCGAAGCGAGCCCCACGCGGCGCAGCCGCGCCTACCCCTCGAGCCTCTCGATCAACGCCCGCCATCGCCGGCGCGCGACCAGCATGGTGGTGCCGCTGGCGAGCGTGATCTCACCGGTGCCATCGGCAAACGGCTTGGCCTCGCGCACGGCGTCGAGGTGGATGATCGCGGTGCGGGAGACCTGGAAAAATGTCGCCGCATCGAGCCGCCGCGCCAGGGCGGCCAGGGTCGGTTGCATGGTCAGTTGTTCGGTCTGGGTGATCACATGCGTGACGCCATCGACAAACGTGAACGCGACCACGTCCTGGACGGGGACGACGCGGAAGCGGGCACCGCGGCGGGCCAGAAAACGGGTGGGCGACAGGCCAGTGGCTTGTGACAGCTCGTCAATGGCGCGATCGCGCCCCTTCGGCTGCACGGTGGCGCGCACGCGGTCGAGCGCAGCGGCCAGGCGGGCGCGGTTGACCGGTTTCAGCAGGTAATCAATCGCCGACAGCTCGAAGGCGTCCACTGCGTACTGGTCGAAGGCGGTGCAGAAGATGACTGCTGGCCGCGGCCTGCCGAGCGACGCGGCGACGTCGAGACCGCTGGCGCCTGGCATCTGAATGTCGAGCAACACCAGGTCGGGCGTCAACTCGGCAATCTTCTCCGCCGCTTCGATGCCATCTTCAGCCTCGCCGACTACTTCCACATCGGGGTGCGCGGCAAGCAATTGCCGCAAGCGCTCGCGGGCCGGCTGCTCATCGTCTACCAGAAGCGTTCGAATCATCTCGCCTGCCCTGAGCCCGGCCGAAGGGCCCTCACCACCAAGACCGTCACATCGTCCTGATCCTGCCGCGTCCCGCGATGCCGTTGCACCGCGTCGAGAATACCGGAACACACGTGAGCAGCCGGCAGGTGATGGCCGCCGGCGAGCAGCTGTTCCAAGCGGCCCTCGCCAAATTCTTCGTCGTCCGGGTCGCGCGCTTCGCTGACGCCGTCGGTATAGGCGACCAGCAGTGAACCTGGATCGAGAGCGACCTCGTGAGCCGCAAATCGTCCGGCTTCGAGCAATCCCAGCGCCGGGCCTGACGCGCCGAGCCGTGTCAGCGACGGCCCGCTGGCGAGCAACACGGCCGGGTGTCCGGCGTTCACCAGGGTCAGCCGCCGGCTGTCTGCATCGAGGCTCGCGTAGATGGCCGTGGCGTAACGCGCGCCGTCGGTCGTGGCGTACAGATCGCGGTCGACCGCCGCCATCAGCGCCGCCGGCGCGAGGTTCGCCAGTCGCGCGGCCGTGTGCACGCGGGCCTGAACCGCCGATGCGACCAGGCCCGCCGCCACGCCCTTGCCTGAAGCGTCGCCCAGTAACAACGCCCACGACGAACCGCCAAGGGCGAAAGCATCGTAGAAGTCGCCGCCCACGCCGCGCGCCGGCAAGGACGCGGCGGCACAGTCAAATCCGGGTATCACCGGCAACGAGCCGGGCCACATCTGCAACTGGACAGCGGATCCGGCCCGAACATCGCGTTCGAGATCCGATTGCCTGGCGAGCCGCGCGCGCACGCGTTCCAGCGTAGCGGCCAGCTTGACTCGCGATACCGGCTTCAGCAGGTAGTCGGTGGCGTCAACCGCGATGGCGTCGAGCGCGTAGCTTTCAAACGCGGTGGCGAACACGATGTAGGGACGTGGCTCTGGTAACGAGGCGGCCAGGGCCGTGCCCCTGACTTCCGGCATCTCGACGTCGAGAAACAGCAGGTCGGGCCGGGTGTCGCGAATAATGTCCCTGGCCTCGATGGCGCTGCCGGCCTCACCGACGACGACCACGCCGCCGGCGGCATCGAGCAGCTGGCGCATCCGCACGCGCGCGGGCGGCTCGTCGTCGACGAGCACGACGCGAATCATGCCGCCATCCTGACATTCGGCATGGTGATGCGGGCAATGGTGACGCCCGCGGCTTCATCCCGCGTGAGAGAGAACGTGGCGCCATCGCCGAAGTGGCCCTTTAACCGCTCGCGAACACTGTGCAGGCCGAAGCCCTCGCCCTCGCGCAGGTGGCGGCCTGGCGCGGCCGCGCCCGGCCCCGTGTTGCGCACCTCGATGGCGACCTGGCCGCTGGTGGTGCGAACGATCACGTCAATGCGGCCCGCTTCGCGCGATTGCGATACGCCGTGTTTCACCGCATTCTCGAGCAGCGTTTGCAGCAGCATCGACGGTATGTGGGGTGCCGGGGCCTGGTGATCCGAATCGAGGCTGCACGACAGCCGCTGGCCGAAGCGCGCCTGCTCGACGTCGAGGTAGGCGCGGGCGAACGTCAGTTCCTGGTCGAGCGGCGCCCATTCCGAGTCGGACCGGCGCAGCGTGTAGCGGAAGACCTCGGCCAGTTGCGCGACCGCTTCGTCGGCGCGTGCCGGGTCGGTATGAATCAGCGACGCAATCGCGTTGAGCGCGTTGAACAGGAAGTGCGGGTTGATCTGCGCGCGCAGGGCCTTCAGTTCCGACTTGCTCGACTGCAGCCGCAGGTCCTGCGCGATCAAGTCTTGTTCCTGCCGCTTGCGCTGCAGCCGCAGGTTCTCGAGCATGAAACCCAGGACCCCGGCGAGCGAGCGGAGCAGCGCGAGATCCTCGCTCAGGATCCGCCGCATGCCGGGCATGCGCAGCACCGCGATGCGGACCGCCTGATCCGACAGCGGGCTCGGCATCTCGACCTCCGATTCGATCGCCAGGCCGGGCGGCGGCGCCTGGGCGCCAATCAGCACCGCAATGCGGGCGCCAAAAATTTCGCTGAGGGTCGACTCCGCCGTGCGCAGCAGCATCTGCTCGTCGGTCGCCGGCTGCATGGCGGCGAGCACGTGCTTGACCGCTTCAACCGGCGTGAACTCGCGGCCCAGCCAGATGCGGTCGAGATACCGCTCCATGCGCGCGTGCAGCCACGGCATGATCATCGCCACCGGCGTCAGCGCCACCGCGAACAGCCACGGCCGCGCCGCCCCTGCCGGCAGCCGTTCGAGCCACGGCAGCGCCAGCGCGAACATCACTCCCAGGGTCGCGATGCTCATCAGCAGCAACAACGCCCGCTTCACCACCAGGTCGTAGAAGGCGAAGCGGTTCTCGAAGTAGATCGACGCCACCAAAAAGTAGATCGGGGACGCGCGCGCAACGCGCTCCAGAATGGCGCCTGCCAGCCGTTGTTGGTCGAGGAAAATCATCGCCGTGAACACGAGGGCCAGTGACGCGTAAAGGCCGAGCATCACCGTGCGCAACTGCCGCCGATCCGGCGACGACCCGCGCGCCTTCCGTCGCAGCATGATGGCGGTGGAGTAGATGCTGGCGAGGATGAAGAGCGAACCAATCGAGGTGCCGACCAGCGGGCCGATGTCGATCGGCAAGGTGATAGCTCCGAAGATCGCCGCGATCGTGACTGCGCCAACCAGCGGCGACAGCACGAACATGCCAATCAGCAGCTGCCGGTAAATCCGTGGCGGCGGCGCCTCGCCTTCACAGGTGGTTTCCTGATACACGGTCTGCATGATTACCGGCGGGAACGCATAGACCATGAAGGTGGCGATGTCGAGCCAGCCGCGATCGGTGTTGCCGGTGAGGTTGCGGAACTCGATCAGCGTGTGCAGGATGAACCAGATGGTGCTGATGACGATGATCGCCAGCGGCGCGTCGTCCAGTTGCGGCTGGCGTGAGGCATTGCGGCGAGTCCAGACCGGGGATGCCTCGCGAAAGCCGAGCACAGTCGCCGCGCCATAGGCATAGGCGCCGAACAGGTAGACGAATAGTGAAATCAGGCTGACGAAAATCATCGCGCTACTGGGTTATACGCCATTCGCGCGGCCGGTGGTTGGCAGGCCAGACTCGAGCGGCGCAAATGCGGCATTGAGCGGCGGCAGGGTATTCTCAAGTGGTCCTGGTGATCACTCGGTTCGCGCCCGCCCCCACCGGCTTCCTGCACCTTGGCCACGTCGTCAATGCCCTGCAGGTGTGGAAGGCCGCGCACGAGCATGACGGTCGTGTGCTGCTGCGCATCGAAGACCACGACCGCCAGCGCTCGCGGCCGGAATACGAGGCCGCGATCCTGGCGGACCTGGCGTGGCTGGGCTTCAACCACGATGGCCCGATGGTCCGGCAGAGTGAGCGCGATGCGATTTATCGCCAGGCCCTCGAGCCACTGATCGACCGGGAGCTCGTCTACGGTTGCTCGTGCACCAGGGCTGAACTCTCGACGGGAGTCGGGAGCCGGGAGCCGGGAGTCGAGGTGCGCTATCGCAACACCTGCCGAAATCGTGACATCCCGCTTACCGACGATGTGGGGTGGCGATTGAAGATTGAGCCCGGCACAGAGTCATTCTTCGATGAGATCTGTGGGCCGCAAGTGCAAGATCCGTCGGCTCAGTGCGGCGATTTGCTGTTGCGCGATCGACTGGGCAACTGGACCTATCAGTTCGCGGTGACGGTGGACGATCAGGTCCAGCAGGTCACTGACGTCGTGCGCGGCGTTGACTTGCTGTCATCCACCGGCCGGCAGCTGCGATTGGCCCGGCTGCTCGGGCGCAGCCGGATGCCCCGGTTCGCTCATCACGGGCTGGTGATGAAAACGGCCACCGAGAAACTCAGCAAGTCCGACGGCGACACCGGCGTTCGCGCCCTGCGCGCCGCCGGATGGACGGCCGAGGCGGTGCTCGACCTGGCGCGGAGATCTGTTACCCTAGCCCCATGAAGAACCTGATGTTGGCTGCCCTCGTTCTGGCCGTGCTGGCTCCCGCCGCGACCTTTGCGCACCCGGGACACGAACACAAGTTGATGGGCACCATCACCGCCATCGACGGTAACAAGGTGTCAATGAAAACGACCGACGGAAAGGACACCACGTTTGCGGTGACCCCCACCACGTCGTTCAAGCGCGGCAAGGGGAAGGGCGCCCAGTCGGACCTCAAAGTCGGCCTGCGCGTCGTCGTCAGCGCCGGCGATGGTGCCGAACCGCTCAAGGCCAAAGAAGTGCAGTACGCGGCTCCGACGACGACTGCGAAGCAATAGAGCTAGACCAGGGGGTTGCGGGTGGTGAGGGCGGCGAAGCGCGAGAAATCGCGGTCCGCCGACCACAACTCGGACACCCGATGATGCAGGCACAGCGCGGCAACACGAGCGTGGTGCACCTGCGCGCCCGTCACCTTTGATGCCCTGAGCGTCACCGTCAGCGTTTCCCAATAGCCCGGGCCCTCGGTCAGCATCACATTCGTCGGTGATGCCAGCCACGCATTGACCTGCGCGATCGCGGCTGGCTGGGGAGTCGGCGGCGCGTAAATCCTGGGATGCGTGACCACGGCCAGGAATTCGTGCAGGCACGGCCAGGGAATGGCCCACGGCGCCGTGCCCTCGGCGAGTGACCGCACCAGCGGTTCAGCGGCGGCATGCCACTGCGAGTCTTTGCGGTGGGCGTAGACCAGCAGGTTGGTGTCGATGGCGATCATGCGCCGCGGCCTTCATAGATGGCGTCGCGCACTGCTGCCCAGCGCCCCTCTTCGACGCCGTCCTGCAACCCTCGCCCTTCGAACCCGGCGTCCTTCAATTGGAACTTCTTGCGCGACTGCCGCGCCGCGAGCACCGCGCGGAGGCCCTCTTCCACAAGTAGACGGAGGGTGACACCCTCTCGACGGGCGAGTTCCTTCGCCTCCTCCAGGATCGGCTCGGCAATCTCGATAGTCGTCTTCATATGGGTGCCCATATTTTAGTGAACGGCTACCCACCAGGCAAGTGCGGCGTCGGACGTAAAGCGAGGCCAGAATCAAAGCATGCTTGATATTAAGACATTTATACTTGACATAAAGACGCGCGTGCTTTACTTTGCTCCCAAGGAGAACGGTATGAGCCTGATGCGCCTTGGACGAAAGCTGGACGCGGCCATTGCCGACGCGAAGCGCGCCGGAGAAGTGGCCGGTTCGGCCATCGAAGAGACCAACAAATACTACGGGCTGCGTTTGCTGCGGGCGGGCCTGCTGTGGGTGTCTACCTATGCCATCTCGCGCGGAATGCTGGAACTGCCGGACCTCGATCGAAGCGTCCGGATCCTGATTGCCCTCGCCCCGCTTCCCCTCTTCGTCTGGTTCCTGTGGATCTGGAGGAACGGCGTAGCCTCCATGGACGAACTGCGGCGGCGGATCGAGCTCGAGGCGCTGGCGTTTGCCTTTCCCATTTGCGTCGTCGGCTTCATGACGCTGGGCCTGCTCCAGTTGGCGATTCCCTTCAATCCTGATAGCTGGAGCTACCGCGATACCTGGGCGATGATGCCGGCGCTCTACTACGCGGGACTGTGGCGCGCGATGCGGAAGTACGAATGAAGAACCGGCTCAAGGTCCTGCGCGCCGAGCGCGATTGGTCGCAGGCCGACCTGGCCCAGCAGTTGCGCGTGTCGCGCCAGACCATCAATGCGATTGAGACCGGGAAGTACGATCCCAGTCTGCCGCTGGCATTGAAGACGGCGCGGCTATTTGCACAGCCGGTCGAAGCGATCTTCTTCCTTGAAGAGTAGCCACAGAGGACGCAGAGGACGCAGAGCAGGTTTTCGAAATGCCAATCAGCTTTGTGCGCGTCATGCCGTGTTTAGAAAAAGATTCCTCTGTGTCCTCGGTGTCCTCTGTGGCTCCTACTTTGACGGGATCGGCGCGATCGCGTCCGTGAGCGGTCCAGCGAGCTCGTCGTAAACGCGGTGCAGAAACCAGTCGACCATCTGGATCTCGAACGCGTTATTGGTCGCGGGAACATCACCCGTAATCTGCACCATCCACGGACGCAGACCTGGCAGGATCTCGGCACGGGCCGCATCCGGATCCAACCCGCGTGCCCGCGCGGCGGCGCCTTGTTTCAGCAACTCCCGGAACACGCCCATCGTCGCGCGCAGCAGCACCTTGTCCTTTAGCGGCTCGCCATGCCCCGGAACCATCAGCGTCGCGTCGAGGCTGTCGATGTGCTCGAGCGTGCGCAACCACCCGGTGGGATAGGAACTGAGCGCAAACGAGACCGGGTTCACCAGCAGGTCGCCGGTGATTACAATTTTCTCCTTCGGCAGATACAGGAATGAATCGCCTGGCGTCACCGCGCGGTCGTGATGCTGCACCTGGATCTCGCGATCGCCAAGGTGGAGTGTCAGCCTGTTCGAGTAGGTCAGCGTCGGCAGCGTGTGCTGGACGCTCTTCTTCTGAGCCAGGAAAAAACGGCCGTCTGCGAGCGCCTGTTTGAGTCGCGCCAGTTCTGGTGGCGCCGGTGTCGTGGCCTCGGCTTTGGCAATGCGCTGTTCGACGTTCGCCAGGTAACCCGGAAGTTGAGAGTCGAGGCCGGGGCGATTGAACTCGATCGCGGGCCCGGCCATCAGGGCGCGTGTCTTCTCGTGTGCGACGACGGTCACGTCGGGAAACGCTTGCGTGTAAACCTCGGTGCCGTACCAGTGGTCCCAATGCCAGTGGGAGTTCACGACGTAGCGCACTGGTTGGGTAGTGAGCTTCCTAATCTCGGTGAGCACCGCAGCCGCGGCGGACGGCGTGCCGTTGGTGTCGAATACCAGGACGCCGTTGTTGGAGATGATGGCGACCGAGTTGCCATCGAGGCCGACGTCGCCGTATGGGGCCGTGCGGAAGAGGTGGATGCCCGGCGCGATCTCGGTCCGCGTCGGCGCCGGCCGGTCCGGGACGGCCTGAAAAGCGGCAAGCACCAGGCTCGCGGTGACAGCGCTGCGGACAGCAATCATCACCAGAACTTATCGTATCCTTTGGGACATGGCCCCGGTCGCGATCGACGTGTTGGACGACGTCCTTGATGTTGAGGTGTTGAACCGCGCGTGGCATGGGGCGGCCCCTGGGAACCACCCGTCGGTCACTGAGATCAACCGCGCGCAGTTGACGGTCGTCCGCAATTCAACTTCAGACTTCCAGGATCGCCAAGTCTACTTGTTCGTTGACGATCAGCCGTGGGGGAAGGTGAAGTATGGCCGGCCGCTGACGCGCGAAATTGAGCCCGGCCGCCACCGCATTCGCGCATTCAACACGCTGTTTTCACACACCATCGAGATCGATGCCGTGCCGGGTGAACATGTGCGGCTGCGTTGCAGCAACGCCATGCCCACGGCCGGCTGGCTGATGATGATCTTCCTGCACGTCACCGCGCTCAAGGTCAGGCTCGAGCGCGAGTGAGGGCCGCGGACGCACCTACCGGTGTGTCCCTACTCCGCGATCTACTTGACGATCTTGGTGGCCGTAATCCACTTGCGGCCGTCCTTCTCGGACACCGTGCCGGTGATCGTGGCCGGGATCTTGGTCGTGCACGCCTCGCCCGATTCCTTCGCGACGTCGTTCTTGGTCACGTAGTACTCGGTCGGCTCGCCGGTCGCGTTCTTGACCAGCAGCACGTCCTGGCACTCCTTCGCGTCGGGCTTCTTCAGAAAACACTTGGCGCACACCATGTCGCCCTTCAGCGTTTCGTCGGCCGCCCACGCCGGGGCCGCCACGGCCAGGGCGCCGAGGGTCATCATCACTTCACGTCGGGTCATGGTCATCATCGTGTTCTCCATTCTACTGTCCGGGCTTGAGGCCTGGGCGTTCGACCAGTTCGATGCGTGCGCCTGCGGGTCCGGCGACGTAGGCGAAGTTGATCGACGGGCCATTGGGCAGGGTCAACGGCCGCGGCTGGCTGGTCGCCACCGCGCCCTTGGCAGTGAGCTCGTTCATGGTGTCGGCGAGCGGCTTGGTCGAGCGCCAGCCAATGTGGTCGATGGCGCGGCCCAGGCTCGGCTCGGCTTCGCCTTTGGTCACGAGAATCCACATGCTGCTGAAGCCGTCGGCATCGTAGCGGACGGCATCAATTCGGCCCTTCAATTGCTGGCGCTTGCCGCCAAACTTGTCGAGCAGCCACGTGAACGCTTCGTCGGGGTTGGGCGCGCGCAGGTGCATGTGGTGCAGGCCGAGCAACTCGGGGTCCTGTACCACTTCAATGCGGGTGCCCCACGGGTCCTCGACGAAAGCCAGCTTGAATAGACCGGCGACCTCGCGTGCCGGCGTCGTCACCTTGATGCCCGCCGCCTCGAACTCCTTCATCTTGGCGTCGAGGTCGGCAAACGAGAAGCCGACGTGATCGATCGCGCCGCCCGCGCTCGGCTTGGCGGTCGCGTTGCGCAGGAACATGAAGCGCGTGCTGCCGAACATGATGCGGTCAGGCGCTTCGGTAATGCGCTTGCCGCCGAAGTGCTTCTCGTACCAGTTGGCCGCGGCCGCCGGGTCGGGCACGTTGAGGTGAATGTGATCGTAGGGCAGGGTCGGCGTTTGCGCGCCGGCACCAGGGCCGATCAACGCGAGCATGGCGAACGCCAGAATCGAGACTCGGAACCGGTTGCTCATAGGCAGCTAACCATACCAGTTTCGCCGGGAACCGCGTATGCTTGGCGAGTCCCCCGGAGGAGTGTGTTTGAAGCGATTCGGCGTCCTCATCTTGATGCTCAGCACGGCCGGCCTGGTCACGATCGCGGCGCAAACCAAGCGCATTTTCACCAATCCCCGTCCTGAACCACACTTCAAGACCCTGTTTCCCAACGCCGGCGGTTTCTCGGCATTCGGCGGCACGCCGCTGCATTACAAGGTTTACGGCGAAGACCCCAAGACCAACCCGGCGGCGCCGCCGATCGGCTTCATCTTCTGGACGACCGACGTGGTGCCCAACGAGCGGGCCTATCACGGCCCCATCCATTTCCTGGTCGGCATGGACGTGCGCGGCGTCATCCAGAACGTCGTGCTCGACTACAACTCTGAACCGTACGGCTATTTCTCGATCGACCCGCCCCAGTTCGTCGCGCAGTTCAAGAACAAGAGCATTCGCGACCAGTTCCGCGTCGGCGGCGACATTGCCGCCGTATCGCGCGCCTCGATCACCATGAACGGCGCGGCCCGGGCGGTGCGTGATTCGTCACGCACCATGGCCAAGACCTTCCTCACGCCGGATCAGATCAAGCAGTGAGGCTTGGCCTGATCGCCGCCGCCGGCCAGCCGCCAGCGCCCGACCCCTGGGGGTTCGAGGAGGTCGCGGCCGAGACATGGGCCGACATTCTGGGTCCGCAGTACCTCGACATCTCGCTGCTAGCCGCCTTCCTGGTGCTGGCGCTGGTGAGCTTCCAGCGCAAGAGCGTACCGCTCAAGCTCGTGACCTTCGCGCTCGCCATCGGCTACATGGGCTTCGCGAAGAGCTACCTGATCTCCATCACCAACATCTTCAGCATCGTTGACTGGAACTGGCCGGTGCCGAAATACAACATCGCGTGGTACTTGTTCTTCGGGTTCACGGTGGTGTCGACCATTCTCTGGGGCCGGCTTTATTGCGGCCGCATCTGCGCCTACGGCGCGCTCACGCAGGCGCTCGATGTCGTGCTGCCCGATGCCTGGCGCTTTGACGTGCCACGGGCGATCGAGAAGCGCGCGAGCCTGATCAAGTTCGGCATCCTGTTCGCGGTGCTGGCCTACTACGTCACTACCCACAACCTGTTGATCTACCAGTATGTCGAGCCGTTCTGGATGTTCGGCCTGTTCGGGACGACCGCCATGTGGGTGGGGCTTGCACTGCTGCTCACGGCCACGCTGTTCGTGCGCAATCTCTACTGCCGCTTTCTGTGCCCGGTCGGCGCCACGCTCGGGCTGATGTCGTACCTGACGGTGTTTCGCATCAAGCGCTGGTCGGAGTGCAAGACCTGCAAGCTGTGCGAGAAGACCTGCCAATGGGGGGCCATCGAGGGGCCAAAGATCCTGGTCACCGAGTGCGTGCGCTGCGACGACTGCGAGCGGCTCTACGCCGACACCAGCACCTGCCCGCACTGGCGCATCATTGAATACAACTCGAAGAAGATTCAGTTCCTGCCCCTGCGCCCGGTTTCACAGTAGAATTCATCCCGATGGCGACAGCATTGACCACCGCGAAGCCGCGGATTTCTCCGACCATGCAGATCATGATTGGCCTCGTGGTGGGGTTGATCGTCGGCTACATCATCAGCATCACCGACCGCGGCATCGCGGCCTACATCAGGCCATTCAGCCAGATCTTCATCCGGATGATCCAGATGATCATCGCGCCGCTGCTGTTCGGCACGCTGGTGGCTGGCATCGCGGGCGCCGGTCACTTCAAGGACGTCGGCCGCATGGGCCTGCGCGCGATCATCTATTTCGAAGTCGTCACGACCCTGGCGCTCCTGATCGGCCTGCTGGCAGTCAACATCATGCAGCCGGGTGTCGGCATGGTGCTGCCGCAGCCAAGCGGCCCTCCGCCCATCACGACCGCGGCCCAGACCTGGGACCAGATCTTCCTGCACATCGTCCCGACCTCGGCCATCGACGCCATGGCCAAGAACGACGTGCTGCAGATTGTCGTGTTCAGCATGTTCTTCGCCATCGGCCTGGGCATGGTCGGTGAAAAGGGCAAGCCGATGATCGCCTGGTGCGAGGCCCTGACCGAGGCGATGTTCAAGGTCACGAACATCGTGATGCTCTATGCCCCGATCGGCGTCGGCGCCGCGATCGCCTACACCATTGGCTCGAGCGGCGTGCAGGTGATGGTCAACCTGGCCTACCTGATCGTGACGCTCTACGTGGCACTGGCGGTGTTCTTCCTGTTGGTGCTGATCCCGGTGATGCTGATATTCCGCATCCCGATCGTCGCCTTTTTCAAGGCCATCAAGGAACCGGCGCTGATCGCGTTCTCGACCACCTCGAGCGAAGCGGCGTTGCCGCGGGCGATGGAGTGCGTGGAAGCCTTCGGCGTGCCGCGGCGCATCGTCTCGTTTGTCCTGCCGCTCGGCTACAGCTTCAATCTCGACGGCACGACTCTCTACCTGTCGCTGGCCTCGGTGTTCGTGGCACAGGCCGCGGGCATCGACCTGAGCGTCGGTCAGCAGGTGACGATGATGCTGACGCTGATGCTGACCAGCAAGGGCGTGGCCGGCGTGCCGCGTGCGGCGCTGGTCATTCTGGCCGCGACCCTGGCCAGCTTCAACCTGCCGATTGAAGGCGTGGCGCTGCTGCTTGGCATCGACGCGCTGATGGACATGGGACGCACGATGACCAACGTGATCGGCAATTGCCTGGCATCGGTGGTCGTGGCGAAATGGGAAGGCGAGTTCCGCGAGCCTGCCCCCGGGGCGGTCGCCTAGCCCCAGAGGTTGAGAAAGAACGTGATCAGCAGCGCGTTGGCAAAGTCGATGAAGAACGCGCCGACCAGCGGTACGACCAGGTAAGCCTTGGGCGCCGGCCCGTACCGCTCCACCAGCGCGCCCATGTTGGCCATGGCGTTGGCCGAGGTCCCCAGCATGAAGCCGCAGAAACCACCCGCCATCACGGCCGAGTCGTAGTCGCGGCCCATCAGCCGCGGCACCACGAACAGGCAGATCACCGCGATCAGCGCGATCTGGGCCGCCAGGATCACGAGCAGCGGTGTCACCAGCCCCGCCAGTTCCCACAAGCGCAACGTCATCAGCGCCATCACCAGGAACAACGACAGCGCGATGTTGCCAATGTCGTCGATCACGCGCTGCGACAAACCAAACATGCCGGTGAGATCGTCGAGGTTGCGAAAGATCGCCGCCACCAGCATGGCGCCGATGTACGCGGG
>JANMUX010000046.1:0-12833 GCA_031392125.1 Acidobacteriota bacterium | reverse complement strand
GCGCAGACCGGCACCGGCAAGACTGCCGCGTTCGGCCTGCCGATGATCCAGCGCCTGCAGATTCTTGGCGGCGCCGCCGCCGGAACCCGCAAGCCGCGCGCCCTGGTGTTGGTGCCGACGCGTGAGCTCGCGCTCCAGGTGCACAAGTCGCTGACCACCTACGGCGTGCCGGCGAACCTGCGCGTGACCGCCATCTTCGGCGGTGTGTCGATCATTCCGCAGAAGCGCGACCTGCAGCGCGGTGTCGACATCATCGTGGCGACGCCGGGCCGCCTGCTCGATCACATGGAGCAGCGCACCGTCGACTTGTCGGGCATCGAGATCCTGACGCTTGACGAAGCCGACCGTATGCTCGACATGGGCTTCCTGCCGCCGCTACGCCGCATTTTGAAGGTGCTGCCGCGCGAGCGCCAGACCTTGTTGTTCTCGGCGACCATCTCGCAGGACGTCGTGCGGCTGTCGGCCGACTTCACGCGCGACCCGCAGCGGGTGGACGTGTCGGAAGGCCAGGTGATGGCGCAGACGGTGACGCACCAGGTGCACCCGGTGTCGGATCAGCGCAAGGGCGATTTGCTGTCGCACATCCTGCTGCAGAAGCCGACCGGCCAGGCCCTGGTGTTCTGCAAGACGAAGCACGGCTCGAATCGGGTCGGCCAGTACCTCGAACGCGCCGGCATCAAGGCGGCCGTCATTCACGGCAACAAGAGCCAGGGCGCGCGCACCAAGGCGCTCAGCGATTTCAAGGCCGGACAGGTCAACGTGCTGGTGGCCACCGACATCGCGGCTCGCGGTCTCGACATCGCGCAGCTGCCGCTGGTCGTCAACTTCGATCTGCCGCTGGTCGCCGAGGACTACATCCACCGCGCCGGCCGGACCGGCCGCGCCGGACTGGCGGGTCGCGCGGTTTCGTTGGTCTCGCCGGCCGACCGCAGTTTGCTGCAGAGCATCCAGCGCCTGCTGCCGTCGCCGGTCGAGCACGTTGTCATCGAAGGATTCCCGGTCAGCGCCTCGTCCAACGACGCGCTGCCGGAAGCAGGCCGCCGTCACCAGGGCAACCGCCCTGGGCGCGGCTTTGGTGGTTCGCGGTCGGGTGGGCGTCAGGGTTCCGGTGGAGCCGGACGTCGCCCGTCGCGGCCAGGCGGTTCGCGCAACGCCCGCGCTTAACGCCGACCGGTTGCTTGCCCCTCGAAGAAGGGGCAGTGACGGACGAAACCAAGCGACTCGTACAAGTGAAGGGCGGCAGGATTGTCGGCCCGTACATTCAGGCCCACGGTCTTGATGTCCTTCACGGCCCCCAGCACCGCGCTGGTGGCCATACGTCCCAGGCCCTGTCCGCGGCGATCGCGCATCGTATAGATGTTGCCAATCGCCGTGACATCCTCCTCGGGAGCAAACAAGTGCGTGCCGGCAGCAGCCACCAGGGTGCCGCCCTCGTAGACGCCAAAGAACACGCCGTCGGTCACCATTGACGGATAGAAGAAGTCGGGCGACTCACCGGTCGCCTCGCCATCCCCATACAACTGAAGCAGCGCCGGCACGTCTGCCGCGCCGAGTCGCACCGCACCCGCCGCACCCGCAGCACCTGCCGCACCCGCCCATATCATTCGCCACATCTGCCGCTGGCCCTCCACGGCGGCATGCCGTGCGACCTCATCCCAGGCATCCGCTTGCACTTGAAGGTGCACGGGCCAGCTCACGTGGTCCAAGGCTTCGCGGATGCTTCCCGCACCCGCGGCAAACAGGATGTTGGTGCCGTAGTCGTGCAGTACCAGCGTCAGGTCCGGCGCGAACCACCGCGTCTTCGGGAACATGGGCGCGGCGAGATCGCCAAGGGCGTAGACGCACCAGTCCCGGTCACGGTTCAGGATCGTTCGAATGTCGTCGATGTCGGTGAGCTGAGGCATCAGGTGCAGAAGAGCCGGTGGTCAGGTATAACCTAGCCATTATGTTGCCACTCCGCGTTGTCGCGCTGTTGTTCGTCGCCCTGAGTGCCGTGCCCGCCGCGGCGCAATCCGGCCCGCCCCGTAACGATTTGCCGCAGCCGTATGCCACCACGCGCACCTGGGGTGAGTTGCCACCCGGCGTGAAGTGGGCCGCGGTCACCGCAATTGAGCCGGCACCCGATGGCACCATCTTCGTCGTCCATCGTTGCTTCGAAAACTCCTGCGCGGGGCGCTCCGAAGCGCCCATCCTTAAGTACAACGCCGCCGGCAAGCTGCTGGCGAGCTTCGGTCAAGGTCAGTTGATCTTTCCGCACGGTGGCACCGTGGATCGCGACGGCAACTTGTGGATGACCGACGCCGGCAGCGCGCCAGGGAAGGGACACCAGGCGATCAAGTTCAGTCCCGACGGCAAGAACCTGATGACGCTCGGTAAGGCTGGCGTGAGTGGCTCGGGCCCGGACCTGTTCGACCAACCCACCGACGTCGTGGTGGCGCCAAACGGCGATCTGTTCATCACCGACAGTCATCGCAACGGCAAGAACAATCGCGTCATGCACTTCACGAAGGATGGCAAGTTCGTCAAGGAGTGGGGCAAGAAAGGCATGGGCCGCGGCGAGCTGAGCGAGCCACACACCATGGCGATGGATTCTCGCGGGCGGCTGTTCGTCGGTGATCGCGAGAACAACCGCATCGTGATCTACGACCAGAATGGCCAGGTGCTCGACGAGTGGCGCCAGTTCGGCCGCCCGAGCGGCATCGTGATCACCGCCGACGACACCATGTATGTCGCCGACTCGGAGTCGTGGGGCACTGACACCGGCGCTCGCGAACTGCCCGGGATCAAGAAGGGCATTCGCATCGGCAGCGCCCGTGATGGCCGCGTCACGGCGTTCATCGAGGATCAGGAATCCACCGCTGCGGATCACGCCGGTGCGGAGGGTGTTGGCGTTGACGCCCAGGGGAATGTCTACGGCGGCGTCGTCCGCCGGCGGATGCTGGAACGGCATGTGAAGAGACAGCCGGATCAGGAACTCGCGCCACCAGAGTCGGTCGGCTTTTCGACCAGCGGTCTCAAGGCTTACCAAGACGCCATGCGCGGGCTGGTCGATGACGGCAAGCTGGCCGGTGTCACCACGCTCGTGGCCCGCCACGGCAAGGTCGTCCTGTTCGACGCCTACGGCGTCCAGGATCTCGAAAGCAAACGGGCCGTCACCAAGGACACTATCTTCCGTATTGCCTCGATGACCAAGCCCATCGCCGGCGTGGCGATGATGATGCTTTGGGAGGAGGGTAAGTGGACGCTTGACGATCCAGTCGCCAAGCACATCCCCGAGTTTGCCAATCTCAAGGTCGCAACGGTAAACGGCGACGTGGCGCAGACCGCGCCGATGACAATGCGTCAGTTGATGAGCCATTCGGCAGGCTTCGACGTCAGTGGCGGCTACAGCAAGCACAACATCAACGACCGTAGTCAGCCGCTGCAGGCCATGATCGACAAGCTGGCCAAGCTGCCGCTGGCGGCGCAGCCCGGCGCCGACTGGCGCTATGGACCGAGCGTCGACATCCAGGGTTACATCGTCGAAAAACTGTCGGGCCAGACGCTCGATGTGTTCCTCCGGACCAGGGTGTTTGAGCCGCTCGGCATGAAGGACACGGGCTTCTGGGTGGAGCCGTCGAAGGCGGAGCGGGTGACGAAGATGTTCACCTACGGCCCGGACCAGCGTGTCATGACGGCTCCTGCCCAGGGCAACCCCACTTCGAAGCCGGCATTCCTGTCAGGCAGCGGCGGGTTGCTCTCGACGACCGATGACTACCGGCGGTTCGCGCAGATGCTGCTTGACGGTGGCCAGGCCAACGGCAAGCGCCTGCTCAAGGCGTCAACTGTCGAGTTGATGCGGACCAATGTGCTTGCTGACGGCGTCAAGGTCGATCTCTACGGTCCGAGCTCTGCGCAGGACGGCATAGGGTTTGGCCTCGACTTCGCCATCGTGATGGATCCCGCTAAGGCCAGGACGCCTGATGGCAAGAACACGTTCTATTGGGGTGGCGCGTTCGGGACGTGGTTTTGGATCGATCCGACCAACGACTTGTTGGTGGTAGGCATGATGCAGAACCTGGCCGGCAGCACACCGGCCGGCGGGTCGCCGCAGGTGCGTCCGCTCTCCCGGAGGCTGGTGTACCAGGCACTGGCAGATCGCAAGAAATGAACATTGCATTGCCCCTCGTGGTCGCCTTCTGCCTGGCGGCGCCGGCCGCGGTCAGCGCGCAAGCGCCGTCGGGCGATTGGCCCCAGTGGCGCGGACCCGGCCGTGACGGCGTCGTGCCGCACTTCGTCGCGCCCGCGAAGTGGCCAGAGCAACTCACGCGCCGCTGGCAGGTGGAGGTGGGTACCGGCCACGCCACGCCGCTGATCGTCGGCCGCCGTATCTACATGTTCAGCCGGCGCGGTAGCGACGAGGTGCTTGCCGCCTTTGATGCAGCCACCGGCAAGGAACTGTGGGCTACGGGATATCCGGCGCCGTACACACCCAACCGGCTCGCCATTGATCACGGGCAGGGGCCGAAGTCGACGCCACTCTTCGTCGATGGCCGTATTTTCACGCTGGGCATCAGCGGGATTCTGTCGGCCTTCGATGCCGAGAGCGGCCGGCGGCTCTGGCACAAGCCGGCCCCGCCGCTGGCGCCGACCTACAGCACGTCGCAATCACCGTTGTTCGAGAACGGCCAGGTGATCGTCCATGTCGGCGGCTACGGCCGGGGCGCGCTCACGTCGTTCAAGCCGGCGACGGGCGAAGTCAATTGGGAGTGGACCGGTGACGGCCCCGCCTACGGATCGCCGATCGTCGTGGAGTTCGGCGGCACGCGGCAGGTGATTACGTTCACCGAGAACATGCTGGTCGGTGTCTCGGCCGCCACCGGTGAACTCCTGTGGAGCCGTCCGTTCCATTCCGCTCGCGACGTCCAGGCCATCACGCCGCTGGTCTACGGCGACACCATCATCGTCACCGCCTTCGAAAGCGGCATCACGGCGATCCGCGTCAACAAGCGCGACGGCAAGTGGGGCACCGACAACGCCTGGAAGAACGACGAGCAGTACAGCCGGTTCAGCAACGCGGTGATCGTCGGCGAGGCCTACTTCGCGCTGTCAGGCAAGAGCGGCGGAATGTTCATGTATCTTGACGCCAAGACCGGCGAGGTGCTGTGGAAGGGTGAGCCGCGCACTGCTGAGAACGCGGCGATCGCCCGCGCCGGCAATATTGTGTTCGCATTGAAAGACGACGGCGAGATGGTCGTGGTCGATGGCAGCAATCCGAAGGCGTTCACGCTGCTTGGCCGGTATCAGGTGTCTGACTCCGCCACTTGGGCCGCGCCGTCGATTTCCGGCAACCGGCTGTTCGTAAAAGCGCTGACGGCGCTGACGCTGTGGACGGTTGACTAGGGGTCGCAGAGGCGGGCGGTCAACAGCCGCAGATTTCCCACCACGGCGACCGCGATTCAGCGACCACGACAGCCGCAGATTCAGGCCTCGCTCAGCGCGAAGGGGCGGTACTCCAGAGATGGACGTCCGAAGTTCAGCAATCCCTTGCGCAAGCATTTCTTGCTACAGGTGCCGCCGAGTGATTTCTGCGGCCGGTTCGTGGAGATCGAAACCGGGCTGAAATCTGCGGCTGGGTCTGGGAAATCTGCGGCCGCGGCATACCAGCGGGCGGAGGTGCGGATCGGCCGCACCCCCGCCTGCCGTCTAGAACGAGAAGCGCAAACCGATCTGGCCGACGCGCTGTTCCGGTTGTTGGAAGTCGCCCGCGAATGCGTCCGGCCGCATGAACTGCGCGCTCAGCTGATTGTTGACGATCGTAAAGTTCGGGTTGCTGGCATTGAACAGGTTGAAGATCTCGGTAATGGCCTCGATCCGGGCGCTGCCGATGCCCAGGCCGAAGCCGCGCGAGACGCGCAGGTTGAACTGCGTGCGCCACGCGCCGCGGCTGCAGTTCCAGGTTTCACACGGGCCGATGTCTTCGGGCTCCTCGCCGACGCCGGTGAACCGGAACGCGCGAGCCGGCAGGTCGTTGTTCTCGCCGTTGAGATTGGCATCGACGCCACGGATGGTCTGCACCGGCAGCGGCGACCGGTAGAAGTAGGTCGGCGCGACCGTGAAGCCCTTGAACTGCCACACCATCGAGAACGCGCCGGAGTGGCGCGCGTCGGTGCGCGAGGTCGGGCCGTAGACACGCGGATCGTCGTAGAGCAGCGTCGCGTCCTGCAGCAGGTTGGCGTTGAGCTCGTCAGCGGCCGTGCCGATCTGACTGCGAGCCTCGGCCAGGGTGTAGGTGGCCGAGAAGTCGAAGTTGTTGGTCATGCGCCGCTTGATGCCCGTGATCAGCGCGGTGTAGTTAGACTCGCCGCGGCTGATGGCCGGCCGCGTGCCGATCGCGTTCGGCAGCAGCCCGATGAAGGCCAGGCGCCGGGCGCCATTCGGAATGGTGCGCGTGTTGATGCGCGGCCGCACGTTGAGGTTGCGGCCGTCGGCGCGGACGAAGTCGGCGGTCACCACCGTGCTGGGGGTCAACTCGTGCGACCAGCCAATCGAGGTCTGCCGCGTATACGGCATCTCCAGGCGCGGGTCGGTGAACTGGCCGAACAGCGGCAGCGCGTTCGGGTTCGACTGGTTCTGGCTGGAGATGTTCGACAGCGGCTGGCCGAACTGGTAGAACGAGCCGTCTGGATTGCGGATGCCCTGCTGGTTGTCCACTGACAGCACGGCGCCAAAGCCGACGCCGGTGGCATCGATGGCCGGGAACAACGCGTTGGCGTTGGTGTAGGCCATGTCCATGTAGATGCCCCACCCGCCACGGATCACGTCCTTGCCGTTGCCGCGCAGGTCGTAGGCGAAGCCGACCCGCGGCTGCCAGTTGTTGGTGTCGTCCTTCGGGTCGAGGCCGAAGTTCTCCATGCCCTTGATGCCCGTGAGCAATCCGGCCTTGCCCGCCGCCTGTGCCTTCACGAAGTTGGGGTTCTTCGACTGGTCGAACTGGTAGCCGCGGATGAGGTCGTAGCGGAGGCCGAGGTTGAGGGTCAACCGGTCGCTGACCGCCCAGTCGTCCTGCATGAAGAATGCGAACTGCTTCAGCGGGATGTTCGCCGACGCGTCGCCGTCGTTGAGCGTCACGGTGGTAATCGGGCCGTTCAGGTTGTCGGTCAGGTAGACATGCTGCAGGACGCCCTTGGCGGTGTTGAACTCCACGGCCAGGGTCGGCTCGTTCATGAAGTTGAAACCGGTCTTGAAGTCGTGGCCGACGCCGCCCATGCCGGTGACGTGCCACGAGAAGTCGTTGCGGAACTGCCACTTCTTCTGCTGCGTGCTCTGCGGCGTGTTCAGGTTCTGGCCCGACGCGACGCCGTTGGGGAACAAGCGGTAGGGTTCGGTGCTGTTGGGCGTGATGTCGTTCAGGAAGTCGGCATACTGGAAGATGAACTCGTTCAGCCTGGTGCCACCGATCACCCAGTTGTGGTTGAGGTTGATTGAGTTGAAGTCGTTGGTGCTGTCCCCCCAGTTGCTCGGCGGCCGGTTGCTGGCCGCGCCGTACGGCTGCGAGTTGTCGTTGCGGCCGTAGCGAACCGACAGGTACTGGTTCTGGTCCAGGTTGGCGGTCACCTTCACGTTCAGCAGCGTTTCGCGATAGGGTGTCGCGAAGGTCCCGTCTTCAGCCGGGAACAGGCCCCTGGTATTGACGATCTGGGCGGTGTCCTGCTGCGTGCGCTCCACCGCCGCGAAGTAATGCACCTTGTCGGTCGCGATGGGTCCGCCGAAGCTGCCGCCGTACTGATAGCGTCGGTAGGCCGACTTGGCGCTGTTGTTGTTGTTCTCCGTGGTCGTCTTCGCATTCATCGCATCGTCGTGGAACAGCGTGAAGAAGCTGCCACGGAAGTTGTTGGTGCCGCTCTTGGTAACGATGTTCATCACGCCGCCGTTGCTGCGGCCGTTCTCGGCCTTGGCGCGCGAGGTGACGAAGTTGAACTCCTGGATGGCTTCGAGCGGGAACTGCTGCAGCAGTCCGCCGACCGTGTCGTCGTTATTGTCGCCGCCGTCGATCTGGTAGTTCACGTTGCGGCCGTTCCCGCCATTGATCTGCGGCGAATACTGCGTGCTCTTCGTCGGGTCCGAGTGATTGCCGAGCCCGACGCCGGGCAACGTCGCCGCGAGGTTGGCGAACTGGCGGCCGTTCAGGGGAACGCTCTCGATGCGGCCGAGGTCGACGACGCCGCCGACCGACGAGACGGTGGTCTGGATCAGCGGCGCCGCGGCCCTGACCGTCACCGTTTCGGCGAGGTTCGCCAGCCTCAGGGCGAAGTCCACCGAGATCGTCTGGCCGATGTTGACCACCAAGCCCTTGCGCTCGACGGTGGCGAATCCGGGCAGATCCACGGAGAGGTCGTATGCGCCCACGGGCAACGCATTCAGGCGGTAAATGCCTTCGGCGTCGCTGACCGCCACGCGGTTGAAGCCGGTCGATGGGTTGGTGGCCGACACTGTCGCGCCAGGAATAACGGCGCCCTGCTCGTCGGCGACCTTCCCGAGGATTGTGCCCGTCGTTTGCTGGGCAGTGCCGGCACGAGGCATCAGCAGCACTGCCAGCAGACACGCGGAAAAACGCAAAAATTGCATTGAAACCTCCATCGCGCTTCGCCGGCATGGCGAAACCGAACTCAAGCGTAGTGCGATATCAAAGCAGTTGCGGGGCGGGAGTGTCAACGCGCGACGAGCCGGGCGAAAAGAGCCCTCAGGTGCGCGACCCGCGCACATTAGGTGCGCGGATCGGCGCACATGTCGCAGACTCGATTCACCGAATCAAACCCCAGCATCTCGACCTGCGGCGTGAGATAGCCGTCCTTGACGGGTTCGGTTCGCAGCAGGTCGGTGCTCAAGTACTTCTTGTTGCTGTCGCAGAGCACGGTGACAACGATGGCGCCGCGGCCGAGGCTCTGCTGAACCTTGAGGGCGCCGATGACGTTGGCTCCGGCCGAGATGCCCACGGCGAGCCCATGTTGCGCCAGCAACTGCGCCATCAGGATGGCGTCGCCGTCGTTCGCCTGCACGATCTTGTCCAGCTCGTCGAAGTGAATGATCGGCGGCACGAACTCGTCCGAGATGCCCTGGATGCGGTGATGGCCGATCTTGTGGCCGGCCGACAGCGTCGGCGACTCGGCGGGTTCGAGCGGATGCACACCGATCGCCGGCTTCTTCGACTTCAGGTAGCGCCCGACGCCCATCACCGTGCCGCCCGTGCCGACGCCGGCGACGAACGCGTCGGGCGTGAGCCCTTGCCCCTGCAGCTGCAGCCAGATCTCCGGCCCGGTGCCCGTGAAGTGCGCGTCGATGTTCGCTTCGTTCGAAAACTGGTGCGGCAGGAAGGTGCGGGGGTTGGCTGCTTTCATCGCATCGGCGCGCGCGATCGAGCCGAGAAAGCCGCCATCGGCCTTGCTGACGAGCACGACCGAGGCGCCGAAGCTCGAGATCAGCGAGATGCGCTCCGTGCTCATCCAATCGGGCATGAACACCGTCACCGGGTGGCCGAGCGCGCGGCCGATTGCGGCAAACGATATGCCGGTGTTGCCGCTGGTCGCCTCGGCAATCAGGTCGCCCGGCTGGATCAGCCCGGTTTCGTAGGCGCGCTGCAGGATATGCAGCGCCATGCGGTCCTTCATGCTGCCGGTCAGGTTGAGTGGTTCGTACTTGGCGTAGAGGGTACGCGGCTCGCCGTTCACACGCAGCGCCAGTGACAGCAGCGGGGTGTTACCGATCAGGCGCCGCATCGACTGGAAATGGCGGGCGTGGACCGGGGCGAGCGTGGGCGGCTGGTTCATGGCAGGGTCCTACTGCGGGTTCGGCAGGTAGATCGCCATCAACTGCACCGGCACCTGGATGTCTACGAACTGATGCGCAACGCCGGAGGGCACGATCAGGAAATCGCCTTTGCCGAACGCCTGTCGCGTGCCGCCCTCGATGCCGGTGCCCGCCAGGTTCGAGCCGTTGCGGGTCGGCGCCACGAGTGAGCCGCCGGTGAGCAGCGTGGCGGCTCCCTCGATGACATAGAACAACTCTGCTTGGGCCTCGTGCAGCGAGGCGCCCTGCGGTTTCGCCAGTCGCCGCTCCACGTTGACGTTGTACGGTGCCAGCGAGAAGACGCGAACCGAGGCGGCGGCGCGATCGGGTGGTAGCCCGGCCAGTCCGGCGGCCAGGTCGGCCGCGGAAAAGACCGTGGCCTTCGTGCGATCGGTGGGCGGCGGGGCCAACTGCGCCGCCGACGGTGTGGCGAATGCGGCCGAGCCGAGAACGACAGCGAGGGTGACGAGCCTGAACATGGGCGGCCTCCGGGGTGAGCGATGAAAGACAAACGGGCGGCGCGGAGGTGTTCTCCGGCCGCCCGCTCGTAATCTAAATTTGTTCTTTCTTATTGCTGTGAAGTCGTCGCCTTGCCCCTCGCGGCAATCGCCTTGTTGATCGCCTCGATGGTCTTGGTGGCGCGGAACTCGACGATCTCCCTGGCCAGCGCGGTCGCCTGGGCGCGATCCGCAATCGACACGCCGTTGATGGTGGTCTTACCGGCCTTGACGCGCGCATCGTAGCGCACTGAGTTCGGGTCATCGATGAACATGTTCAGCGTGATGATCGGGTCGTCGTGCAGCCCGTCGCCCTTGGCGTCAGGGGTGATCTTGCCGGCCATGTGCTTCGACACGCTGGCGTAGTCGTAGTATTCGGGAATGTGCAGGGCGAGCGCCTTGCCGGCCCACTTCGTCGTCAGCGCCTCGGCCACCGCCTTCTGGCCGCCCTGGTTGCCGCCGCTGTCACCGATGAAGATCACGTTCTTGAAGCCATGCGCCTGCAGGCTTTCGGCCGCGTCGGTCAGCACCGCGCGGAACGTCTCCTCGCGCATTGTCATGGTGCCGGGCGAGGTCATGTGACCGGTCTTCGGTTCGATGCCGCCTTCGGGGACCAGCTTGATGATCGGCGCGCACAGGGCATTGCCCATCTTGCGGGCGATTGCTTCGCAGTTGGTGTGCAGCACGTAGTTGTGCTTGCCGGTGACCAGCCACGGGCCGTTGGGTTCGATGCCGCCGGTGGAGATGATGATGTTGGTCTTGCCGGCCTTGAGGGCATCGCGGACATCGATCCACGTCATCTCTTCGAGCCACACCGTGTTGGTGGCTGGCAACGGGTTCACCACGTCGTTGCAGTTGTAGGGATTGTCGGCGCAGTTACCGCCGCCCATCGACCGTGGATCCTGGGCAGGCCGCTGACGCTGCTGGCCGGCGGGCGCACCGGCGGCGCCGGGCTGCTGTGCTGAGAGGGAGATGCCGCCAAGGGCGACGAGACTGACTGCGACAAGGGCGATGTTTTTCATAAATCCTCTTTTAGAGTCCGGTCTTCATGCGGAACGTGCCGTCTTCCATGCGCTCGCGGTATTTGCCGTGGCAGCTGGCGCAAGTGGCGCCGAGCGGCGTGATCGAGGTCTTGGCCGCGTCGAAGTTGGCGTTGGCCACATTCATCAACACCGAGTCGGCGTGACGCTTGCCGTCAGCGGCCCACTTGGTGGCCTCTTCGTTGGCCTTCGCCTTGAAGAACGTTTCGATCTCGGTGAAGGCGGTCTTGAGGATGGTCGCCTGTTCCTTGGTGAGATCGGCCGACGAGCCATCGAGCGCCTTGCGCAGGGCCGCCTGCGCGGGCGGCAGCTTGACCATGATCTTCTGCAGCGTGAGTTCGTCAGCCGACATCGCAGGAATGGGCTTCTTGGCAATATCGACTCCGGCCGTGTTGATCACGGCAGTTGCCAGCACGACCGGCTTGCCCTTGAACTTCGCCTGGTCTTCCGGCGACAGATCGATCTTGTAGTCTTTCAGCTTGGTGGCGATCTCGGCCGGATCGAACTTGATCAACTGGCCGATCACCGTCACGTAGCCGTTGGGCTCCGCCGCCTTCTGCAGGTTCGGCGCGAGCACGAGCACGTCCTTGCCGGTGGCCTTGGTCTTGTCCTGATCGACCGAGAACGAGGTCTTCGACAAATTGGCTTCGACCGCGCCGGTCATCGTGACGTATTCGCCGTCGTAGAGGTCGGGATTGGCGGCAACAGAGCTGGCGGCGACCGGCACGAGCGGCTTGGGCGGCGTGTTGGCGGCGGGAGGCGGCGCTTGTCCGCCCTGCCCCGAGGTGTGCGCCGTAAAGGCGGTGACGAAAGCGACAAGCCCGAGGGCTGCCACGGTCATGGTGGATGTCGTGGAACGCTGCATTGTGTTGTAACTCCTGATGGCGCACCCGGCCGGACGAGCGCGTCCAGGCACGGGTCTCGAACCGTCACATTGTAGCGCAGTGGGATGGTGACCGAGGTGCGCGCCCGAGGTCGTCAAACCGCCCGTGATTGCTGAGGTCGGCGCGCTCGTCTCCAGTTGTAACGATCGATCCCAGCCACAAGCCCCGGGCCCTCAGGCCCCCGATGATGTACCCTCCGAGAGGTTGGAAGTCAGAAGTGAAAGTCGGAAGTGAGATATTCATGAAGCTCAGGTGTTTCCTTCTCACTTCATACTTCTCACTTCTAACTTTCGGGTTCCTGTTCGCCCAAGGCAACTTCCCGAAACCGACCGGCCGGGTCAGCGACTTTGCCGGCATCCTGGACGCCTCAGTGGAGGCGCAGATCGATCAGCAGCTGGCCGATCTCGAGCGCAGGACCTCGTCTGAAGTGGCAGTGGCCGTCGTGACCTCGCTCGACGGCATGGCGGTCGAGGACTATGCCAACCGGATGTTCAAGGCGTGGGGCGTCGGGCAGTCCACGCAGGACAACGGCGTGCTGATCGTGGTGGCGCCGAACGAGCGTGAAATGCGAATCGAGGTTGGCTACG
>JANMUX010000343.1:0-4123 GCA_031392125.1 Acidobacteriota bacterium | reverse complement strand
ACAATTTCAGCGTTGTTCGGATCCAGCTGCAAGGCCCGCTGGGCAGACGCCTCGGCGCCAACAAAGTCCCAGTCGTAGGCGCGGCGGATGGCCGACAGCGCCGAGTGCCCCTCGGCCGACCGCGCATCGAGCGCGATCGCGCGCTCCGCCGCCCGGCGCGCTTCACCAAACACCGCGTCAGGCGAGGCAAAGCCCTCGGTGCCGGCCACCGCCCGCGCGCGCGACAGGCCGGCCCACGCCGGCGCAAAGGTGGCATCGAGCTCGACCGCCTGGGTGGAATAGGCCGTGGCCTTCTCCACCGCCTCCTTTGTGTTGAGCCGCAGGAAGTATTTGCCCTGTAAGTAGGCGTTGTAGGCTGGCCCCGGGACGATGGCCGCGCTGCCCGCGCTCGGCGCACTGGCAAGCAACGCGACGTGCAGCGCGCCGGCCACCGCGCGCGCGATCTCGTCTTGCTCGGCGAACAGGTCGTCGCTCGTGCGGTCGTAGGATTCCGACCAGAGCTGAAAGCCGGTTTGCGTGTCAATCAGCTGCGCGGTAATGCGCACGCGGTTGCCGGCGCGACGCACGCTGCCTTCGAGCAGCGCCGAGACACCCAGCGCGCGTCCGATCGCGCGCGAATCTTCGCCACTGTTCTTGAAGCGAAAGGCCGAAGTCCGGCCGGCCACTCGCAGCTGCGGATTCTTGCCGAGCAGCCCAAGCAGCTCCACGCTGAGGCCGTCGGCAAAGTATTCCTGGTCTTTGTCGGCACTCAGATTGACCAGTGGCAGCACGGCGAGCGACCGGCTGCCCGGTGGCGACACCACGGCGCCCGGATCAGCCGTCACCCAGCGGCCGACACCGATCGCCACGACACCCAGCGCGGCGGCCGCGCCGCCCCAGGCGATCAAGCGCCGCCGGCGAGGGTCGGCGGGCGCGCCCGCGGCAGTGGGATTACCGAGCAGCCGTTCGATCTCGATGCGCGCTTCGCCAATGTCGCGCAAGCGCCGCCGCGAATCCTTCTGCAAGCACCGGACAATCAGCTGAACGAGCGGCGCCGGCGTGGCCGCCGGCAACAGCGCCAGGTCCGGTTCCACGCTGACGACCGCGGAAAGCACATCGGTCAAGGTCGGGCCGTCGAAGGGACGGCGGCCCGACAGCATCTCGAACAGCATCACGCCGAACGCCCAGATGTCGGCGCGCTTGTCCACCGGCAGGCCGCGCGCCTGTTCCGGCGGCATGTAGGCGGCGGTGCCCAGAATCACGCCGGGGCTCGTGCTGAGTAACGGCGCAATCAACGCCGACGAGCCGAGCGACGTGTCCGATTCGTAGGCCGCGCCGCCCTTGGCGAGGCCGAAATCGAGCACCTTCACCTTGCCGTCGGCCTTCAGCTTGACGTTGGCGGGCTTCAGGTCGCGATGGACGATGCCCTTCTCGTGCGCCTCCTCCAGCGCATCGGCGATCTGCACCGCGACCGCGAGCACCTGGCCAACCGGCATGGGGCCGCGCGCAATCTGCGCCGACAGGTCGAGGCCATCGACAAATTCCATTGCCAGGAAGCGGCGCCCGCCGTCTTCGTGCAGGCTGTAGACCGAGGCGATGTTCGAATGATTGAGGGCCGCCAGCAGTTTCGCTTCGCGCTCGAAGCGGGCGAGCCGGCCGGCGTCGTGGGCAAAGTCCGAGGGCAGCACCTTGATCGCCACGTCGCGGCCAAGCGTGGAGTCGGCCGCCTTCCACACCGCGCCCATACCGCCCTCGCCGATTTTCGAGGCCAGCCGGTAGTGCAGCATCATCTGGCCGGCGACGAGCGCGCCGTCCCCGTCAGCCACCTCGCGGGCCGCCGCGATCACCGCCTGTTCGATGGGGTCGTCTGCCTCGCGGTCGCGCGCCAGCAGTGACTCGACCTCAGCCAGCAGCGCGCGGTCGTCGCCGCAGGCCTCGGCCAGCCGCAGCCGCTGCTCGGACGGTGCGAGATCGACGACGGCGTCGAAAATCTCGCGGCGGCGTTGCCAGCGGACGGCGTCATCCATGCTGGAGGAGGGAGCCGCCGAGCTCGTGGCGGAGCCAGGCGCGCGCGTGACGCAAATCGCGATCGACCGTGGCTTCGGACACGTTCAGCATGGTGCCGATTTCCGGATAGGTGAGGCCCCCGAAGTAGCAGAGCTCAACGACCCGGCCCTGCCTGGGGTCGAGGCGCTCGAGCCGCTCGAGTGCCGCGTCGAGGGTGAGGATGTCGATCGGATCGGACTCGGGAGCGGCGACCTGGCTGGTCAAGGTGACGCGCAGTGCGCCCCCGGCACGCTTACTGGCCCGCATGGCCCGCGCGCGGTCAACGAGGATCCGGCGCATCACGCGCGCCGCGACGCTCAGGAAATGCGTGCGATTCTGCCAGGTAACCGCTGCGCCGGCCAGGCGCAAATAGGCCTCGTGCACGAGCAGCGTCGGCTGCAACGAATGGCCGGCGGGCTCGCGGCGCAATTGTCCGCGCGCCAGGCGGCGGAGATCGGCGTAGACGAGTGGGACCAGGCGGTCGTACGCGGACTCATCGCCTTCACGCCATTGCTCGAGGAGGTGCGCAATCTCCTGCGACTCATCCATCGGTTCGATATTGCCACAGATTGTTGTGGCTTGGCCGCGACACGGGCAGGGGGGAGGCGAAGTCGACCACAGGCCGGGAAGCTTCCTCCGGCCTGCGGTCTGTAGAGCACGTGTGTTATAGCGCCGGCACGGTGAGCGTCACCGGCGTACTGAAGGCACCGGAACCCTGGCGAATGCTGACCAGAACGGGTCCCGCACCCAGCCCGGGTGGCGCGGTAATCGTCACGACCAGGCCGAGCGCGGGACTACTGATAGCGGTGCCGGACGGGACGTCGATGATGGTGGCTCCCTGCTGGAAGCGGACCACCGAGCCGAGGGTATCAATACCATCGGCCTGAACGTAGATCGTGAGCCCGGAATAGACCATACCGGTCGGCGCGAAATTACCATCGAGGATGTTCGTGATGACCGGGGTACCAGGTGTCGCCGACACCGTGATGGGGAACGCGTTGGTGACCGCCGCGCCGTTTGCGAGCTGGATGGTGGCGGCTCCCGGCGGGAACCCGGCTGGCAATCGCACCCAGTAGGCCGAGGTGGTGGACGGTGACAGGAAGACGAACCCGTTCGCGGTGGTCACGCCGTTAGTCACCGACGCGGTCGCGCCGGTGGGTGACGGCAGGTTCACGCCGCGCAGCACAAGGAACCCCTGACCCGGCGCGCCCGTTGCCGGACTCACCGAAGTGATCGTGCCGCCTGGCCCGAGGGGCGCCCATGACACGGTCGCCGCGAAGGCCCCAGAGTTGTCGGTGAAGAAGTCGTCGTTTACCGCCAGTTGCAGCAAGCCGGCGCTCCCCGCCGTGACCACTGTCGGGCCGGCGCCCACGAGTTGCCAGGGACCTGTGCCCACGCGCGCCACGAGGGCCATTTGCGACACTCCCGGCAGCAGGCAGTTTACAGGGCAAGCGATCCCCTCTCCCGCAGGGCCGGTGGGCGTGGGGCCCACGCCGCCCTGCACCAGCCCCGACGCTGTGATGGTGACTTGCTGCCCCGCTGCCAGCGTGCCGCCGTAGACTCTGGCGGGAACGCTCGGAGGGCCGAAACCCGGTGTCTGATTCTCGAAGCCCCCGGCCGTGCCACGCACGTTGACCGTGAACAGCGGCTGGGCACCCGCGACGACGCTGAAGGTACCGTTCATCGCCAAGGTGCCGTCCCCGTGGCTGCCGCGGAGCCGGAAGCCGTAGGTATCGCCGGGCTGGACGTCCAGCGCGGTGGCACCGGCGTAGGTGAACCCGTTTGACGGGAAGGCGCAGCACACGACCGGACCTTCGCCTGCCAAAGGTTCATTGACGAGGGTGACGATGGTGTCGTCAAACCCTGGCCGGGTGATGAACGCCTCGAGACCGGTCGTCACGTTGAAGAACGAGTGAAATCCTGTCCAGGCGTAGGTGAGATTGACCGTCTCAGCAGCCGTAGCCACCCGCGACAGGCTCCAAGCGCCTGTGAAGGTGTTGTTGTCGTAGGTAAACGAAGGCGTGCCGTTTGCCCCGTCGTTGACGAGCGCAACAACGCCACTGCCCGCGGCCGTCCACGTAATGACCGGCGCTGCAAC
>JANMUX010000523.1:0-11373 GCA_031392125.1 Acidobacteriota bacterium | reverse complement strand
GAGAGCCACTCGAACGCAATGCGCCATCCAGCGACGACGCCGATAATCAGAATCGACGCCATGACGAACACCCCGCGGCCGATGACCAGCCGGGGATTCCAGAAGTACAACAGCGCCAGCACGAGCGACGCGCTGCCGATGGCCCGCAACAACCCCGAGACCATGTCTCGGCGATCGGCCAGCGTCCGCACGTCGTAGAGATCGCAGTAATGCAGGCAGACCTGCAGCACGAAAGCAATCAGAACGGCGCGCCAGCCGACGGTGGTCAGCGCTTCCCACCAGCCAGGCCAGCCAAATGAGATCGTCGCGGCGAGGAGCACCGACAGCACAATGAGGAAGTGCTCGACGACAACTAATGCCGTCCACCGGGAACTAAAATTTGCAGCAATGACGCGGGTCATGAATCGAGTCGGTTACTCCGAAGATTGCAAGGCGGACGCCGGACAGCCAATTCTGAAGGAAGTCTTTTATCTGGCTCATCTGCAAGGGCTTAGCAGGTGCGCACCCTTAAAAGAGCCTTGAAGTCTGCGTGACGGTTGAACGTAGTAGCCAATTTAGGCGTACTAAAGTATCTACTTAAGAAGACTTTCTGGGGCAGTGAACCAACGGTATGATAGCCCGGGATTTGCATTCGCCCTCCGATACAGCTGCTTATGATGAAGTTATCGACCGAATGCTGTTCGGCCTTTCGCGCAGGGATACCTAGGCTGATTTGGCTCAGTTTTGTGGGCCTTCTGCTGTCGTGCGACGTCACGTTCGCGCAGGACCCCCCCGCAGTGATCTCGGGCCACGAGCGTTTAACCTGGAACCAGTTGGCGGACTCGGCCGCTGACCTCGCGACCTACGAGTTCCGGGCGCGCATCGATGGCCAGCGGGTCGGAATCGTCGAAGATGTCAGGTGTGCCTCGGAGCCTCACATTCTCGGATTCGAGTGCTCGGCCAAGTTGCCAACGCTTGAGGCCGGCTTGCACACCATTGAACTGGCGGCAAAGCTCGAGGCCCATCCTTTGGGTCCCTGGTCGGCGCCGTTGAGCCTCAGCCGTCGCACACAGGTCTCATCCGCGGCCGTGTCGCAGCGTGGCGTCCTGACGCTCGAAGGCGCTCGACTGGAATCGATTCCGCTGACGGGTCAGCTGGACATCAGCAGCCTGGCTCCGCTGCCGGACGGACGCCTGCTGGTCGGCAACCGCGGCGGACGCATCCTGATGATCGATGGTGTGCTCGTCGCCGAGTACGCCGATCTGCGGGTTTTGGCACGCGGGGAAGAGCCGGAACTTCTGGCGATCACCGCGCATCCTGAGTTCGCCGTCAATCGATCGATCTTCGTCGCGTATGTCGTCCCCTCGGGTGTGCGGGTAGCAAAACTCACCGAGTTAAAGGGTACACAGGTCAGCCACGAGGTGGTCCGGGAGGGGCTTCCCATCGATCGACGCAATGCGGCGGCAGCGATAGGTATTGGTCCCGACCGAAGAATCTACGTTGCGACCGGCGGCGAAAACGGTTCGAGCGATCCGCATGCCGGCAAAGTCCTGCGAATGAATGTCGATGGCTCCACACCCTCCGATGGGTGGCCGGCTCCAGTGTTTGCGGAGGGTCTCGCACGGCCGGTGGCGCTGTCCTGGAGCAGCGACGGACGGACCCTGTGGGTCATTGGTGTCAGCTCTGACGGCGGCGCGGCGGCGATCGCGCTTCGTGATGTTCAGCACTCCAATGCTGGCGGCACCGTGCGGCGCTATATGTTGCCCAACGGTGCTGCGGCGTCTGGCGTCCGGCGTGCCGGAGCCTCCGACGAGATGGTCGTGTCCGCGGACGGTGCTCGTTCGCTTCTGCGCTTGTCTTCCGACGCGGATGCCACGATCGTCTCCAGTGAATGGCTCTTGCGAGATCTCTCCGAAGGGATCGTTGCGATCGGGGCCGGACTCGGGGACGACGTGTGGGTTGCGACGCGTGACCGTTTGCTTCGCGTCACTCTGCCGCAATGACGGGCTGGTTCAGTAACTTGAGGTCAGCCGGTATGCGCCAGGTGATCAGACGGTCGCACTCGAGAGTTCCCGACCTGAACCGACCGAACCGGCAGGGTCCGGAACTGGTGGAAGGGCAGGTGGCACTGGTATTTTCGCAAGATTCCGAGCAGCCGTTTGTAGTCGCTGGGTGCCAGGTTAAAGACTTCGAGCAGTAGCTTGTAGCTGCCCTTGGTTTCGACCAGGCCGCGACTCACGATGGCCCGCAGATCGTCACGCGTAAGGTCGCGCGACATGAACGGCTCGTAGACGACCGTCCAGAACGATTCCCCGCCAACGGTCATCCGCTCATACAGCGACTCGGGCACGGACTTCACGGCAGCGCATTCAGTCGACGCCGTGACCGTCAGCCAACGGCCGGCAATTTCCTTCGGCAGGTCAGCCGCAGGAATCACCCCGCCCCGCGCCCTGACGACCAGGCGTTCGACGACATTCTTCAATTCGCGCACATTACCTGGCCACGTGTGAGCAATCAGCCTCGCGACGGTTTCGTCCAGGAGCCTTGGTTCAGGCACCCGCATCGCGTCACTCGAGAGGCGGACGAAGTGGGCGAGCAACGCCGGAATGTCCTCGACCCGTTCGCGGAGAGGCGGCACCGGTATGTGGATGACATTCAGCCGGTAATAGAGGTCGTCACGGAAACGTTTATCAGCGACGTGTTCGATCAGGCTGCGATTGGTGGCGGCAATCACGCGGACATCGACGGTGACGTCGGGCGCGTTCGAGCCAAGCCGCTGCACTTCGGCGTTTTCGAGGAAGCGCAGCAGGACGGCTTGCATGCGGGGGGTCATCTCCCCGACCTCGTCCAGGAAGATCGTTCCGTGGTTGGCGCTCTCGATGAGTCCGCGCTTGTCTCGGTAGGCGTCCGTGAAACTGCCCTTCGCGTGACCAAACAGTTCGGATTCCAGAAGAGAGTCGGGTACACCGGCGCAATTAAGCGCGACAAACGGTGCGTAGTGCCGACGGCTGCGTTGATGAATGAGGTTGGCAACAACCTCTTTGCCAACGCCGCTCTCGCCAGTGATGAGAACCTTGGCGTCAGAGCGGGCGGCGCATTCGATCTCCTGTTCGATCGAAAGCATCGCGGCACTCGTGCCGATCAGTTGCAGTTGCCGACGTTGGTCGGTGGGCGAAGCCAATGACATTCTCCAAGCTCAAAGGAACGGCTACGTTATTCGGCTCGGGTGCCATTTGTCAACCGTGCTGCAAAAACGTTACCGATGAGACGACCGTAAGTCGTGAAGGGGCTTAAAGAGTCTAGGGAGAATAACTTACACACAATTGCATGGCGTCACCAAATTACAGAATCTTCAGCCGAGGCAGACTTTTGGAGCCGCGTGTCTTCGTTTGCCTCAGATTGTATTTGCCCCTGAGGACAGGAGTGACCTCAGACCCGACAAGCAAGCCCAGCCTCGTTCCGCTGACCCTGACGATGGAGCTGGTCCGTGAAGCAAAGTAGGATTTACACGTTTGCTCACCAATCCTAGAGATTGCCTTGGAGCTGGAGCAGTCCTGCTGAGTGCAAAACCGTAAGCGTCCTGACGATTTGGACGATGCCGACCAGCAGAACCATGAGCAACATGGGAATTACGGTGAAAATTGCGGAAATACAATCTGGGCAACCGATTTGCAATCTGGCTGGGGTGTATATGGCTGCGCCACCATCCTCTAACCTTTCGCCAGGAATTTCGCCTTGCCGAAGTTCGGCTTTCTGGTTCACCGCACGAGTCATCGTGGCTGCGGCAATCGTGTTTATCGGGACGACCATCGCCGAGGCGCGGCCCCACCGACTATTGTGGGATGCCAATACCGACGCAGTCACGGCTGGTTATCTCGTCTATGTGGGCACGGCCTCCGGCACTTATGGGGTCGTAAACGGCACAGACGTCGGCAATGTCCTTGAATTCCAGGTCAATCTCACACCCGGCACCACCTACTATTTCACCGTGCGGGCATACAACTCCAGTTACATGCCCGGCCCGTACTCCACTGAACTCGTCTTCTCGGTACCAAACGTTGCCCCGGTCCTCACGAATCCTGGCCTCTTGGCAAACGCACCCGGTAACGCGGTGTCGCTGCAGTTGTCCGGTACCGACGTTGACGGCGACAGTCTTTCCTTCCCGAGCGTCACCGGTTTACCTCCGGGACTTTCAGCTTCTGCCAGTGGCCTGATCTCAGGAACCATCAGCGCCGGCGGCGCCGGCACTTATTCAGTGTCGGCGACGGCGTCCGACGGCGGTGCGCAGGACGTCGAGAGCTTCACCTGGCGTGTGATTTCACTGACGGCAAATGCCGCAGCGTCAACCGGCGAAACCATTACTGCCACGGTAGCGCACGGCCCCGGTGCCATTGGTGATTACGTAGCTCTCGCAAGCGCCGGTGCGCCCCTCGGTAGTTACCTGAGCCGGCGATACCTCAATAATCAATCCACACCTCCCGGTGCCGGGATGGTCGCGGGCGCAGTCACCTTCACCGCGCCTTCTTCAGCAGGCACATACGAATTGCGGTTCTTCCGCAACGACACGCTGACTCTGTTGGCTACCAGGACGGTGGCCGTTAGCGTGCCGCGTGTGCAGAGTGTCGCATTGTCATCGAACCTGACGCCGCCCCAGAGCGCTGGTACTGTGATCACCTTTACCGCGGCGCCGACCGGCGGGCGGGCACCTTACGAATACAAGTGGATGACCTATAACGGCCAAAGCTGGACCGTTTCGGGGGGGTGGACCAGTTCATCGACGTTCGCCTGGACCCCGGCCACCAGCGGCGACTATTTGGTGGGCGTTTGGGTCAGAAGCCAGGGCAACACGGTCGATGCCGCGGAGTTCCCGGCATCCATTCCGTTCACGGTAGGCGCGTCGACGCGGGCGAGCACGGCCATGCTGACCCCTGATCGCGCTTCGCCGCAGACCCTTGGCACGACCATCAATTGGACCGCGGCCCAGACGGGCGGCCTCGCGCCGTTCCAGTACAAATGGTTCGTGTCCGATGGCACGACGTGGACGCAAGCCACAGGGTGGACCACCGCGCCAACGTTCGCGTGGACGGCGTCCACGGTCTTGCCGAACGCCAGCGTTCGCGTCTGGGTCCGCAGCGCGGCCAACCAAGTTGATGCCGCCGAAGCCTCGGCCACGATGCCGTATGTGATTTCGGCGTCGACGAGCGTGACAGGCGTTACCCTGACACCCAACCGCGCCTCGCCGCAGCCCGCCGGCTCACTGGTGACGTGGACCGCGACCCCCACGGGTGGCATCGCCCCGCATCAATATAAGTGGCTGGTTTACGACGGCGTATCCTGGCAGATCGTGCCCGGGTGGACAACGACGAACACTTTCGCATGGACGCCGGCGGCCGCGGGGAGCTATCGCATTGGCGTGTGGGTGAAGAGCGCCGGCAATCCGGCCGATGCCGCCGAGTTCCCTCAGTCCGTCCCGTTCACCGTCAGCGGCACCGCCGCGCCGCGTATCAACATGGTGTCGCTGTCGGCCAACCGTGTCGCGCCGCAAGCGCCGGGCACCACCATCACGTGGACCGCGAGCCCAACTGGCGGCTCGGCACCGTATGAATACAAGTGGTCGGTGTACAACGGCACGGCCTGGTCGGACGTGACCGGCTGGAACGCTCAAGGCACGCTGGCGTGGACGCCCGTGACGGCCAACGCCGCCTATCAAGTCCGTGTCTGGGCGCGAAGCGCCGGCAACAGTGTCGACGCTCCCGAGGCGAGTCAGCAACTCGCGTTCGCCATCAGCGCGGCCAGTCCGCTGGTGTCAGCGGTGACGCTGACCGCCAATCGCGCGAGCGGACAGCCGACCGGCACGACCGTAACGTGGACGGCCACGCCCGTTGGTGGTGTGGCCCCGCACCAATACAAATGGTGGCTCTTCGACGGGGCGGCCTGGACCGTCGCCACGGCGTGGACCAGCAGCAGCACCTTCGCGTGGACGCCGGCGACCGCGGGTAACTATCTCGTGGGCGTGTGGGTCAAGAGCACCGGCAATCCGGCCGATGCCGCCGAGATCGCCCAGTCGGTCCCGTTCGCCATCAGCGGCGCCGCCGTGCCGCGTATCAACATGGTGTCGCTGTCGGCCAACCGTGTCGCGCCCCAAGCGCCGGGCACCACCATCACGTGGGCCGCGACCCCAACTGGCGGCTCAGCGCCCTATGAATATAAGTGGTCGGTCTACAACGGTACGGCCTGGTCGGACGTGACCGGCTGGACCGCCCAGGGCACGCTGGCGTGGACGCCGCTGACGGCCAACGCCGCCTACCAAGTCCGCGTCTGGGCGCGAAGCGCCGGGAACGCTGTCGACGCTCCCGAGGCGAGCAACCAGGCCGCGTTCAGCATAGCCGCGCCTACCGCGCTCGTGTCAGCGGTGACGCTGTCGGCCAATCGCGCCAGCGGGCAGCCGACCGGCACGACCATTACGTGGACGGCGACGCCCGTCGGTGGTGCGGCCCCGCACCAATACAAATGGTGGCTCTTCGACGGGACGGCTTGGACTGTCGCCACGGGTTGGACCAGCAGCAGCAGCTTCGCGTGGACGCCGGCGTTCGCGGGGAACTACCTCGTGGGCGTGTGGGTGAAGAGCGCCGGGAATCCGGCCGATGCTGCCGAGATGCCCCAGTCGGTCCCCTTCACCATCAGCGGCGCCGCCGTACCGCGTATCAACATGGTGTCGCTGTCGGCCAACCGCGCTGCGCCGCAAGCGCCCGGCACCACCATCACGTGGACCGCGAGTCCGACTGGCGGCTCAGCGCCCTACGAGTTCAAGTGGTCAGTCTATGACGGGGCAGCCTGGTCGGATGTAACCGGCTGGACCAGCCAAGGCACGCTGGCGTGGACCCCGGTGCTTGCCAATGCGGCTTATCAGGTTCGCGTGTGGGCGAGAAGCGCCGGGAACACCGTCGATGCTCCCGAGGCGAGCAACCAGGTCGCGTTCAGCATAGCCGCGCCTACCGCGCTCGTGTCAGCGGTGACGCTGACGGCGAATCGCGTAAGCACGCAACCAGTCGGCACGACTGTCACCTGGACGGCGACGCCCGTCGGTGGTGCGGCTCCTCACCAATACAAATGGTGGATCTTCGACGGGGTGGCCTGGACCGTCGCCACGGGGTGGACCAGCAGCAATACCTTCGCGTGGACGCCGACGGCCGTGGGTGACTACCGCATTGGCGTGTGGGTGAAGAGCGCTAGCAATGCCGCGGACGCCGCTGAAGTGCCGGCATCGGTCGCCTTCCTGATTCGCTAACCAACCTTCTCGCCCTCGACACGGTCAGCTCGGCGGTGCCTACCGCCGGGCGGCCGACGCTGGCACGCCGGCGTGAGCCGATCCGCATGAGTTCCGCACATTACGGGTTGAGGGCGAAATATGCGATCGATTGCTATCGGCTTGATCTGTTCTGTGTTGTCAATAAGCGCCAGCGACGCCTTCGCGGGCCAGGAGGCATCGCAAGAGGCAGCTGCGTGGAAGACGGTGGCGGCGGCTATTCCGCTCGGGTCAAAGGTGAAGATCCAGACCAACACCAGCGACCGCATGAGCGGCACGCTGATGAGCGTCGGGCCAGACGCGCTGATGCTGAAGAAGAACGCCCGGCTGCCGGAACCCGCGGTATCCATACCGTTCGCCGACATCGCGCGGCTGGAACGCCATCACGACAACGGCCTCAACGTTGGCAAAGCCATCGCGGTAGGTCTCGCCGCCGGGGCCGGCGTAGTGTTGGGCTTGTTCGCGATTGCCTTGCAGTTGGACTAGACGTCGTCTGCTGCGAGGTGCGTATCGGTAGGAAGGTCGCGCCTTGCCGTCCTGCCCAGCAGATCCTCGTAACGTTCTGCGGGAATAGCTCCCGTGCCAGGGCGCTTCACCCACAGGTTCTTACTGGTGAACGGCTCGCCCGCTTTCACCGGTTGAATCGTGACCACCGTCGCGAAAGCGAAGTCCATGGTCACCTGCTCTTCTTTCACCGGGCCCTTGGTGCCGCCCAACTCCGCGTGCAGAGTATTGGCCGCTGCAATTAACTCGCGGCAGTGCACTTCGTCCATCGAGCAAATGATGTCCGGACCAACCCGGTAGATGTGATCGGTAAAGTGCCGTTCAACGATCGACGCCCCAAGCGCCATGGCGCCAATGCAGGCGATGTTGTCGGTGGTGTGGTCGGACAGGCCGATCACCGCGCGCGGGAAAGCCTTGCCCAATTCAACCATGGCACCCAGCCGGACCAGGTGTGGAGGCGTCGGATACAGATTGGTGGTGTGCAGTAACGCGCAAGGTGTGCCGGCTCGAGCAAAGATGTCGACCGCCTTGGCCACGCTTTCAATGGTGTTCATGCCGGTGCTGAGAATCGTCGGCTTGCCGAACGACGCAATGTGCTTCAACAGTGGATAATTGTTGCACTCGCCTGAGCCAATCTTGTACGCAGCCACGTTCATGCGCTCTAGGCGATCGGCGGCCGCGCGCGAGAACGGCGTGCTCATGAAGATCATGCCCTTCGCTTCGACGTAGGCCTTGAGCTGCCGCTCATCATCCTCCGACAGCGCGCACCGTTCCATGATCTGGTAGATCGAAACGTTAGCGTTGCCGGGAACAACCTTTTTGGCCGCGCCGCTCATCTCGTCATCGACGACGTGTGTCTGGTGTTTCACGACTTCCACGCCTGCACGAGATGCGGCATCGACCATTTCGCGCGCTACTTCGAGGCTGCCTTCGTGGTTGATGCCGATCTCGGCGACGACGAGCGGCACGTGCGCCGGTCCGACCTTGCGGCCGGCGATGACAATCTCAGGAAGCACGGCGGCCGGCTCCGGTCAGGAAGAAGTCGGCCACGAGCGCCTCGACTTCCGCGATCGACGTTGCCGAGTTCACGCCAATGCGAAACTGCGATCCGCCCTCGAAGCCCTTGGTATACCACGTGCACAGGGCACGCAGCTTGTTGATCACCCAGCGTTGCTTGCTGGCCCGGGGTTTCGGGCTCGTGGATTGAATCACCAGGTGCCGAAAGCCGTCTTGCTCGCCTTTCTCGTCGGCCAACAGCATTTCCATGTAATCCAGCAGGAACTGGCCACGCTCTTCGTCGCTAATCTGGCGAGCTGGGCGGCCAGCCATCAGGTCGCGAGCCTGGGCAAGAATCCACGGGTTGCGCAGGACGCCGCGTCCTACGAACACGCCGCTGACGCCAGACTGCATACGGGTAACGATGTCTTCCGGTTCGATGCAATCGCCGGAACCAAATACCGGGATCGTCACCGAGCGAGCGATGGCCGCGACCACATCCCAGTCGGCAAACCCGCTGTAGCTCTGTTTCGCCGTGCGCCCGTGCACCGCAATCGCCGCCGCGCCAGCCGCCTCAACCCGCTTGGCCAGCTCCGGCGCATTAACCTCGCCGTCATCCCATCCCTTCCGCATCTTGACCGTCACCGGAATCTTCACGGCTTTCGTCATGGCGGCGATGATTTGGGCGGCATGCTGCGGCTCGCGCATCAAGCTGCATCCGGCGTTGTGCTTGGCAATCTTCGGGACCGGGCAGCCCATGTTCACGTCAACGATGTTTGCGCCCATGGCCTCGACGACGCGCGCCGCTTCCGCCATTTTTCCAGGTTCGCCGCCGAAAATCTGGATGGAGACCGGGCGTTCTTCCTCGGTATATTCCGCATACTCGAGTGTGCGATCAATGCCACGGACCAAGCCCTCGCTGCTCACCATCTCCGACACGACGAGCCCACAGCCGCCCTGGCGCTTCACCAAGCGGCGGAAAGCCGTGTCCGTCATGCCCGCCATGGGCGAGACGACGAACGGTGAGTCGAGTTCGACATTTCCGATCTTCATGGTTAGTACGGCTTGACGTCCGAGGCGTCGACTTCAACGGCGACGGCCTGCCCAATCAAGTCCACCGAGAGCACCAGCCGCGCATGGGCGCCCTTGCGAACAAGACGTCCGACCACGCCCTTGAGCGGGCCATGGGTCACTTTCACCATGTCCCCCTCCTTGATAAGCGGGACTGGATCGTACGCCAGCTCGCTTTCCACCAGCGTCCTGATGCTTTCGATTTCCTCATCTGGGATCGACGACAGCACGCCGTTATTGCTGATGACCTGCACGACGCCGTCGACTTTCAGGATGCCGATGCGCTCGTCGGGAACGAAGCGCGCAAAGACATAACCGGGGAACAACGGCCAGTCGATTTTCTTCTTGCGATCTTTCCAGTGGCTCCACTTGCCGATGGTGGGCAGGAAAACATCGACGGATTTCTTGAGCAGCTGGTCGCGAACCTGCTTTTCGTGCCGCGACCTGGTCCACAGGGCAAACCAGCTGGCGTCCACGTTACTGCGTGACCGTGCCCCGGAAGGTCTTGACGCCGATGTCGTAGGCCTTCTTCAGGTCGTCGTTTTTCCAGTCGATAATGGCGTCGGCGCGCAGCTTGTCGAGGAACTTATCGAACTCGACCTTGCGCTTCTCATTGGCGATCTTGTCGGCAATGTCCGACTTCGCGTCTTCGAACACCTTGGTCGTGGTGTCCTGCAGGGTCTCGATCCTGATGATTTGGTACCCACGCGTCGTCCTCAGCACCGGTGTGACTTCGCCCGCCTTGAGGCCGGCAATCGCTTTTTGCAGTTCTTCGGAGAGGTCGGTCTTCGCAAGTGGACCGACCAGGCCGCCATTGGCCTTGGACCCGGAGTCGGAATAGTCTGCCGCCAGCCGCGGGAAGGGCTCGCCAGCGATGATCTTCGTGCGCACTTCGTCGGCCTTCGCCTTCGCCGCGTCGTCAACCGCAACGTTAATGCCCTGGGCGGTGGTGGGTACGTTGACGGTGATTTCTCGCAACGTGACTTGCGGCACGGTGGCGAACTCGCCCAGGTGCGCATCGTAGTACGACCGCAGCTCGGTGTCGGTCACCTGTAGCTTGGCCATTACTTCCTGCTGCTGCACTCTTTGAACCAGCGAGGTGCGCTCTAGCTGCTTGCGCAGGTCGGCCATGGTCATGCCCTCCTGCTTGAGCGCGGCCTGCAGCGCCTCGTCGGTTTCTATCTTGTTCTCTTTCTTGATGTTCTCGAGGATGCTGTTGAACTGCTCGTTCGACATCGTGTAGCCGAGTTCCTTGCCGCGTTGCACGATCAGCAGTTCGTCTACCGCATCAACGATGACTTGAGGTGTGACCTCCAGCAGCGCCTTTTGCAAGGCGTCGTCGCTGTCGGGACGCAGGTTGGGATTGCGCTGCCGAAGCGCGGCGATCTGGCGCTGCTCGAGCTCGGTCTTGGTGACGATCTCCCCGTTCACCTTGACCAGCACCTGCTCGAGGATGTTGCCAGTCTGGCCGGCGACTGGCGACGCGAATGCCGCGACCACTGCGATGACGGCGGCCA
>JANMUX010000517.1:0-9378 GCA_031392125.1 Acidobacteriota bacterium | reverse complement strand
CACGGGTCGCTGGCGCGGGCGCAACGCACCGAGATCGAAGACCTGCTGAAAGGCGGGCGCCTGCGCGCGCTGGTGGCGACCTCGTCGCTCGAGCTCGGCATCGACATGGGCGCGATCGATCTCGTCATCCAGATCGAAGCGCCGCCGTCGGTCGCCAGCGGCCTGCAGCGCATCGGCCGCGCCGGCCACCGCATCGACGACGTGAGCGAAGGCATCATCTTCCCGAAGTTTCGCGGCGATTTGGTCGCGTGCGCGGCAGTCTCGGCGGCCATGCGCAGCGGCAAGGTCGAGTCATCTCGGTATCCGCGCAACCCGCTCGACGTGCTGGCGCAGCAACTGGTCGCCATGGTGTCGATGGAGAACTGGTCGGTCGAAGAGCTGTTCCAGGCGATACGCGCGGCGGCGCCGTTTGCCGAATTGAGCCGCACGATTTTCGATGGCGTCCTCGACATGCTGTCGGGCCGATATCCGTCGGATGATTTTGCCGAACTTCGCCCGCGTATCACGTGGGACCGCGTGAACGGCACGGTGATGGCCCGGCAGGGCGCCAAGCGGGTGGCCATTTCAAACGCGGGCACCATTCCCGACCGCGGACTGTACGGCGTGTTCCTGTCGGGCGCCGAAAAAGACAAGGCGCGGGTCGGCGAACTCGACGAAGAGATGGTGTTCGAGGCACGGGCCGGGGAGACCTTCCTGCTGGGCGCCTCGACCTGGCGCATCGATCGAATTACGCACGACCGCGTACTGGTGTCCCCTGCTCCGGGCCAGCCAGGCAAGATGCCGTTCTGGAAGGGCGAAGGTCCCGGCCGGCCGGTGGAACTCGGGATGGCGATTGGCAAGCTGGTGCGCGAGCTGCGCAAGCGTCCGCGTGCCGAAGCGCTGGCGTCCCTTGAAGCGGACCACGGCCTGGATGCGATGGCGAGTGCCAACCTGATGCAGTACCTGGACGACCAGGAAGCGTCCGCCGGCACCGTGCCAGACGACCGCACCATCCTGATCGAACAGTCGCGCGATGACCTGGGCGACTGGCGAGTGGCGGTCTTGACACCTCTGGGCAGCCGGGTCCACGCGCCCTGGGCCATGGCCGTAACCACGCGCATTCGCGACGAAGCCGGCGTCGACGTCGAGGTGATGTGGTCCGACGATGGGTTCGTGGTTCGCTACCCGGATGGCGAACGGTTGCCACACATTGCGTTGCTGCTGCCCGACCCGGACGAGGTCGAAGAACAAGTGGTGCGCCAACTCGGCTCGACCGCGATGTTTTCGGCGCGGTTCCGCGAGGCGGCCGGTCGCGCCTTGCTGCTGCCGCGCCGCCGGCCGGGCGCGCGCACGCCGCTGTGGCAATTGCGCAAGCGCGCCTCGGACCTGCTGAAGGTCGCAGCGCGCTATGGATCCTTCCCGATCATCCTCGAGACCTATCGCGAGTGCCTGCGCGACATCTTCGACCTGCCGGCGCTTACCGACATCCTGACGCGGGTGCGCAGCCGCAGCATTCGCGTCGTTCACGTCGAGTCGCCGAAGCCGTCGCCTTTCTCCAGTTCGCTGCTGTTCGGCTACGTGGCCAACTATATTTACGATGGCGATGCGCCACTCGCCGAGCGGCGCGCGCAGGCGCTGTCGGTGGATCAATCGCAGTTGCGCGAGCTGATCGGCGATACCGAACTGCGCGATTTGCTGGACGCGACGGCGCTCGAATCGCTCGAAGCCGATCTGCAGCACCTGCCGGAACGATTTCATGCCCGCTCCACCGATGCCGTGCACGACCTGCTGCTGCGCCTGGGCGATTTGTCGCGCGACGAGATCGCCGCGCGCAGCCTGCCGGGAGTCGCCGCCGTAGCGATTGCCGACCTGCTTTCGGCTCGGCGGGCGATCGACGTTCGCATTGCCGGCGAGCCCCGGCTGGTTGCCGTCGAGGACGCCGCCCGCTTTCGTGACGCGATCGGCACGCCGTTGCCGCAGGGATTGCCCGACGCGCTGCTCGAGGCGGTGGCCGACCCGGTCGGCGACCTGGTGCGCCGGTATGCGCGGACGCACGGGCCGTTTGTCAGCCAGGCAATCAGCGCGCGCCTGGGCCTGGGCGCGGCGGTGGTCGACTCCGCCCTCAAGCGCCTGCGCGAGACGGGACGTGTGATCGACGGTGAGTTCCGTCCGGGTGGCCGCGGCCGCGAGTGGTGCGAAGCCGAGGTTCTGCGGAGTGTGCGGCAGCGATCGTTGGCCAAGCTGCGCCAGGAAGTGGAGCCGGTCGATGCCGGCGCCCTCGGGCGTTTCCTGGTCCGCTGGCACGGCCTGTCGCGGCCGCGCGCCGGCCTCGACGGCCTGCTCGACGTGATCGAGCAGTTGCAGGGCGTGCCGCTGGTGGCGTCGCTGCTCGATCGCGAGGTGCTGTCGGCGCGGGTTCGTGGCTACACGCCGGCGATGCTCGACACGCTGATGGGGGCCGGCGAAGTGACGTGGGTGGGCGTCGAGCCGCTCGGCGAGCGTGATGGCCGTATCGCGGTCTACCTGAGCGATCACATCGCGAAGTTACGGCCGCCCGAGTCGCTGGTGGCCGCACGTCAGCAGGGGCTGTCCGAACGCGACGCCAGGATCATTGCCTTCCTGGAACGGCAGGGGGCGTCGTTCTTTGGTCCGCTGCACGAGGCGTCGGGCGGGGGCTTTCCGCAGGAGACGCTGGATGCGCTGTGGGACTTGGTGTGGAAGGGCCTGATCACCAACGACACCCTGCATGCGTTGCGGGCATTTGCCGCGCCTCCGGAGCGCGCGCGCCGGCCCGGTCGTGTGCCCTTCCGGTCGCGCCGCCTCGTGCCTCCATCGGCAGAGGGGCGGTGGAGCGTCGCGCCGGCGGCCACCGGCACGCCCACCTCGTGGGCCACGGCAATGGCCAGCCAACTGTTGACCCGGCACGGCGTGGTCACTCGCGACATCGCAGCGGTCGAACAGCTGCCCGGCGGCTTCTCGGCCATGTATCCGGTGCTGCGCCGGCTCGAGGAAACCGGGCGCATCAGGCGCGGCTACTTTGTCGCCGGCCTGGGCGCGGCGCAATTCGCGCAGCCTGGCGCCATCGATCTGTTGCGCGATGCGCGCGATGTCGGCGACGAGATGACGGTGACGTTGTCGTCCACCGACCCTGCCAACCCGTACGGCATCCTGATGCCGTGGCCGCTTGAAAAGTCGACGCGCACGGCCGGCGCGCGCGTGGTCCTTGTCAGCGGTCAACTGGCGGCGTGGATCGGCCGTGGCGACCGGCAGCTGATCGTGTCGTTGCCTGCTGAAGAACCAGAGCGGTCACGAACCGGCCGCGCCTTGGCACGCGAACTGGTTCGACTCGCGACCTACGCCTCCGGCGGACGCCGCGGCTGGTTGATCGAGGAGATTAATGGCCAGCCGGCAGCCACCGACCCCTGCAGTCACTTCCTGATCGAACAAGGCTTCACGGCCACCAGCATGGGCCTGCAATTGCGGGTCGCGAAGCGCCCAGCCGATCACGATCCGGAATCAGCCACCGACGCAGGTGAAGAGTGAACACGCAACTTTTCGGGCGCGGCGCATCAATGGCTGACCTCCGCATGAGCCCTGGCTATTCTTATTCGGTGGCCGATGCCTGAAGGCGACACCATATTTCGGACCGCACGCACGCTGCAGAAGACGTTGGCCGGCCATCGCGTAACGATGTTCGACACTGCCTACGCGCACATCGCACGGGTGCATGACGACCAGCCGATCACCGGACGGCTGATCGAGCGGTGCGAGGCGGCTGGCAAGCACGTGCTGATGGTATTCGAGGGCGACCTGATCCTGCGGACGCACATGCGGATGAACGGGTCGTGGCACATCTATCGCCACGGCGAGCGCTGGTTTCGCGGCCCACACGCGATGCGCGTGCGGGTGGAGACTGCAGACTGGGTGGCGGTCGCGTTCGACGTCCCGGTAGCAGAGTTCGTGACGGCGAAGGAACTGGCGTCGAGCGATCCGGTCGCGGCGCTGGGACCTGATTTGCTGAAGCCGGTCTTCGATCGCGACGAGGCGATTCGGCGCGTGCGGGTCGCCGGCGCACTTCCCATCGCCCAGGCCCTGCTCGACCAGCGGATGGTGGCCGGCATCGGCAATGTTTACAAGTCGGAAGTGTTGTTCCTGGCCGGTGTCCATCCCGACACACCGGCGAGCGCCGTGTCGCAGGACGTGCTGGAACTAATCATGAATCTCGCGCGCAAGCTGCTCAACGACAACGTCGTGCCTGGCACACCAGGCGCAATCCAGACTTACCGGTCGCTGCGGCGAACCGGCGTCCGCTCCGATTCGTCCGACAGTCTGTGGGTCTACAGCCGTGCCGGCAAGCCGTGCCGCAAGTGCGGCACACCAATTCAGTCGAAGAAGATGGGCCTCGACGCCCGCACCACTTATTGGTGCCCGTCGTGCCAACTGATCGGGGTCTGACCCCAGTCATCCAATCCGGTGCGGGTGACTGTAGATGTTGAAGGTCGCTCCGCGGACGAAGCCGCACAGGGTGATGCCCGACTGTTGCGCCAAATCGATGGCCAGGCTCGACGGCGCCGAGACGGACGCGATCAGCGGTATGCCGGCCAGCAGCGCTTTCTGCACCAGTTCAAACGACGTTCGCCCCGATACCAGCAGCAGGCGGTCGTCCAGCGGATGCTGATTGGCCAGCAAGGTGCGGCCAGAAATCTTATCCACGGCGTTGTGACGGCCGACATCTTCTGCGGACACGTGAAGTGCGCCTGAGCGATCGAACAGGCCCGCGGCGTGAAGGCCACCGGTCGATTCGAATGCCTCCTGGGCCGGGCGCAGCAACTCGGGCAGCGAGGCGATCAGGCTGGCGGGCACGGTCCACCTGCCTGCCACCGCCGACACGCGCGCCTGCAGCGATTCGATCGTCCGCCGGCCGCACAGGCCGCACGACGCCGTCATCATCACCTGCCGGCGATCCCCAAGCCGCACCGCCAGCCGCGCCACCGCGTCGCCCAGCACTGTGACGTTGATGGTGTTCTCGCGGCCCTCTTCGTCTGCGTCCAGGCAGTGCTCGATGACGCCGATCTCGTCGGCAGTGCGAATGACGTCTTCGGCCAGGAGGAAACCAGCCGCCAGGTCGCGGTCGGCGCCGGGCGTGCGCATGATCACGGCGAACGGGGCGCCGTTGACGCGCACCTCCATCGGCTCCTCGACCGCCACGCGATCGGCGATCGGCAGAGCCACACCGGCGCGCGAGATGACCACGTCGCGAACGCCAGGGCCCTGCCCCGCTCGCCCCTTTGCTACCTCTGGCACTTTCCGGTAGTCTACGCCGCCTTGCGCCTGTCGGCGATCAACGAGGCGACAATCGAGCCGCCGACCAGCGAGCCGATGATGGCCAGCGACCAACCGATCGGGAAATGACCGCCCCAGGCCTCGTTCAGCCAGATCATCTTGAGGCCGATGAACATCAGCACACCGGCCAGCCCATATCGCAGCAACGTGAACTTGGCGACCGCGCCAGCGAGCACGAAATACAGCGACCGGAGGCCAAGGATCGCGAACACATTGGAAGTGAAGACGATCAGCGGCTCCCGGGTCAGCGCGAAAATGGCCGGCACCGAATCAATCGCGAACACGATGTCGGTCATTTCGATCGCCATCAGCGCCAGGAATAGCGGCGTCGCGTGCCACTTGCCATCGATGCGCGCGAAGAAGTTCTTGCCGTCGTACTGTTCCGACACCGGCATCAGGCGATGGGTCAGCCGCACCAGCGGGTTCTTGCTCGGATCCATGTCGCCGGTGTCGTGGCCGAGCATCTTGAAGCCGGTGTAGATCAACAGCACGCCGAAGCCGACGATCATCCAGTGATACGACAGCAGCACCGAACCCAACGCGATGAAGATTGCGCGGAAGACCAGCGCGCCGAGAATGCCGTAGAACAACACCCGGTGCTGATACAAAGACGGCACGCGGAAAAACGAGAAGATGACGACAAACACGAACATGTTGTCGACCGACAGCGTGTACTCGACGACGTAGCCGGCCAGGAACTCGAGTGCCACCCGCCACGCGGCGGCAGCGGGATCGAAACCCGGGGTCGCGAGCAGCCGCGGATCCTGGGAGAAGGTCGACAGCGCATAAAAATAGAGGCCGACGTTGAAGACGAGCGCCAGCGAGATCCAGATCGCGCTGAACTTCGCCGCCTCGCGAATCGACACCACGTGCGCCTGGCGGTTGAAGACGCCCAGGTCAATGGCCAGCAGCACCAGGATGAAAAGAGTGAACGCAGCGTAGAACCACAAGTACTCGCCGATCGGAAACAGCATCACCTTGTCAGCTTACGTGCGCAGCGCGGCCGGCATAACAAGGTATTTTCGTCGGCGATAGACGGCGGAAGCGAGGGGTTGCGATAGGATCAGCGTCATGGCCAGCACGTATTCATTCGACGTGACGTCGAATATCGACATGCCCGAAGTGGACAACGCCGTGAACCAGGCCCGCAAGGAGATTGCCCAGCGCTTTGACTTCAAGGGGTCGAGCGCCGCCATCGATCTCGACGCCAAGGCCAACACGCTCACGCTGACCGCGGAAGACAATTTCAAGCTCGAATCGGTGTGGGATGTCCTGCAGACCCGCCTGATCAAGCGCAATGTGCCCGTAAAAAACATGAAGCGCGAGGAGATACTGCCCGCCGCCGGCAGCACCGTGAAGCAGGTGATCACGCTGCAGCAGGGCATTCCAAGCGATGCCGCCCGCGACATCGTCAAGCACCTGAAGGACTTGAAGCTGAAGAAGGTGCAGGCGCAGATCCAGGCGGACCAGGTACGCGTGACCTCGGCCTCGAAGGACGAGTTGCAGGACGCCATGCAGGTCTTGCGCGCCAAGGACTTTGGAGTGTCGCTGCAGTTTGGCAACTACCGCTAGGCCCGGACAGGTTCCGCTCGAGCGCGCGGTCTCAAAGCTCGGTCTCGCCAGCCGCACGCAGGCGCGGGCCCTGATCGCCGCAGGACGTATCGCGGTAAACGGCGTTCGCGCGACCGACCCCGCCGTGCTGGTAGTCCCCGAGCGCGTGGCCATCGTCATCGACGGTGCGCCGACACGAAGGCCGCCCCCGCTCACCATCGTCCTGCACAAGCCGCGCGGGGTCATTACCACGCGCTCCGATCCAGAGGGCCGCAAGACCGTCTTCGATCTGATCGGCGCTGTGCCCACTCCAGTGATGCCGGTGGGCCGTCTCGACATGGCGACCAGCGGGCTGCTGATCCTGACCAACGACACCCGGCTCGCAGACTGGCTGACCGACCCTGCTTCGGGCGTGCCACGCGTCTACCTTGTCACCGTGGAAGGCCGCGTGGACGACAGCACCACCCGGGCACTGACTGCCGGCGTTCGCGTCGGTGGTGAACGGCTCGTCGCCCTTGGCGCCGAGCTGAGAAAGGCATCAGCACGCGAGAGTCACCTGGTGTTGACGCTGACCGAGGGCCGCAATCGCGAGGTCAGGCGAATGCTCGAAGCCGTGGGCCATCCCGTCACCCGGCTGCGGCGCGTGCAGTTCGGCGGCCTCGAGCTCGGCACGCTGGCCCCTGGCGCCTGGCGCGAGGTGACCACCGCGGAGTTGCGCCTGGCTTTTCCGGGCCGGCCTCAACCGAGAAAGCGGGCCCCGAGCCCGAAGTAGAACATCAGCGTCGCGACATCGGCTGCGGCCAGAACGACCGGACCGGCGGCAATCCTCGGATCGGCCTTCGCGACCCGAAGAACGGCGGGAAACGCCACGCCGAGCAGGCAGGCGACGACCATTGACAGGGCGATTGCCGCGAATACCACCGCTGCGACGACGGTTTCACCGCGCCATACGACGACGACGGCGGCGACCACGCCGCCACAACCAATACCCAACAACGCCGCGGTGCGGAATTCCTTCCACAGTGCGGCGAGCAACCGCTTCGGCACGAAGGGACCGTCGGTGAAGCTCTGCAAGGTCAGGCTGAGTGCCTGCATGCTGACGCTTTCTCCAAGCGCAAGGACGACCGGGATGAACAGCGCGAGAACGATCACCTCCTGCAGCAAGTGTTCGAACCGGCTGGCGATCAGAGCCGCCATCAGGCCACCGGCGATGTTGCAGAGCAACCAGGGGAAGCGATCCTTGAACGCATCGATGGTTGACCGCTGCGCCGTGCCGTGGACGCCGATCAGTTGAAAGATGTCGTCGTAGGTGCGGCGAGCCAGGTCGATGACCTCGTCGGTGAAGAGGCTCACGTCGACCACGCCCAGCAGCTGGCCTCTCGCGTTGACGACCGGAAAAGCCAGCAGGCGACGGGTGGCGAAATATTCACTCGCAATCAGCACGGTTGCCCAGTCGGGGATGGCCACCACGTTGTCGACCATCACTGCGCCAACCGTGTGTTCGGGCTCTGACGTCAGCAGCCGGCGGGTGGGCACCACTCCGACCAGTCGCTGATCGCCGTCAACGACATAAAAATAGTGGATGGCACTGGCTGAGGAAGAGGTGCGGATGACCCGGAGGGCTTGATCGATGGTCTGGTCGGGAGTCAGCACGATCTGAGGCGGGCGAGCCAGCGGGAGGATGGGCTCGTGCAACTGGGCGGCGGACAACTGAGCAGCAGGCATGCCTTACGATATGCGTTATTTTCCGGCCTGAATCAGCCTTTCTACAGGAAGAAGTCCGGCATCAAGTCCTCTTCCCTGACACCGGCCGCCCGGTAGCCCGACAGGTCGGTCACTCCCGATTCGCGCAGCACTTCCTCATCGAGCAGAAAGCGACCGGTGCATGCCCGGCTTGGCTGCGTCAGCACCCAGTACGCAGCGTCGGCCATGATGGCCGGTGACCGAGTTATGGCCCGCGCCGCCTGCCCCGCGATTAAGCGGATGGCCTCGGTGTCAATTGCCGTCTTGGGCCAGAGAGCGTTGACCGCAACGCCTTGCGCGCGGAACTCCTCGGCCATGCCCAGCACGCACAGCGACATCCCGTACTTCGCCATCGTGTAGGCGACATGTGGCGCCAGCCACTTCGCCTGCAGGGTTGACTGCAGCGGTGGCGCCAGGTTGAGAATGTGCGGATTGCTCGACTTCAGCAAGTGCGGCATCGCTTTCTGAGAGCACAGGAAGGTCCCGCGCGTGTTGACCTGGTGCATCAGGTCGAAGCGTTTCATCGGCGTCTCGAGGGTGCCGGTGAGTCCGATCGCCGAGGCGTTGTTCACCAGGATGTCGATGCCGCCGAAGTGCGCCACTGCGGCGGCGATCGCCGCTTCGACTTGCGCCTCGTCTCGAACATCAACGGCCAGGGCCAGCGCACGACCGCCCGCAGCTTCGACATCGGCCGCGGCGGTGTGGATGGTGCCCGGCAACTTGGGATGCGGCTCGGTGGTCTTGGCGGCAATCACGACGTTG
>JANMUX010000505.1:0-2296 GCA_031392125.1 Acidobacteriota bacterium | reverse complement strand
AAGTCGGCCATCGACATTGCCGGCAAGCTCGGCTTTCCGGTGCCGGCCGGTACTCGCGCATTGATTGCCGAATTGAAGGGCGTCGGCCGCGACTTCCCGCTGTCGATCGAGAAGCTTTGCCCGGTGCTTTCGTATTACGTCGTGAAGGACTGGCGCGAGGGCTGCGAGCGCTGCAAACAAATTCTGAAGTACGGCGGCATGGGGCACACCATGTCGATTCATTCGCAGAACGACGCCGTCATTCTCGAGTTTGGCTTGCACAAGCCCGCCTATCGCATCTGCGTCAACACGCCCACCACTCACGGGTCCATTGGCCTGACCACCGGACTCGACCCAGCCATGACGCTCGGGTGCGGCGGGTTTGGCGGCAACATTACGTCCGACAACATCTCGCCCAAGCACTTGCTGAACATCAAGCGGGTTGCCTACGAGTTGCGACCGGCTGTCCCGTCGCCATCCCCTGGAACTCCCAGCGCGCCCACATCGGCTGCTCCGGCCCTCCCCAGGGCTCCGGCGAAGCCCCTGCCCGACCCAATCTCAGCCGATGCGCTGACCAGGCGGATCGACCAGTTCCTTGCCACCCGCGGCTTGGCACCCGTAACGCCTCAAGCACTAACCACTGTGACACCCCAGGTCCCTGAGGCCCTCAAGGCACCGGCGGCTCCTGAGAAATTCGTCTGTGAAGAGGACGTTCGGCTGGCGGCCCGTGAGGGCAGAAAGCTGTTGATCGGCGAGCGCACCATCATCACCCCGTCGGCCCGCGACGCCGGCGAAGCCGCACAAGTCTTTGTTCACGCTGGTTGGGCTCCGTAAACAGCTGAGCCATAACAGGTTTGACCCCAAAGTTGGGGCCGTGCTACCCTGCCCCGGTCAAGTTAGCCGCTGAATGTTGCGCCACCACCCCCTGTCCATCGTCCTCTTCTGCTGCACATCGGTGCTAGCTGGATGCGCCACGGGCTCGGGCGCGAAGACAGCCAAGGTGCTACCCCAGCCGCCGGCGGCGGTCATCGCCGCAACGGTGGAGGCGCCAGCTCAACCCGATCCCGCCGGAATCCTGATCGCCCAGTCCGACCAGCACTTCGCCACTGGCCAGAAGGAATTGACGCTGGGCCACCTCGACCGCGCGCGAATCGAGTTCGACCGTTCGCTCGACATCCTGTTGGAATCGGCCGACGGTGCCCGCGCCGACGTGCGTTTGCGCGAACACTTCGACCGGCTGGTGGATCGCATCGGCGTGCTCGAGCAGGCAGCGCTCGCCAAGGGCGACGGCTTCACCGAGACCCGAACCGAGCCGGCCTCCATCGACGCGCTACTGGCCATCGAAACCTTCGACGCAGCCAAGCCGACGCTGGCGACCGCGGAAACGGTCGAGGCCGATCTCGAATCGACGACCCACGACATTCCAATCCCGACCAATGACCGGGTGCTGCGTTACGTGGAACTCTTCCAAGGACGGCTGCGTGAGTTCCTGGCCGAGGGTCTGGCTCGCGGAGCCCAGTACTTGCCGATGATTCAGGCCACCTTCCGCGCCGAAGGCCTGCCGTTGGATCTCGCCTACATCCCGCTGATCGAAAGCGCCTTCAAGCCTTCGGCACTCTCGCGTGCGAAAGCCCGTGGCGTCTGGCAGTTCATGCACGGCACGGCGCTCGAAAATGGTCTCAAGGCCGATTGGTATCTCGACGAGCGCGCCGACGCCGAGAAGGCGACCGTGGCAGCGGCGAAGTATTTGAAGACCCTGCACAACATGTTCGAGGACTGGCACCTTGCCATGGCCTCCTACAACGGCGGGCCCGGCCGTGTGAAGCGCGCGCTGACGCGCAGCCGCAAGAATGACTTCTGGCAACTGAGCGCCACCACCCAGTTCCTGCCGCGCGAAACCCGCGACTATGTCCCGATGATCTTGGCGGCCGTGATCATCGCCAAGAACCCGGCGCAGTATGGCTTCGACGTCGTCCCGATGGTGGCGCCACCGACCGAGACGGTGATCGCCCCGCCCGCACTCGACTTGCGGCGAGTCGCCGAATGGGCGGGCGTGCCGGTCGACGACATCCAGAAACTGAACCCCGAATTCCGCCGGTGGACCACACCGGTGAAAAAGGGGGACTACTCGATCCGGGTTCCGCTCGGCACCGCTGAGCGCGTGCGAGAAGGCCTGTCTGCATCCACGCCGAGCCAGTTGAACGCCATGCAGTGGCATACGGTGAAGAAGGGCGAGACCCTCGCCTCGATTTCCAAGAAGCTGCGGGTGAACCGGACCGACCTGGCCGAGGCCAACTACCTGCGCGTCAATTCTCGC
>JANMUX010000418.1:0-5135 GCA_031392125.1 Acidobacteriota bacterium | reverse complement strand
GGCGATCCGCTCGGAGGTGACGCGGACCGACTGGTGCCGATTCGCGAGGAGCGGTCGGTTGATCAGGACTTGTTGGAAGACGCCAGCCGCAACATCGAGGAGGCGCTACGCCGCCAGGGTTATCGTGCGGCCCAGGCGCCCTATGCGCGGCGGCAGGAGGGCGACGAGGTGATCGTGACCTTCACCGTGACACGGGGCCTGCAGCACCGGGTCAGCTCGGTTGACGTGTCGGGAATGTCGGGGCTGGACCGCGCCGAACTGGCGCCGCTGTTGCTGATCAAACCCGGGGAGGTGTTCGTCGAGGCACGCGCCGGCGCGGTGGCCGTCGCGATCGCCGAGCTGTATCACGTACGCGGGTTCTCGCAGGCGGCGGTCAAGCCCGCCATCCAGGTGTTGCCGGAAGAAACGCAAGGCGGGGCCCGGACCCGCCCGGTCGAGATTCGCTTCGATATCCAGGAAGGGACGCAGTCGCTCGTCACCAGCGTCACCGTTCAGGGCGCCCGCGCCGTGGCGTCGGCATTGCTGACAGCGCAGATGGCGTTGGCGGCGGGCCGCCCGTTCTACCGGCCGCAGTTGGCGGCCGACCGTGACGCGCTTCAGCGCGCCTACCGCAATCTGGGCTACCAGAGCGTGTCGGTGATTTCGCAACTGGCGTTCGCCGATCAGCAACGCGCGGTCGCCATCACCTGGTCAATCACGGAAGGGCCACAGATTCTCGTTGACCACGTGTTGATCAAGGGTAACCAGCGCACGAGCGTCGACCTGATTCGCCGAGAGCTCACGATTGCTCCAGGCAGCCCGATGAGCGACGACGCCTTGATCGAAAGCCAGCGCCAACTGGCTGCCACCGGGCTGTTCCGGCGCGTGCGGGTGAGCGAACTGCCGCGCACCGGCGCCAACACCCGCGATGTGCTGGTCGACCTGGAAGAAGCGCCGGCGACCACCATCACCTACGGTGGCGGGCTCGAAGTGGGGCGAATTGGCGCCCGCGACGCCGACGGCCAGGCGAGCGACGAGCTCGACGTGGCGCCGCGCGGGTTCTTCGACATCAGCCGTCGCAATCTCTGGGGCAAGAACCGGTCGGTCACGCTGTTCGCCCGGGTGACGCTGCGAAAGAGCGAGTCTGAAGACACGCCGAACCAGCGCCGGTACGGCTTCAACGACTACCGCGGCCTGTTCACCTTCCGCGAACCGCGGGCGTTTGGCACCACGGGCGACGCGCAGTTCACGGCGTTCGTCGAGCAAGGACTGCGGACCAGCTTCGATTTCAATCGTAAGGGCGTGACGACCGACTACGCGAAGCGGTTCACGAATTTCACGGCGACCGGTCGCTACACCTTCGACTACACCAAGCTGTTCAACGAGAAGATTGCCGCCGACGATCAGTTGTTGATCGACCGGCTGTTTCCCCAGGTCAAGCTGTCAAAGGTGTTCGGCTCGATCCTGCGCGACTCGAGAGACGACGTGCTCGATCCGCAGAAGGGCTCGGTACTGGGTGTCGACGGGTCGGTCGCGGCGAAAGTCATCGGGTCGGAGGTGGGATTCGTCAAGACCTTCGCGCAGGCCTTCATCTATCGGCGCTTGCCGGGCCGCGGGTTCGTGCTGGCCGCCGGCGCGCGCATGGGCGTGGCGGTCGGCTTCAAGCAAGCCGTGCCGCCCGTGGTCGAAATCGCCGCCGCGCCGTCCGGGCCAGTCGCGCGGGCTCAATCACGGGCGGCGGTGTTCCCGACGGTGATTCGTGAATTGCCCGCGAGTGAGCGGTTCTTTGCCGGCGGCGATACCACCGTCCGCGGTTTCGCGCTCGATCGCCTGGGCACACCGCAGACTCTGGACCCGCAAGGGTTCCCCCAGGGCGGCAACGGCCTGGCGGTCTTCAATCTTGAAGCCCGCGCACCCTATTGGAAGAACCTGCAGTTCGTGTGGTTCACCGATGCCGGCAACGTGTTCAAGACGGTGTCTGACCTCGGGCTGAATGAACTGCGCGTGACGAGCGGCGTCGGCTTCCGATACCGCTCGCCGATTGGCCCGATCCGCGTTGACTGGGGATTCAAGGTGAGCACGCGATTGCTGCTGACCGGCGGACGCGAACGGTCGAACGTGTTGCATATTTCCCTGGGGCAGGCATTCTGATGCGGACCGTGCTCGCCGTCTGGCTGGTGGCAGTGCTGGCCCCGATGACGGAGGCGCAGAGGGGCGACCTCACCACCCAAAGAGGCGACCTCATCGAGCGAACGCTGGCGATTGTCGGCACGCAGGTGATCACGCTCGGCGATGCCCGCGCGGCGATTCGGCTGGGACTGGTTGCCGCCGATCGGTCGGCTGACCCGGTCTCGGTGACGCAGCTGCTGGTGGATCGAGAGTTGATCCTGCGTGAAGTGCAGCGGTATGCGCCGCCGGCGCCGAGTGAAAGCGCCGTCGAGGCGCGACTGGAGGAGATCGCGAAGCTGCTGCCGCCGTCCGAAGTGGCGCGCACACTCGAAGACAACGGTTTTACTGCCGCCCGGCTGCGCGCCTGGGTGCGCGACGACCTTCGGTCGGTGGCGTATCTTGCCCAGCGATTTGCCTCGGCCAGCACACCAACTGAGACCGAGGTCTCCTCGGCCTTCGCCGAGCAACGCGCCGAGTTCGAGCGCGCCGGCACCACCTTCGAGCAGGCCGCGCCCATCATTCGCGAGCGACTGGTCACGCTCCGGCGGCGTGAGTTGATTGCTGACTGGGTCTCCGACCTGCGCCGCCGCACCGACGTGGTCATCGTCGGGCAGTAACGCGGTTGGGCTTCACCGCAGGAAGGCGCGCAGCAACTCCGCGCTATTGAACAAGCTGTGGCTGACGATCGGGGCGACGGCACTGCCACGCGTCAGGTACATCACCCCCCACGTTGCGCCGAGCACGCCGGTCAGGATGGCCGCGTCCCACCCTTGCAAGGTGTGTCCCAGGCCAAACGCGATGCTGGTCACCACCAGCCCGGCGCCCGCGCTGCCAAGGTCGGTGCGGAAGCGATGCAGCAAGAATGCCCGCTGCAATTCTTCGCGCAGGCCACCGGCGATGATCACCACCGCCAGGAACGCCAATAAGCCGGTTTGCGTGCCCAGCAATCCCTCGAGCGGATTTGCGGGGACGTTACGAAGAGCGGGCAGCAACGCGCGGATCAGCAGTGACAGGACCAGCACCATGGCCACGACCACGGGCACCGACAGCACGCCGACCGCTACTTCCTCACCCAACCGGCGGCTGCCAAGGAACACGTCGCGCGGACGGTCGCCGTTGCGGATCAGCAGCCAGAGCATCAGCGTCACCAGCACTGCCGTATCGCCCAGCGACAGGGCGAACACGAAGGTCGCCGACAGGGTGCCGTCGGCCGTGACGGGCGCGATGCCAAAGCTCTTGAGCAACTCGCCCAGCAGGATCTGGGTGGGATAACCGGAGCAGAGCAGGATCTCCGCCCAGGCCTGCCGGGTGCGATGCCCGCGCACGGCCGGCGGGGCTGACGCCCCCTGAACCGCGGCGTCGTCGATCTCGGTTGGGGTGGCAGGCAGCACGGTCGTTGGTCTCGCTCTGGCCGATGGTACACTCGAAACAGTGGCCGAGCCGACTACGCATTCCGCCCAGCGTGTCCTGATCGTCGACGATGATCCCGCCACGCGCACGGGGTTGACGGAGTTGGTGCGGGCCTGGGGATTCACCGCCGAGTCGGCGAGTGACGGCGCCGAGGCGCTCGAGCGAGTCACCGATTTTCGCCCCTCGATCATCGTCTCTGACATGGTGATGCCGAGAATGAGCGGGCTCGACCTGCTCAAGGCCCTGGCCGGCGAGAGTGAGCACATCAAGGTGATCCTGCTGACCGCCCAGGGCACCGTCGACACCGCGGTCGAGGCCGTCAAGGCCGGCGCCGAAGATTACCTGACCAAGCCGCTCGACCCGCACAAACTGCAGCGGCTGCTGGAGCGGCTGGCAGAGCTCAGCGAGCAGAAGCGCGAGAACCAGGTCTTGCGGCGGCAGTTGACCGGCAGCGGCCGTTTCGGCCGCATCATCGGCCACAGCGCCGCCATGCGCGCCCTTTACCAGGTGCTCGAGCAGGCCGCGCCAACACCGGCCTCCATGCTGCTGCTGGGCGAATCGGGCACCGGCAAGGAACTGGTTGCGCAGACCATTCACCAACTGAGCCCGCGCGCTGCCGCTCCGTTTATCGCCCTCAACTGCGCCGCCATACCCGACACGCTGCTCGAGAGCGAAGTCTTCGGACATGAGAAGGGCGCGTTCACCGGCGCGACCGATCGCCGCCTGGGTTGCTTCGAGTTGGCTGATCGCGGCACGTTGTTCCTCGATGAAATTGCCGAGATGACGCCGGCGACCCAGGTCAAGTTGCTGCGTGTGCTGCAGGAGCGGAAGTTCCGCCGCCTGGGTGGCCGCACCGAGCAGGCGGTCGACGTCCGCGTCATCGCCGCCACCAACATCGACCCGGCGGCCGCGATTCGCGAGGGCCGGCTGCGCGAGGATCTTTTCTACCGCCTCAACGTGTTCACGATCAAGCTGCCGCCGCTGCGCGATCGCAAGGACGACTTGCCACTGCTGATTCAGGCGTTCATCGACGAGTTTAATACCCGCGACAACCGCACGGTGAAAACCGTGGCGCCGGCGGCGATGCGGCTGCTCGAGCACTACGACTGGCCCGGTAATGTGCGCGAGCTGCGCAACGTGATCGAGCGGGCGACCATCCTGGCGCGCGCTGACGTGATCGAACCGCCACACCTGCCGACGCTCGGCGCGGCCACCGTCGCCGTGGGGCCGGCCAACGGCCTGACCATTGCCCCCGGCATGACCGTGGACGAGGCCGAGCAGAAACTGATTGTCGCAACCCTCGACGCCGCGAACGGTAACAAGACGCGGGCCGCAGAGATGCTGGGCATCAGCCTGAAAACCCTGCACAACAAGCTCAATCGCTTCAAGGAAGATGACGCGAAGGGCACCTAGGCGCCCGGCATCGTGATGCGGCTGTCGATCAAGCAGAAGCAGGTCCTCGGCGTCACCGCCATGGTGGTGCTGGTCGTCACCGCCCTCAGCTTGCTGCATATCGTCACCCTCGCCAGCGTCGTGCTGTCGCGCAGCCGGGATCGCCTGGAACTGTTCGGCAGCTC
>JANMUX010000327.1:0-9074 GCA_031392125.1 Acidobacteriota bacterium | reverse complement strand
CCGCTTCGCCTCGGAACCAGGTGCGCTGCCGGCGCCGAGATGGTGATCGAAAAAGCGAAGCGCCTCGTCGAGCACAAGAAGGACGTCGTCATCCTGCTCGACTCGATTACCCGCCTCGCCCGTGCCTACAACACCATCGTCCCGACTTCGGGCAAGGTGCTGTCGGGCGGTGTCGACAGTAACGCGCTGCAGCGGCCCAAGCGCTTCTTCGGCGCGGCGCGCAACATCGAACAGGGCGGCTCGCTTACCATCGTCGCCACCGCGCTGGTCGATACCGGGTCGCGCATGGACGAAGTGATCTTCGAGGAGTTCAAGGGCACCGGCAACATGGAAGTGCACCTGGACCGCAAGCTCGCCGACCGGCGCGTGTTCCCGACCATCGACATCCAGAAGAGCGGCACCCGTAAGGAAGAGTTGCTGCTGTCGAAGGACGACCTCAGCCGCGTCTACGTGCTGCGACGCGTCCTCACGCCGCTGTCGGCGGTCGAGGCCATGGAACTGCTGCTCTCGAAGATGAGCAAGACCAAGACCAATTCCGAGTTCCTGTCAGCGATGCAACAGGGCAAGTAAGATAGGGCATGGCCGCGTCGACGACGGTGAAAGTGGGCCTCACGCAGATGGCGTGCGGCCTGGACCCGAAGAAAAACCTCGCGAAGCAACTGGCGCTGACTGAGCGCGCCCTGAAGAAGGGCGCGAAGATCGTCTGCACGCAGGAGCTGTTCCGCTCACAGTATTTCTGCCAGGTCGAAGACCACCGTTTCTTCGCGCTGGCCGAAAGCATTCCCGGTCCATCGACCGACGCGTTCTGCAAGCTGGCGAAGAAGTATCGCGCCGTGATCGTCGTGTCGCTGTTCGAGAAGCGCGCCGCCGGCGTTTACCACAACACTGCGGCGGTGATCGACGCCGACGGCTCTCTGATGGGCGTGTATCGCAAGATGCACATTCCGGACGACCCGCTGTTCTACGAGAAGTTCTACTTCACACCAGGAGACACCGGCTTCCGCTCGTGGAAGACCAAGGTCGCCACCATCGGCGTGCTGATCTGCTGGGATCAGTGGTTCCCCGAAGGCGCGCGGCTCACCGCGATGCAGGGCGCCGAAATTCTGTTTTACCCCACGGCGATCGGTTGGCATCCATCCGAGAAGAAGCAGTACGGCGTGGCGCAGCACGATTCGTGGGAGCTGATTCAGCGCAGCCACGCAGTGGCCAACGGCTGCTACGTGTGTGTTCCCAACCGCATTGGCCACGAGTTCATCGTCGACAAGCACGGTGCCCCGGTCGACCGGGACGGCCTGGTGTTCTGGGGCCAGTCGTTTGTCGCCTCGCCCAACGGCCAGGTGGTGGAGCGCGCGGCGAACGACAAGGAAACCGTGATGGTGGTGCCCTGCGACCTGGCGAACGTTGAGTTCAGCCGCACGCACTGGCCGTTCCTGCGCGATCGCCGAATCGACGCCTACGGCGACCTCACCAAGCGTTTCTCAGACTGATGGCGCGGCGGGCTCGCACGCTGAAGGGAACGCCGGCCGACCACGGCTTCTCGTTTCCGGCCGAGTGGCATCCGCACCGTGGCACTTTGATCAGCTGGCCGCGGCCGGAAGGTATTTCGTTTCCCGACCGCTATCACGAGGCGATCGAAGACATCGCCGGCCTGATCCGCGTGCTCGTCACGCGCGAAGAAGTCCACCTGAACGTCCCCAACGCCAACTACGAGCGCATCGTTCGCGCGTTTCTGAGCGCGCGCCAGGTGCCCCTGCGACGCGTGTCGTTTCATCACATCCGCACCAACGAGTGCTGGGCCCGCGATCACGGACCGGCATTTGTGCTGCGGACACGGCGTGGCAGGACCGAAGCCGCAGTCGTTGACTGGGGCTTCAATGCGTGGGGCGGCAAGTATCCGCCGTTTGATTCAGACGATGCGGTGCCGACGCGGATCGCGGAACAACTCGGCCTGCCGGTCTTTTATCCTGGCATCGTCATGGAGGGCGGCGCGGTCGATTTCAACGGCGCCGGCACCGTGTTGACCACGACCTCCTGCCTGCTTAACAAGAACCGCAACCCCCACCTCAGCCAAGCCTCCGGCGGACAAGCCGGTGCGAAGAGGCGAATCGAAACGTTCCTGCGCGACTATTACGGCCAGCAGCACATAGTGTGGCTCGGCGACGGCATCGAAGGCGACGACACCGACGGCCACATCGACGACCTCGCTCGGTTCCTCGACGCGAAGACCATTGCCATTGGCATCGAGGACAACCGGCGCGATCCGAACTATGCCGTATTGCAGCGCGCCCGCCGAGCCCTCGACAAGGCCCGCGACCAGGACGGCCGACCGTTCGATATTGTGGAATTGCCCATGCCGAAGCCGGTGTCGTTCGAAGGCCAACGGCTCCCGGCGACCTATCTGAACTTCTACTTCGTGAACGGCGCGCTGCTCGTGCCCACCTTCGGCCAGCCCGCCCGTGACCGCAAGGCCATGGCGATACTGCAACGCCGGCTACCCCGCCGTAAGACGATTGGGGTGGATTGCCGGGCCTTGATCTGGGGTTTGGGCGCGATTCACTGCTTTACTCAGAAAATCCCCCGCTTCTAGAGGCCTACGACGTGCGGAGCGAGGCGCCCCACGGCGGCGAGCCACCGCCCCACCCGGGGGGCCCCACGACGGCCAAAGGCCGTCGCCCATGCTAGTATTGGAGTTTCCCTAGCGTGCTGGAAAGTGAGCCTACCGCTCCGGATCCAGCGAAAGGACGCTGACATGAAGCCCAATATTCACCCGGAATACCTCGAAGTCGAAGCCCACTGCGCATGTGGCGCGAAGTGGATGACCAAGTCGACGAGCAAGGACCTCCACTTGGACGTCTGCTCCAGCTGCCACCCGTTCTTCACGGGCCGCCAGAAGTTGCTCGATACCGAAGGCCGCATCACGCGCTTCACCAAGAAGTTCGGCGCGCAGACGGTCGAAGCCCGCAAAACTGCTGACAAGGCCGTCAAAGATACCAAGGCCAAGGCGGCCAAGAAGAAGCCCAGCTAGGCGGGTGATCAGAGACAGACCGGGTTAAGAACCGATCTGCAACGTTTCGTCCAGGGCGGCCACGAGGCCGCCCTGTTCGCGTACCGCTATCTTGCGTTCGAGCCGCTGCAGGCGATGTTCCGCCTCGGCCTTGCGACGGCCGAGTGGATCGTCCTTCAACACATCAAGAACGAGCGAGCGCGCCTTGCCCAGGTCGCGCGAGCGGTGCTCGTGGTAAATCGCGAGTGCTTCCTTGGCCTCGCGGCGCAGCACCGCCGCGCAGCGCGGCAGCAACGCCAATTGGCGCCAGGTTTCAGCCGCTTCGTGCACCCTGCCCGCGCGGCGGCGCAGCCAGGCGAGGCGCCTCAGCGCGTCGCCGTGCACCTCGGGTTCGCTGCCTATCCGCATTGCCAGGTCGATGCTTCTCAGAAGCGCGGCCTCGGCGTTCTCGGCTGCACCGGCGCGCTCGTACAGGCGGGCCAGGCCGAAACACTCGTGTGGGTTGGACGACTCGAGGGGACCGCGGCTAACCAGCGTGAGCGCCCGCGCCATGACCGTTGCCAGCGAGACCAAGTCGAGGCGATTGTGCTCGAGCACGGCTTCAAGCGGCCGGGCGTCACCATCACGAACGAATTGGAAATAGCGTGATGGGATCTCGAAGCCGGGCACGTCGCCAATGCGGTGCAGGCCCGCCAGGTGCTTTTCGAGCACCGAGAGCGAACAACTGCTTTCGTCCGGGTCTGGACCGGCCGTGTTCGGCCGGTTGCGCCACAACCGGCGCGCCGCATGCAGCATGTCGATGTGCGGGGTCTCGGCCAGTGGAAACGGCCGGCGGTGAAACAGGAACCGTGTCTCGATCAACGGCACGTCGAACGTCTTGCCGTTATAGGTGACGAGCGCCCCGTGCGTGGCCGCCCATGCCGCCATCTCGTCAAGGACCGCCCGTTCGTGCTCGAAGCCCGGCATCAGGAACTGGCGGACCCGAATGGAGTCGCCGTCGATGGCGGCGCAGCCAACCAAAAACGCCTGGGTGCCGGCGCCAGTGAACAACCCGGTCGTCTCGAGGTCCAGGAACAGCAGGGGCGGGTCTTCAGACCCGGCCGAACCACTCGCGCCAACGCCCTTCGCCGACGGCCATGCGCGCGCCATCGTTGCCAGCGCCTCCCGCTCTTCGAGCAGGGTCTCGACGACATCACCGATACGCTGACGGCCATGCAAATCGTTGGCTCGATACTCTCGATCGACGACGATCACGGTGCCTTCGGCTCGTTCGACCACGATGCCGCCAAGCACCGCCGCGGCGCGCGACTGCGCAGGCGGGTCTAAAGACCCGCCTCTGCGCACGTCAACTGGCTGCGTGAGCTCGGGCGAGAGAACGGGCACCGCTGAGGGCCTGATGCCCTGGACGATGCCGCGCAGTCGATCGAGCGTCGACATGGCTAGAAGGGCACTTCCTCAGCGCTGTCTGAGCGCAGGGCCGGCACTTCACTGTCGACAGAAGCGCCGCGCGCGACGGTGGAAAGCCCGGCCGCCGCGCCGTTCAGCAGGTGCTCGAGCAACCGCAGGGCGACGGTCTTCGCCAGCGGACCGGTTTCGCCGATCGGGCCGACACACATCGGGCAGCCCGTTTCACAGTCGCATCCCGCGATCAGTGCGCTGGTCTTCGACAGCAGTGCTTGCTGCATGCCCCACAACGGGGCGCTGAAGCCAATGCCGCCGGGATAAGCGTCGTAGATGAAAATACGGGGCGTATCGTCACCGTCGGTTTCGCCTGCGTTCACCGACAGCCCCACATCGCGGGCATCGCACATCAGCAGCAGTTGGGCCACTTGCTTCATCGCAAACGCCAGCCCCACCACCCCGTCGCGGCGGTCGTCGGTGGCATAGGGCAGCGCGTTCATCACCGGCAGCGGGATCTCCAGCCAGTACGACGTCGTATGCATCTGCTGTTCGGGCAGGTCGAGCTCGCCTGAGCCGACGTTCTCGTTGGTGTGGAACTTGATCTTCTTGAAGCCGACCACCCGCGACACCACATGCACTTCGCCGTGCAGCGCCACACTCGGCGAGTCGGCGGCAAACCGGTCCAGGATCGTCACCTTGGTATAGGTGATCGCCGTCGTGTAGTAGTCGCAGTCCACTTCCTTGACGTGCGCCTTGCGGCCGACGAAGTCGAGTTCTTCGACCTGAAAGATCTTCCCCTCGACCATGTAGATGGCCTTGGGGTGCAGGGTCGAGAGTGCACTGGTAAAGTCAGTCTCGCCAATTACCTTGGCGCCATTCGTGTGGTCGGTAATCACGAAGTTGTCCGACGAAATCGACCGCAGGCTCACGGCGTTGGCCGGGTACGACTCGCTCGTCCAGTGCCATTGACCCACGTCGTCTTCGTGGCCCGACCGGTGCACCAAACCCGACTCCTGCAGCACGCCAAGTACTTCCTGCACGTTGACCTGCCCGTACGCCTCGTCGGTGCTGAACGGCAGCTCGAACGCCGCGCACTTCACGTGGTCCACGAGAATGTGCAGGTTGTCGGGGTTGACCAGGGCATGCTCAGGCGAGGCATCGAAAAAGTACGACGGGTGCCGCACGACGAACTGGTCGATCGGTGCGCTCGACGACACCATGACCGCAGCCGACTGGCCGGAACGCCGTCCCGCCCGCCCCGCACGCTGCCAGGTCGAGGCGATCGTGCCTGGATAACCTGCCATCACACACACATCAAGCGCGCCAATGTCGATGCCCAGTTCGAGCGCGTTGGTCGAGACCACACCACGCACCTGGCCGGCACGCAACCCTTTCTCGATCTCACGGCGGCGAAGCGGCAGGTAGCCGCCGCGGTAGCCACGAATGCGCTCGGGCATGCCGGGCACGTCCTCGAAATCTTCCTTCAAGTAGGTCGTCAGGATTTCGGTGGTGAGCCGGCTTTGCGCGAACACGATCACCTGGAGATTGCGGCGCAGGAACTCCCCGGCCACGCGCCGCGATTCCGCCACGTAGGAACGACGGATGCCAAGCTCGCGGTTCACGACCGGCGGGTTGACGAACACGAAGAACTTCTCGCCTCGTGGCGCCCCACTCCTGGCGACCAGCGAAAACGGCCGCTCGGCGAGCCGCTCGGCCAGCTCTGATGGATTCGCGATGGTCGCCGACGAGCAGATGAACTGTGGGTTCGATCCGTAATGCCGGCAAATGCGCTGCAGCCGGCGCAGCACGTTGGCGAGGTGGCTGCCAAAGACGCCACGGTAAGCGTGCAGCTCGTCGATGACGATGAACTGAAGATTCTCGAAGAGCTTCGCCCAGCGCGGATGGTGCGGAAGAATTCCTGAATGCACCATGTCGGGATTGCTAAGGACGATGTGAGCCTTGGTGCGGATGGTGCGGCGCGCATCCTGCGGAGTGTCACCGTCGTAGGTGTGGACGCCAATTTCATCGCCGGTTACGCTGCCGATGGCCCCGACCAGCTCGTGCAGCTCGGCCATCTGATCCTGCGCGAGGGCCTTGGTCGGGAACAGATACAGGGCGCGGGTCGCCGGATTCTTGAGAATGCGATCGAGGACCGGCAGGTTGTAGCAAAGCGTCTTGCCCGACGCGGTGGGCGTGGTGACCACCACCTGCTTGCCTTGCGCGACGAGGTCGAACGCTTCGGCCTGGTGTGTGTAGAGCTGCTGCACACCGCGCGCTTCAAGTGCGGCGCGCAGACGTGAATCGATGCCCTCGGGAAACGGCGCGTACGCGGCCTCGACGGCAGGCAGCCGCCGCACCGCGGTTACCACCTCGTCCGGGGTGTCGGGACGGTCGAGGGCAGAGCCTGAGGCCAGGACCTGAAGCGCGCTCTGGAGGGCTATCTGCTTATGTTCGACCGAGCGCCGTGCGGGCAGCGTCGTCGTCCCTCGACCCCGCTCGGGACGACCCTGAGGTTCTCGAAGGGTCGAAGGTTCGGACGACATAGGTAATCGTGTGCAATCCTACACGATCAATGGACGAAAGGGCGAACAAAGGACAAAAGACCCCTCTGTTCTCAAATGTTTCCGTTATAGTTTCCCCACCATGGCCACCCTCGTCCGTCGCCTCGGCCTTCTGAGCTCGATCGGGCTCGTGATCGGCATCACCATTGGTGGTGGCATTTTCCGCACGCCGGCCGGCATTGCCACGCGCGTGCCCGAGCCCATGTTCATGCTGGGTGTGTGGGTGCTCGGCGGCGTCATCGTGCTGTGCGGTGCGCTCGCATTCGCCGAGTTGTCGGCATCGATGCCTGAAACCGGCGGCATGTATGTCTACCTGCGCGAGGGATGGGGACGCCCTTACGCCTTCTTGTACGGCTGGGCGCAACTGGTGTTGATCCGCGCCGCCGCCCTCGGCGGCATTTCGTCGGTGTTCGGCGAATACTTCATGCGCGTCTTCGGCCTCGACCCCGTTGCGCATCCGGCCTGGGCCGACTACCTTGCCGCCGGCGCGATCATCTTCGCCGGCATCACGAACATCGTCGGCGTCCAGCTCGGCGCGCTATTCGCGGGCATCTCGACCATCACCAAGTTCGGCGCCTTGGCGCTGCTGGTGATCGCGTCGTTCTTACTGGGCGGCAATGCCGGTGCCTCGTTCACCCACCTGGCCTCGACTGGAGCGGGCGTCGACGCGGGCGTGTTCGGTCTGGCGCTGATCTCGGTGATGTGGGCCTACGACGGATTTGCCGACCTGACGTTTGCCAGCGGCGAGGTCAAGGATCCGCAGCGAAACCTGCCACGCGCCATCATTATCGGCACCGTGATGATCATCGCCATCTATCTGCTGGCCAATGCTGCGTATCTCTACGTCAGCCCGATTGAGAAGATGGCGCAGTCGCGGCTGATCGCGGCCGACACCATGGGCGCGCTCTTTGGCCAGGCCGGCGTCTCGTTCATCGCCGTCGTGGTCATGGTCTCGACGTTTGGGTCGCTGATGGGCAGCATGCTCGCCTCGCCGCGCATCTTCTTCGCCATGGCCGACGACCGGCTGCTGTTCGCGCCGATTGCCAGGGTGCATCCCACCTGGAACACGCCGTATGTCGCCATCAGCCTGGCCACGGTACTAGGTGTGGCAATGGTGATGACTCAGACCTTCGAGCAGCTGACGGACACTTTCGTGCTCGCGATGTGGCCGTTCTACGCGTTGAGCGTGGCCGCGATCTACACCTTGCGCAAATCGCAGCCAAACCTGAATCGGCCGTACAAAGTGGTGGGCTATCCGTTCGTTCCGGCGGTGTTCATTGCCGCAGCGGTATACCTGGTCGTCAACGCCTTGATCAGCGATCCGGTGTGGACCTCGATCACCTTTGGCGTGGTGCTACTGGGGCTGCCGGTTTACTTCTTGTGGTTCAGAACATCCGCGACTGACAGCCATCGACAACCACGGTAGTGCCGCTGACCCAGCTGGCCTTCGGCGAAGCGAGGAAGGCGATCGTGGCACCGACCTCGTCAGGCCGGCCAAAACGGCCAAATGGCAACTCTCGGGAAATGAACTCGGCGATTGCCTTGGGATCAGACTGCTGGCGCTTCCACCAGGAGCCGCCTTCGAACAGGATCGACCCGGGTGCCACCGAAACTACCCGCACTTGATCTTTCGCCAGTTGCAGGGCCAGTGATTTGGTGAGACTGATTTCCGCGGCCTTCACCGCGTTGTAAGTCATACGGCCGCCCGACTCGCGGCCGAAAATTGACGACACAATCACGATTGCGCCACCCTGCTTACGAAGGTGGGGCATCGCCAGTCGCGAAGCGCGCACCGCCGGAAACAGGGTCTGGTCGAATGCTTCCTGCCATTCCGCATCGGTCGTGGCTTCGAGATCACCGCCCTTGGCGGCGCCGACGTTGTTGACGAGCACATCGATGCGACCGAACGCCTGGACCGCGGCATCAATCACCGCAGCCGTGCCCGCTTCAGACGACACATCGGCCACGACGCCTTCGGCCCTGGCGCCACCCGCCGCAGTCGCGCGCAATTGCTCGACGGCCTTCTGCAACTGCTCGGCGCCGCGCGCGCAAATGACGACATGCGCGCCTTCGGCGATCAACGCCTGCGCCGCGCCGAAGCCCAGGCC
>JANMUX010000338.1:0-2461 GCA_031392125.1 Acidobacteriota bacterium | reverse complement strand
CCGTGCGCGGGGCACATCGCGATCATCCTCCCGCACTTCGCCAAACGGTCGGTCGAGCCTGGCGGCATCGGGCTCTATCAGTACCTGGGCGACAAGCGCTGGCGAGACCACAGCGTGACCGGCCGCAACTTCTTCAGGCTGATCTGACCATGATCACCCAGCACCTCGAACACTCGCGGGTCACCAAGGCGTTGACCGACAACTCCGACATCGACTTCGCGGAAGCGGAGCGGCGCCTGCGCGCGACACGCGTCGTCGTGGTCGCCGAGGGGGGCGACCTGTCGAGCGCAGCGGCGCAGTGGTGCCTGCTGACCGCGCTGAACGTGTGCAGGCGGACCTTCGGGTCCGCGACGCTGGTTCTGACGGTCGACGTCCCGTTGCAGCGCGCACTGCCCGGCGGCATCACGCTGGCCATGGCGGCACGACGGATGGGTGCCACCGTGGTGCGCTCGGTGCCCGAGCACGCGACCCACGTCATCTGCGTGGGCTCCGCCGTGGCGTCCACGGCGTTCTGCGTGCGTTGCTGGTGGCACGGCTGGCTGGCCGGGGTCCGGCCGGCCTGGGACACGGCGCAGGCGCAAGAAGGATGGAACCCGCTGGCCGGCATCGTCGCCGCCGCGATCGCGGTGCGCGAGGTGTTTGCGAACGTGCGCGGCATCCGCTCGGCCCCGCGCGCGACAACACTGTCGCTGTGGGAGCCGTGGTGCGACGCCGCCGCGGCGTCCGCGGGGCCTCATGTGGTCCACGGCATCCGCACGCTGTGGCTCATCGGCCTGGGGCACCTGGGACAGGGCATCGGCTGGTCGCTGTCGGCCCTGCCGATGGCCGGGCGGATCGTACTGCAGGACAACCAGACCGCCGGCGTCGAGAACGAGGCGACCGGACTCGTCACGTGGTCGACGGACGTCGGCCGGCGCAAGACGCGCACCGCGGCCCGCTGGCTCGAGCACTTCGGATGGGAGACGGACCTGATCGAGCGTCGGTTCGACGCCGACACCGCGGCCTCAGTCGACGATCCGCCTATCGTGGTGACGGCCCTCGACAGTCCCGCACCACGCCAGCACGTGCACGCGGCGGGCTTCGCCTACATGCTCGACATTGGCGTGGGCCACGGTCCAGTCGACTTCGAGTCGGGGCAGTTGCGTGTGTTCGCGCGCGGCGACCCCGCTAGCTGGCAGCCTGCCGCCGGCTCCAAGGACATCAACCGAATGCTGCTGCGACCAGCGTACGAGCAGATGGCGTCCAAGGATCGGTGCGGCGCGTTCGAGCTCGCCGACGCGAGCGTGGCGGTGCCGTTCGTGGGTGCCGCGATGGGCGCGATCGCGGTCGCGCAGTTGGCCCGCCTCGGGTCGATGGAGCCGGCAATCCGGCTCATGCAGCTCGAGCTCGGGGCGCCGGACATGCCGTCATGTGGCGCGATGGTGGCCGCGCCGGTCGGGAACCTCGGCACGATTGAGATGGATCTGCGCGGCGCCTGCACGCGCTTGTAGCAACGAATCAGCGCTTCTTTCGGTGTGCGGGCGGCAGCGGTATGGAGATCCCGGTGCCCTTGGTCGGATCGCCGATCAGTCGGCGCACGTCGGCGAGCAGGTAGCTGCCGCTGCGGGCCAGGTTGGCCTCCATGCTGGTGACCACTTCCTTAAGCGTTCGCTGGTCGAGGGCCTTCCTAAGATTCGCCTTGGTCATGAGAAGTCTCCGTCTTCGATTGCTGCGTCCCAGGGCTTGTGCCTGACCCATCGGAACTTTCTGTCGGAGGTGATTACGGCGATCTCGATCGGGCCCCCGCACACCTGGGCGCCGGTCGAGAACTTCATGGCCTTGATCGTGCAGTAGATAGCGGAATGGACATAGTCAATCGCGTCGCGCATCGGCAACCGCGCCCGTGGCTGCAACCCGTGCGCGGCCAGAAGATCGGTAAGGTCATCCGGGGTTCCGCTCCACTTGCCGGAGGCCAGAAGCGCGTTGATGAACGGCTGATCGACCCCGTATCGCAGGCGGTTCATCACGTTGGGCATGCCCCACAACTGCAGCTCGTTAGGCACCGGCTTGGCGACACTGGGCGCGAGCTCGGTGGGCCTAAACGTGATGATGCGGGCATCAGGAACGCGTTCGGGCATGCAATGCCCGGCCACGCAGAAGCCCACGGCGTTCGCGTCGACGAGATCGCTTAGCTTGGCGTGGTCCGAACGCTTACGCGCGGGGGTGCGTCCGGGCTTGCGCAGTGCCTTGCGCAGATCGACCACGGGCACGTGAGCGTCGTAGAGGGGCTGGAACAGGCGCACCCATCGCGTCGCGACGTCATCGATCGACGCGGGAGGGTCTCGGGCCAGGTCATCGCCGAGCAGCGCCACGAGCCGGCGGTAGCTGACATCGCCGATGTGGCCGACGCCCCAGGTCAGCAGCCCGAACGTCGAGCCCTCGCCGACCTCGAACAGCTTCTGCGCGAAATTGAAATAATGCA
>JANMUX010000328.1:0-5521 GCA_031392125.1 Acidobacteriota bacterium | reverse complement strand
GACCGCGCGTGCAGGGTCTGCAGAATCCACCGCAGCGCCACTGCGATCGTGGCCCATCCGCCCATCGCAAGTGGCAGGTGGACGGACTCGAAACTGGCGTGCGGCACCCACCATTGCCACCCAAGGCATGCAGCCGCCAGCAATGCCACTCCGGCTCGATGCGAACGGTAGCCCCACAGTACGGCTACGCCGATGGCCAGCAGTCCAGCGCCGAGGGGCGTGAACTCCCTCGCTAGGTCGGCACCCAGCGTGGCGGCCGACGTCGACACCGGATCGATGACCTGGGCCCAGGTGTCCACTGGCGGAGGCTCGACGCCGGCGACTGACGGCCATGCGGCGTCCTTGGCCACGGCCGCTGTTACGGCGAGCGGCCAGAGCGCAGTCGCCGCCAGGGCCACGCCGAGCGCCACCACCGCGGCGCGGCCGCTACGCGAAGTGAGCTGGGACCAGCTGAACGCCACCGCGGCTGGCACACACACCACCCACGCCGGACTCTCCGCCGTGGCCAGCATGGCTGCGGCGAAGGCGCCCACACCGAGCGCTGTGCGCCGCGTCTCCAGCCATCGCCATCCGGCCCAGATGGCCAACACCGCCAGCAGCGGCGACATCGCGTCAGGGGTCCAGTACAGACTGCGCCACCAGAACGACGAACCGGCCGCCGCGCCGGCCATCGCGCCAACTACCGGCGCGAGGGGAATGCCGGCAGCCAGGAGGCAAAGCCCAAGCGCGGTGATGGCAGCTGCACCCGCGACCGCAGAGAGATCCCGCAGCGCCGACCGGCGGCCGCGGGCAATCGCCATGGCGCCGCGCCCGGCAGCGGACGAGACTGACCATGGTGCGGCGTACGGCGTCTCGAGCGCCGGCAACAGCGATTGCGGCCACGCCTCGTCCGAGGGTGCGAACTGGTAGTCGCGCTCGGCCGTGCCGACTCCAAACGCCGCTCCTCCCAGGGATGCAACGAGGATGACGGCCCCGGTCAACGCGATCAGCGCAACGGGTCGCCAGGGCGAGGTGGCAGGGGGAGTGTGCGAAGACATTCTGTGGGCCGGCAGGTATTATTGCAGACGAGTGCCTGCCGCTTCGTCATCATCACCTTCACCGTTGTCGATTGCGGCTGATCGGGTTCAGCAGTTGTGGCGAACCGATCGGAACCTCGTCCTCGCCCTGGTCGCGGGCACGGTGCTGGTGTTGGCGCGCAGCGCCGTCTTCTTGCGATGGGAGCAGGCGGGGTTCGACTCAGACCAGGCGATCTTCGGCCTGATGGCGAAGCACATCGCCGAGGGCCGGTCGTTCCCGCTGTTCATCTACGGCGCGCCGTACATGCTCGGCGTGCAAGCGTGGCTGGCGGCGCCGTTATTTGCCATCTTCGGGCCGTCGGTGGCGATGCTGAAGCTGCCCGTCGTGCTGGTGAATGTCGCCACCAGCGGACTACTGATCTGGATCCTGCATAGCGACGGCAGGCTACGGCCGGTGACGGCACTGATCTCATCGGTGTTCTTCGTGCTGGCCGCTCCCGCGCTGGCCGCGCCCCTCGTCGAGACCGGCGGTGGCAACCCCGAGCCTTTTCTTTACGTGCTGCTCCTGTGGCTGTTGCGCGCCCGCCCGTTCGCGTTTGGCGTCGTGTTCGGCATTGGCTTCTTGCACCGCGAGTTCACGCTTTATGGCCTGACCGCGATCGTTGGCCTCGCCTTGATGGATGACTGGCGCATGACCGCCCAGCGGTGGCGGGCGGTTGGCCTTGCGATGGTCGGATACCTGGTCGTGTGGCAACTGGTGCGCATCGGCTTTCTCTTCTCGTCGCCGTCGGGCCCAGGGTCGGCAGTCGTTGCGCCGCTTGGCGCCGGTCAAAACGTGGGGGCGCTGGTCGGGCGCGCCTGTTTGTCGCTGTCCACGATCGGCCCTGGTATCGCCAGCTACTTTGGCGACTATCTCGGCATCATGTTCGGTACCGGCGACCACCGTCTGACGCATTTCGGCATCCGGAGCACGTTACGCACCAGCATCCCTGGCCTGCCGGTCTTCTGGCCGCTGCTTGGCGCGTTCTTTCTGGCCATGCTCGGCCGGGTCGCGTGGCTGGCGGCACGTCAGCGGCAAATGCCGTGGCGCGGGCCGGCGACGATCGGCAGCTTTCTGTTCCTGGTCGGGATGCAGGCCGGCGTGGTCTACGTGATCACCCGCTGCGGTACTGCCGACGTCGGCACTGCGCGGTATGCGTTGTTGTCGGTCTATGCCGGCCTCGGCCTCACCGCGCTCTTCTTCACGTACGAGCCACGACGCGAATGGCGATGGGCGGCCACCGGCGTGTTGCTGGTGTGGACCGCGGTGAGCGCCACCGCGCACGTCCGCCTGGTCCGCGAGTATCTCTACTACGAGCCGGTGAACTCGCGCCGCGAGCTGGCCACGTATCTTGTGACCAACGGCATCCGCTATGGGCGTGCCGACTATTGGACCGCCTATGCCACCACGTTCCTGTCTCGCGAGCGGGTCCTGCTGGCATCGACCGACATGATTCGCATCGACGGCTACCAACAGCAGGTCGACGCGCATCGCGCGGAGGCCGTGACGGTGCAAACCGCGCCATGCGCCGGCAATGGCGGCGCCGAAGCAGTGGCCGGCATGTACTGGGTGTGTCCCGATTGATGATTCCAAGCAGTGGACGTTATAGAACTTCAATGATGACGAGGCTGGCAGTGTTCATGGTGGCAGCGACGCTTGGCGCCTGCAGCGCGGCGGCACCCACTGCGGATACGGTGTTGTTCAACGGCAAGGTCTTCACCGCCAACCCCGGCCAGCCCTGGGCGGAGGCACTGGCGATTCGCGGCGAGCGCATCATCGCAGTCGGCGACAACGCCTCGATTACCGCCCAGGCTGGCGCCTCCACACGCCGCATCGATCTTGGTGGCCGCACCGTCGTTCCTGGCTTCAACGACGCGCATGTCCACGTCGCCCCGCGACCGCCAGCGTACCGCGTCGTCGTCCCCGAAGAACCGACGGCAGGCATGGTGGAGCAGGCTCTGCAGGCCGCCATGCGCGAGGCGCCGCCGGGGCAATGGGTTGAGGTCGAGATTGGCGGACAGTTGCTTGATGACGTGTCCGTGGATCGCGCGTGGCTGGACGCGCGCGTGTCGGATCGCCCGGTGATTCTGCAGGCCTTTACCGGACACGGCATGATCATGAACAGTGCCGCGTTGACGCTGACGGGCGTGGCCGAGTCGATTCCTGATCCCGAGGGCGGCCGATTCGGCCGCGATTCGTCGGGGCGCCTCAACGGCCGCGTCGAGGAATACGCCGAGCAAATGGTGCGCCGCCGCCTGACCGCGCTCGTGTCCGCGGCCGACGCTCCCGCCGCCTACCTGAAGATGTCACGCGAGGCGGTTGCGCTCGGCATCACGTCAGTCCAGGAAATGGGTCTCGGCGGTCGCCAGGCGAAAGTGGTGGGCGACTTGATCGCGGCGGACCTGCCGCTTCGCTGGCGCGCGATGCGCTTTCCCCTGCGCGAAGGCGGCGGCGACCTGCAGGACAGCAAGCCGCTGGTACCGCCACAGCCGACACGAAAGATCGACGCGCGCGGAATGAAGTGGATTCTTGATGGCACGCCGATCGATCGGCTGGCGGCGCTGCGGGCGCCCTATGCAGACCGGCCTAATGTTAGCGGCCGGCTCAATTTGTCGCTTGATCGGCTCGCGCAAATTGTCGGTTGGGCCTACGGATCGGAGGATCCCCTCGCCGTCCACGCCGTCGGCGATGCCGCAATCGCCGCATATCTGTCGGCCCTCGAAGCGGCCGGCAGCGCCGACACCTGGCGGGCCAAGCGGCCGCGGCTCGAACATGGCGACATGCTGGGCCCCGACCTGTTACCGCGGGCGAAGACGCTCGGGGTGGTGGTCGTGCAAAACCCTGCCCACTTCATGCTGCGCGCAGCAATGGTAGCCAGGTTGGGCGAGCTGCGAATGAAGACGATGCAGCCGATGAAGTCGTTGCTCGCGGCAGGCATTCCGGTGGCGATTGGGTCCGACGGTCCGCTGAGCCCATTCCTGAACATCATGTTCGCAACCCTGCACCCGGTGAATCCGGCCGAGGCGCTTTCGCGCGAGGAAGCGGTCACCGCCTACACGCGCGGGTCGGCGTACGCCGAGTTCATGGAGAAGGAGAAGGGTTGGCTGGTGCCCGGCGCTCTGGCCGACCTGGCCGTGCTCTCTGCCGACCTGTTTACCGTGCCGACGGAGCAGCTCCCCGGTCTTCATAGCGTGCTGACGCTGATCGGCGGCCAATCAGCGCATGACGCCGGCGTGCTCGGGCGATAATTGTAGGCAATGTTTCCTGACCTTCGAACCTTTCTTGAGCAGCTGCGCCGCGATCGCGATCTTGTCGAGATCACCGCGCCGGTCGATCCCGTGCTGGAAGCGGCCGAGATCCATCGGCGAGTCATCGCGGCCGGCGGCCCGGCATTGCTGTTCACCAACATCACCGGCGCAGCGTTCCCGCTGGCGACCAACCTGTTCGGCACGCCGCGGCGCGCGGAACTGGCGTTTGGCCGGCGGCCGCTGGCCTTCATCAAACGCGTGGTGCACCTGGCTGAAACCTTGCTGCCGCCGACGCCGGCGAAGCTGTGGGGCGCACGCGACGTGGGCCTCGAGCTGCTGAAGATCGGCACGAAACGCCTGGCCACTGGACCGGTGCGCGAGGTCGTCACCAGCGATGTGCGCCTCGATCAGCTGCCGGTGATCACCTGCTGGCCCGATGACGGCGGCCCATTCGTCACGCTGCCGCTGGTTTACACGCACCATCCCGAGAAGCCCGGTCACAACCTTGGCATGTATCGCATGCAGGTGTATGACAAGGCGTCAACCGGCATGCACTGGCAGATTGGCAAGGGTGGCGGCTTCCATTACGGACGCGCCGAGGCGCGTGACGAGGCGCTGCCCGTCACCGTGTTTCTTGGCGGCCCCCCGGCATTGATCCTGTCGGCCATCGCGCCCCTGCCCGAGAACGTGCCCGAGCTGATGCTGGCGTCGCTCGTTGCCGGCGAGCGCCTGCCGCAGGTGGCCGGGCCGAACGGTCATCCGCATCCGCTAATCGCAAGCGCAGAGTTTGCGCTGATGGGGCAGGTCGCACCGCGGCGGCGCCGGCCCGAAGGCCCGTTCGGTGATCACTACGGCTATTACTCGTTGCAGCACGACTACCCGGTCTTCGACGTCCAGCAGATTGCGCATCGTAAAGACGCCATCTATCCCGCCACCGTTGTCGGCAAGCCGCGCCAGGAGGATTTCTTCATCGGCGACCTCCTGCAGGACCTGCTGTCGCCGCTGTTCCCACTGGTCATGCCGGCGGTGGAGCAGCTGTGGTCGTACGGCGAGACCGGCTATCACTCACTGGCCGCGGCGGTCGTCAAGCAGCGCTACAAGCGCGAAGCCATGGCGAGCGCGTTCCGCATCCTGGGCGAGGGACAGTTATCGCTCACCAAGTTCATTCTCCTGACCGATCGGCTAGTGGATCTGAAGGACTTTCGTGCCACGCTGGA
>JANMUX010000278.1:0-3485 GCA_031392125.1 Acidobacteriota bacterium | reverse complement strand
AGTGCCGCTATCGTCTAGGGGTCAGGACGCCAGATTCTCAGTCTGGACACCGGGGTTCGAATCCCCGTAGCGGTACCAAACCGATGCAGACACGAAAACGACTCTCGTTTTTGGGCATCGGCACCCTCGCGGCAGTTCTCGCCGGCACTTGCGGCCTGTTCTCCTTCGTCCAGATCATCGAACTCAAGACCTACGATTTGCGGGTCTCCGCAACCGCTCGGCAGTCGGCGCCTGCCGACAACATCGTGATTGTCTGGATCGACGACGACAGCATCAGCCGCATGGAGCCGCTCGTCGGCCGCTGGCCCTGGCCGCGGTTGACCCACGCCGCCGTCATCGACTACTTGTCGGCCGCCGGTGCGAAGGTGATCGCCTACGACATCCTGTTTACCGAGCGCGATATCCGGAAGTTCATGGTCGGCGACGTCGAATGGACCGGTGAAGAGTCCGACGCGGCGCTCGCTGAGTCGACCAAGCGAGCCGGCAACGTGGTGCACGCGGCCGAAGCATCGAGTGCCGAGCTGCTCGATCCGTCACGCGCCCTCGCGGCCATCCTCGACGCGCCGGCGCTCAACGTGCGCATAGCGTCGCCCGGCTGCGTGGAGATGCGGCCGCTTCTGCGGCCGCCGTTTCCTGCGCTGGCGCAAGCGGCCCGCGGCATCGGGCACACCCTTTTTACGCTCGACGCCGATGGACCGGTGCGCCGCATCGCGCCGGTGGTACAGGTCGGCGAGCGCACCGTCCCGTCGCTTGCCCTGGCGACGACGATGGCAGCGGGAGCGGGGGTGAATCCGACGGCGCGCCTTGATGCCGGCCAGTGCGCCTCGCTGGTCGCCTGGCGTGGACCGGCGCAGAACGCAAACGGCCAGCCGACGTTTACTTCCTTTTCGTTCTACGACGTTTTCTACTCGCAGCAGCAGATCCTCGAAGGGCAGACGCCCGCCATCGATCCCGCCCTGTTCAAGGACCGCATCGTCGTGGTGGGCGGCAGCGGTGAGGGGTTGAAAGAGGTGTTCACGACGCCCTTTCGAGAGGGCGAGATCAACGGCCCGGAAGTGCACGCCAATGTCATCGATGGGTTGCTGTCGGGCCGATCAGTGGCCGCGACGCCGCCCTGGTTCGGCTACGCGCTGACGCTTGGCCTCGCCTTCGCCGTGGCGGCCACGGGTCTTGCCGCTAACGCCTGGGTCACAGGTTTCGCGTCGGCGGCACTGGTGATCGCGCTGGGGTGGGTCTCTGTCGTGCAGTTTGCGAACGGCACGTGGATTCCGGTGACTGTGCCAACCATCGCCGTCGTGCTCGCGTTTGTCGGCGACCTTGCGTGGAAGTATGTGGTCGAGGGGCGCGAGAAGCGCCAGGTCAAGAAGCTGTTCTCGCGGTATGTCTCCAAGGACGTCTACGACCAGCTGGTCGCCGACCCATCGCTGGCGGCCCTCGGAGGCGCGCGCCGCACCATGACGGTGTTGTTCTCAGACGTGCGCGGATTCACCGCCATGTCAGAGAAAGGCTCGCCCGAGGAGGTGGTCGCGCAGCTCAACCAGTACTTCTCGCGCATGGTGTCAGTGGTGTTCGACCACCGCGGCACAGTCGACAAGTTCGTCGGAGACATGGTGATGGCATTGTTTGGCGCGCCCTTGGACGACGACGACCACGCCGAGCACGCGGTGCAGACAGCGTTGGCAATGACCACAGCGCTTCACGAACTGAACGCCGAATGGCACAGCCAGGGCCGCCCCACACTCGACATTGGCATTGGCATCAACACCGGCGAGATGGTGGCCGGCAACATCGGCTCCGACACGATCATGAGTTACACGGTGATCGGCGACGCGGTGAATCTGGGCGCCAGGCTCGAGTCGCTGAACAAGGATTTCGGCACCCGGATCATCATCAGCGACGCGACTCGGGCTCGCCTCAAAGGGCGGTATGATATCCATCCCCTCGGTGACGTCGTCGTGAAAGGCAAAAGCAAACCGGTCGCGATTTTTGAGGTCAAGACACCATGATGCGCACGACGGCTTTGGTTGTAATCACTCTGTTGATGGTGGGTCGCGCCGAAGCTGCGGGCGAGCGGCGCGGCGAAGGCACGCAGCTCGGCCAGATCGGCAAGGGCATCTCGATTGCGAAGAAGGCGAATGACGTCCGCGATCTGCAGATGACAGACGCCGAAGAACAGGAGCTGGGCGCCGCGGTCAGCGAGCGCATCCGCACGCGCTACGGCGTGGTGCAGGACGCGGCCGTGCATCGCTACCTCGCGCTGGTCGGCACGTCACTGGCGCAGGGCAGCACGCGTCCCGCGCTGCCGTGGACCTTCGTCGTGCTCGACACCGACGGCGTCAATGCGTTTGCCGCGCCCGGCGGCTACATCCACATCACGCGCGGCGCGCTGGCGCTGATCAAGACCGAAGCCGAACTAGCGGGCGTGCTCGGACACGAAATTATTCACGTGACCGACAAGCACACCATTCGCGCGATCCAGAAGAGCAAGGCGGTGCAGATGGGCGCCGCGGAAACGCTTTCGGGCTCTTCGTCGTTGATGGAGCGCGCCGTCACCGCCACCTACGACAACATCGTCGAGCGAGGATTTGGCCGCGCCGAGGAGAGCGAGTCCGACGAGATGGGCGTGACTTTGGCCAACAAGGTTGGCTATGCGCCTAACGGCCTGGTCGGCTTCCTCACCACGCTCAAGGACCGCAACAAGGCATCGAAGGAGAAGCGTGGGCTGTTTGCCTCGCATCCCGAGATGGAGGAGCGTCTCGACCGCATCACCAAGCTGATTGCGTCGAAAAAGCTGACGGCCGCGGCCACCGTGCAGCCTCGCTTCGCCAAGAACATCAGCTACAAGCCGGTGGCGGTCACCGCCATCGCAACGGTCGATCCTGGCGCTGCTGGCTTGACCGGTGGAGGCGACAAGAAGGCCGAAGACGCCAAGGTCCCAGAGAAAAAAGAAGAAGCGAAGGCCGAGGAGCCGAAGAAACGCGGCTTCGGCCTGAGCCGCATGCTGCCAACCGGTGGTGGCGAGAAGAAGTCGGCGCAAGTGACCGCCTCGGGCGGCGCGCGAGGCGTGGACCCGGAGAAAGACTCGAAGGGCGGCTCGAACCCGAAGGTGGTCCCGGTGAAGCTGGTCGCCGCTGAGATCGCGGCGTTCAAGAAAGACGGAGGCCTGCCGTAGGCCGCTACGTTCGTGGCCGGCTGCTGTTTTCGGGCTGGCTGCTAATCGGTTACGTCCTGCTCGAACTGGCGGTCCGGCAGGGACTGGGTGACGTCCAACTGCTGTCGGCCATTGCCAGGCTCGTGCTGGTGCTCGCCGTCGTCAACGCGGTAGTCGCGCTGGTCGCCAACAAGTGGCGCGACGATCGCCCGAACGACCGCTTTCCCGGCATCGTCCAGGACGCCGCGGTCATCGCCTTGTTCGTGGCGATCGGCACGGTGTTGCTGCGCGAGCAGCTACTCACCACATCGGCGGTCGGCGCCGTGGTTCTCGG
>JANMUX010000257.1:0-3626 GCA_031392125.1 Acidobacteriota bacterium | reverse complement strand
CTGCTCGAGGCCCGCCTGCCTGGCGAGGGTCCGCTGATCGAGCGATACGACCGCTTCAAGCAGGCCTTCGTCATTCCAACCGCCCGCGTCGACCGGGTGTTCCGCGAGGCCGTTCGCGCCTGCCGCGACCGCACGATGGCGCACGTGGAGTTGCCGCCGCAGGAGCGATTCACGATCGAGTACGTAACGGGGAAGTCGTGGAGCGGTTACAACTGGTATCAGGGTGACTACAAGAGTCTCATCCAGGTGAACACCGACCTGCCCATCTATGTCGATCGCGCAATCGACCTGGCGTGTCACGAAGGCTATCCGGGGCACCACGTCTATAACGTGCTGCTCGAGAAGCATCTGGTGAGGGATCGCGGCTGGATTGAATACACGGTCTACCCGTTGTTCTCGCCGCAGTCGCTGATTGCCGAGGGCACGGCGAATTACGGCATCGAGGTCGCCTTCCCGGCAGCCGACCGCATGACGTTTGAACGCGAGGTGCTGTTTCCGCTGGCGGGACTCGACGGCAAGCGCGTGCAGGAGTACTACGAAGTGCTTGCCCTGGTCGATCGCCTGTCGTACGCCGGCAACGAAGCGGCTCGCCGCTACATCGACGGCACCATCGATCGTGCAGGCGCGGCCGCGTGGCTCGAAAAATACGCGTTGTACACCAAGCCCAGGGCGGAACAGCGCGTGAAGTTCATCGACCAGTATCGCAGCTATGTGATCAACTACAACCTGGGCAAGGACCTGGTCCGCACCTACGTCACGCGCAAGGCCGGCCGCGAGGCCTCGGCGTCGCGGCAGTGGGCCGAGTTCGCCGCGCTGCTGTCATCGCCGCGCCTGCCGTCGGGACTGAAGTGAAGGTGCGTGTGTTCTTTCAGTTATGCGCGTAATTGAAATTTCCCGGTTCGGGCCGCCCGACGTCCTGGCGCTTGCCGATCGTCCAGACCCAAGCGCGGGTCTGGGCGAAGTATTGATCGACGTGGTGGCCGCCGGAGTCAATCGGCCCGATGTCATCCAGCGCCTGGGCAAGTATCCGCCCCCGCCTGGTGCCTCTGATTTGCCGGGGCTGGAAGTGGCCGGTACGATCATCGCCCTCGGCCCGGGTGTGTCGTCGTGGTCCGTCGGTGATGAAGTGTGCGCCCTGGTCGCGGGTGGCGGCTACGCCGAACGCGTCAACGTGCCGCACGAGCAATGCCTGCCGGTGCCGCGCGGCCTCTCGATGATCGAGGCGGCGGCGATTCCCGAGACCTACTTCACCGTCTGGACCAACGTGTTCGAACGCGGCCGACTCGAAGCCGGCGAGTCGATCCTGATTCACGGTGGCACCAGCGGCATCGGCACCACCGCGATCCAACTGGCGCGGGCCTTTGGCGCGATCGTCCTGGCCACCGCCGGCAGCGACGAGAAATGCGAAGCCGCGCGTGGACTTGGTGCCGCGCACGCGTTCAACTACAGAACCACGGACTGGGTGGCCGCCGGCCGAGAAGTCACAGGCGGGCGTGGCGTCGACGTGGTGCTCGACATCGTCGGCGGTGATTACATGGGCCGGAACCTGGACCTGCTGGCGACCGAGGGACGGCTCGTCCAGATCGCCTTCCTGAAGAGCCCGAAGGCGGAGATCGATTTCTCGGTGATGATGCGCAAGCGCGCGTGGATCACCGGATCGACGCTGCGCCCGCGCACGCCGGCTGAAAAAGGTGCGATCGCCGCGCAGCTGCGGCGGCAGGTGTGGCCGCTGCTGGAATCGCGGACCGTCCGGCCAATCATTCACCAGGTGTTTCCGCTGGCGCAGGCCGCAGATGCCCATCGGCTCATGGAGGCTGGCACGCACATTGGCAAGATCGTCCTCGACGTCAGATCCTGACGCACTCTTCACGCCGCGTTTCTTCCTGATGTGCAGCTACAGCTTCACGGTCTTCATGTCCGCGTTCCAGTTGCTGCCGACGGCGCCGTTTCACATCCTCGCGCTCGGCGGAACCGGCAGTGAGGCCGGGCTGTTTCTGGGTCTCCTCACCTACGCATCGGCGGTGTCGGCGCCGATCACCGGCGCCATGGGCGATCGGCTGGGCAAGCGCAAGGTGCTGATTGTTGCGAGCGCGGCCATCACGGTCTTCTCGCTGCTGTATGCAATAGCTCCGTCGTACCAGGTCATTCTTGCGCTGGTGCTCGTGCACGGCGTGTTCTGGTCGGGGCTGCTGTCTTCATCCAGTGCCTACATCCTCGATATTGTGCCAGCCTCGCGCCGGGCCGAGGGTCTGGGCTATTCAGGCTTCGCCAGTATTCTGGCGATCGCCATCGCGCCCGGGCTCGGACTGTGGGTGTTCGACCGTGGCGGCTGGACGCTGCTGTGCCTCGAGATGGCGGCTTTGAACCTGCTGATGGCGTTGATCGCCTGGCGGCTGCCGCCCGACGTGCGCCGCGAGATGCCGCCGCTGTCGTTGAAGCCGGCCGACCTGGTCGAGTGGCGAGTCATGGTCGGCGCCATCACGTTGTTCCTGTACTCGTTCAGCTACGGTGGCATTACCAGCTTCGTTGCGATCTATGCCGATCGGGTCGGTGTGACGCCGCGCGCGCTGTTCTTTACCGTGTTCTCGCTCGCGATTGTGGCGACGCGCCCGTTCATTGGCCGGTACGCCGACCGGGTGGGCCACGCCCGCGTGATTGTGCCGTGCCTCGCGATGATGGTGCTTGGTATCGGCGTCCTGGTGTTTGCGTCCACGCGGGCGACGTTCGCGTTGTCGGCCGTGTTGTTCGGCGTCGGCTTCGGCTCCGCGTATCCTATCTTTGTCGCCCACCTGATGCACCACGTGCCCGACCATCGCCGCGGCGCCACCTTCGGTGCGCTCATCGGCGCTTTCGACACCGGGATTGGCACCGGGTCGATCTCGGTTGGCTGGCTCAGCGAGCACTACGGCTTTGGCCGCGCGTTCGCCGTAGCCGGTGGGCTGGCGCTGCTTTCAATTCCCTACTTCCTTTACATGGAGCGACGACAGTGGACTACATCCGCCTTGGCACCACCGGCCTGAAAGTGTCACGGCTTTGTCTGGGCACCATGACCTACGGCACGCCGAACTGGCGGCCGTGGGTCCTGGACGAGGCAACCAGCCGGCCGTTCATCAAGCGCGCCATCGAGCACGGCATCAACTTCTTCGACACCGCCGACATGTACTCGCGCGGCGCCAGCGAGGAAGTCGTCGGCCGCGCCCTCAAGGACTTCGCCCGCCGCGAAGAAGTGGTGCTGGCCACCAAGGTGTTCTACCCGGTCGTTGACCACCCGAACGGCCGCGGATTGTCGCGCAAGCACATCATGGCGGCGATCGACGGCTCGTTGCAGCGGCTGGGGATGGACTACGTCGACCTGTACCAGATCCATCGCTTCGACGATCACACGCCGATCGAAGAGACGCTCGAGGCTTTGCACGATGTGGTCAAGGCAGGCAAGGCGCGCTACCTCGGCGCGTCGAGCATGTACGCCTGGCAGTTCGCGACCATGCTGGCCACCCAGCGCCTGCACGGCTGGACGCGGTTCGTGTCGATGCAGAACCACTACAACCTCGTCTACCGCGAGGAAGAGCGCGAGATGCTGCCGCTCTGCGCGGCCGAAGGCATTGGCGTGATTCCGTGGAGCCCGC
>JANMUX010000237.1:0-7656 GCA_031392125.1 Acidobacteriota bacterium | reverse complement strand
ATGGTGTTCTTCGACGACAGGTAGACCGGATAGTTGCGACCGAGGGCGTAGGTGAAGCAGGCGCGCGCAAAGCCTTCGATCGAGGCATCGAGGTTGAACATGCCGAGCGCAATGCCGCTGCCCTTGGTCTTGATGATCTCGCGCGAGATCGGCTCGCCGCCGCCATCGGGCGTCCAGCTGAGGGTGAGGGTGCCGGCGCCCGGGAAGGTAAAGTCCTGCGCGCGGTACTGATCGCCGAAGCCGTGACGGGCCACGACCACCGGCTTGTCCCAGTGCGGAATCAGCCGCGGCACGTTTTTGCAGATGATCGGCTCTCGAAAGATGGTGCCGTCGAGAATGTTGCGGATGGTCCCATTCGGCGACTTCCACATCTGCTTGAGGCCGAACTCCTTCACGCGCGCCTCGTCGGGCGTGATGGTTGCGCACTTGACGGCCACGCCGTACTGGCGCGTCGCGTTGGCTGAATCAATCGTGATCTGATCGCCGGTCCGGTCGCGAGCCTCGACGCCAAGGTCGAAGTACTTCAGGTCGATATCGAGATACGGCAGGATGAGCTGCTCGCGAATCTTCTGCCAGATGATGCGCGTCATCTCGTCGCCGTCCATCTCGACGACGGGGTTCTTGACCTTGATCTTGGCCACCGGGGGACTCCTTGAAGAATGAGAGCGAAAAACGACCGTCAGTAAACGTTAAATGATAGCGCAGGTTGCCCTGCCGCCCCGGTCACAGGGTCTTGAGGAACGCGACCAGCGCCGCACGGTCGTCGGCCGAGAGTGACAGGCCGAAGGGATGGCCCTTGACCGCGCGGGTGATCACGCCGGCGCCCTTGAAGCCGGTCGGGACGTAGTCGTCTCGGAGACGGCGCGCGTCGAACCAGTCTTCGAGCGTGGCCACCGAGCCGCTGTGCTCGAACGGACCGCGGTACCACACGCCCTTGAGAGATGGGATCTTGTAGTAGCCAGTGCCGCGCCGAGTGGTCATGGTCAGCGCGGGATCGGTGCCGACGCGCTCGTTGAGGATGTCGTATTTGGCCAGGTGGTCAGCGGGTGGAGTGAAGCCCGGCGCAGGTACCAGCAGGTTGGCGGTATAGAGCGGCGGAGTGTGGCAACGCGCGCACCCCGACGCGGTAAACACCGCTTCGCCTCGTGCCGCCTTCGCATCGCGCGGGTTCGGGTTCGGCGGCGGTGTCAGGCTGTAGACGAACTGCGCCAGCGCGTAGAGTTGCGGGTCGGAATACCGATCGAGCGAGCCGGCGAACGATGCCTTGCCCGGTGGCGCCAGCGTTCGGCCGTCCTGGGCGCCCGGGATATAGCCGCCGTAGTTTCCCAGGACATCCAGCGTCTGGTTCATCGCGGCATAGCGCATGACGTCGGCGACGCCGCGATGCCGGCCAAGGCCGGTCTTGTCGAGATACCGTCGATCGCGCAAGCCGATCAGATCGGGAATCGCCGGCGGCGAGAACAGGCTGGTTCCCTGGCGGACCATGACGCCTGGCGGGACGCCTGCCAGCGCCTGCTCGAGAGCGGCCGGCGTCATGGCCTTGAGGCGCGCGCTACCCTCGGCGTCCCAGGGCGCAGCCACCAGTGAATTGATTACGAGCGGGAGCACCGGCGGCGGCAACCCGGAGACCTGCGTCGAGAAAATCGGGTCGAGTGGAAAGTTGCCTTGCGCGCCGAGAATGGCGCTGCCATCGGGCATCACGCGGGTGTGGCACATCGCGCACGCGAGGTTGCCGACTTCGACCTTGCCCTTCTCGCGGACGACGTAGCGCGCAAACGGCATGGTGCCGTCGTTTGCGATCGGCACGCGATGCCGCGCGTACCACTTTGCATCCCGCACGTCCGCCAGGCTGACGATCGGACCGCCGAAGTCGATGGGCAACTCGAACACGAGCTTGCCCGCGGCAATCCAGTCGGCGTCGGTCTTGAGGCTGGCGGCATCGAACACCTGCTCGGGCTCCACCGCGCGCAACCGATCCAGGTAGCCGGCTGGTTCTCGATCGGGGTGATAGATCGGATAACTCTTGAACAGGGGGCGTTCCGGCAGCGCGTAATAGTAGTCACGCGAGACATGCGTCGGCGACATGCCCGGGGTGGCGAGCGGCAACTCGTAGTCGTGCAGCAGTTCGGCATCCCAAAAGGCCGGAATGACGGCCGGTGATTGGCCGAGCAGGACGGCGGCTGGCAGCAACGCGGCGGCCAGAAACAGGGCGCGGGCGCGGGTCATGCGGCCGATGCTAGCAGTAATGCGATACGCTCGGGTATGAGGCTTCCTGGTGCCCGAATCGTAGCGCTGGCCGCGCTTGTCGCGATGATGTTGGCGACGGAACTGGCGGAACTGAAGTTCGGCTCTTCTGGCATCTCGGCGCAATCGCCGGCGTTGCCACAGGCCGTGGCACCGTTCCCCAAGGACCTCACCGGTACGCTCGTCTTCCAATCAGACCTGGCCGGGCCGGACAATCCCGATGGCCGCAACCACCTCTTCACAATCGATCTCGCAACTCGGATGGTGGCGCAGCTCACGTCGGGAAGAAATCATCACGATCAGCATCCCAAGTGGTCGCCTGACGGTCGGCGCATCTCATTCGTGTCCTCGCGAGGCGGCAACTTCGATCTGTACGTGATGAATGCGGACGGCACCAACGTCACCCGCGTGACCGATCATCCGGCCAACGACTTCGATCCGATCTGGATGCCGGACGGCCAGAGCATGATCTTCAGTTCCGAGCGCGACAGCCGCAGCGATCTCTATCGCGTCTGGCTCGCGGACCGCCGGGTCGATCGCCTGACCCATCATTTCGTCGGCCGCGCGATCATGCCCAGTGTCTCTCCCGACGGAAAGCTCGTGGCATTCGCTGCGCAGACCCTGCAGCGCCTGCAGTTCTGGGAGTTCCAGGTCCACGTGCTCGAGCTCGCCACCGGCAAGACCCGCGCGCTCGACAACACCGGAGGAGCGTGCTGGCCAAGCTGGTCGCCGGACGGCAGGCAACTGGCCAACGTCCTGCTCGCGAAGGAGCCGTCAACGCTGCAGATTCGCGGTGCCGACGGCAGCGGCGCGCGGGAGCTGACCGGCGATTCCAAGCGCTGGCACTACTATCCCGACTTCTCGACAGATGGCGCGTGGCTGGCCTTCTCGGTGAGCCCCGCGCATCACCAGGGCCAAGACTGGGACCTCGCCATCGCGGCCCCCGACGGGTCGAAGTATCACCGGCTGACCACCGGGCCCGGCAATGATCGCTTGCCAGATTGGAAGCCGTGATGGTGTCGTCACTCTGCCGACATATCACTGCAACCCCGCGCCCCTAGGCTTGTAGGTCATGCGCACCCTGCTGGCGCTCGCCTTCTGCCTCTTGTCATTGGCGCGGACCACACACACGCAACCCGATCAGCCCGCATACCAGGCCCCGGAGATTCAGCGGCTCGCGGCGAGGACGGTGCGGGTCTACGAGGCGCCCGAGGCCGACCAGGGTGTCGCTGCCGACACACGGCACTTTTACGCCATCGACAACACCGTGATCGCCAAGTACGACGCGTCAACCGGCCAGTCGCTCGACAGGTGGGTGGGCCCGGTCGGCGGACTCATCCGGCACATGAACAGCTGCCTGGTGGACGCGGGCCGCTTGTGGTGTGCAAACTCGAACTATTCACAGACGCCGATGGGGTCGTCGATTGAAGTGTTCGACACCGCCACCCTCGACCACGTCGACAGTCACAGTCTCGGCATGACCGAGGAAGGCTCGCTGACCTGGTTCGATCGGTACCGCGGCGGCTGGATAGCTGGCTTTGCCCACTACGACGAAGATGGCCGTCTGAGCTACAAGGACCACCGGTTCTCGAGCGTGGTCACCTTCGACGCCGAGTGGCGCCGCACCGGCGGGTGGCTATTCCCGTCGAGTGCGCTCGACCGAATGGCGCCGCACGCCGCTTCGGGGGGAGCGATCGGCCCCGACGGCTGGCTCTATCTGCTCGGCCACGATCGCCCGGAAATGTACGTCGTCGGGCGACCGCCCATGGGCCCCACGTTGATCCACATCGCGACGATCGACCTCGAAGCGGCAGGCCAGGCGTTCTCGTGGGCCCAGGACGGCAGCCGCAGCATTTTCGCCATCGATCGCCAGAAAAGCCTGGTGAGAAGAATCGAGATTCCGGCGGTGACACCCCGCAACCGCCTGACGGCCCTGCCCTTGCGCTAAAAGGGGACCTGCTCACCTTTTCCCGTGACAGAATCTCCACGTGCGACGCCTCATTCTTCTCGCCGCTCTGCTAGCAAGCGGCTGCGCTCAGCAGACCCAGCCCACCATCACCGATCGCTTGAAGCCGTGCACGGGCGACGACACGCCAATCGACGCCTTGTGCGGCACTTTCAAGGTGTTCGAGAACCGTGCGACCAAACAGGGCCGCCATATTGACCTGAACATCGTCGTGCTGCCGGCCTTGCGCGCGGACGCCAGACCAGACCCGCTGTTCTTCCTCGCCGGCGGTCCCGGCCAGGGCGCGGCGAAGATGGCCAAGATGATTCGCGAGATGTATCGGCGCGTGCAGACCGACCGCGACGTGGTGCTCGTCGATCAACGCGGCACGGGCAGGTCCAATCCGCTCAACTGCGAGTCAGACGACGATTCGCTCGAAGCGGTGATGGAAACACAGGAGTCGGTCCTGGCGCGGCTGAAGCAATGCATGGCCGGCTACGACGCCGACCTCACGCAGTACACGACGACCATCGCGATGGACGACCTCGACGATGTCCGCGCGTACCTGGGTTACGACCAGATCAATCTTTATGGCGGCTCGTACGGCACACGGGCGGGCCTGGTCTACATGCGGCAGCACGGCGCGCATGTGCGCACCGCGGTGCTCGACGGCGTGGCGCCGACCAACATGCAGCTGCCCTTGTTCTTCCCGCGCGACTCGGAGCGCGCCTTCAACTTGCTGGCCAAAGACTGCGAGGCAGACGAAGGTTGCCGCAAGGCCTACCCCAACCTCGGCGGCCGTTTTCGCGCCCTGATGGCCAGGCTCAAGGACAACGCGCCGACCGTCACCGTGACCCACCCGCGCACGGGGGTTCGCGGCGACATTCGTCTCGAGGCCAGGCTGGTGGCCAACGTGGTGGTAATGGTGTTGTATTCGCCGATGGCATCGGCGCTGGTGCCGGCGATCGTTGCGCGGGCCGAGCAGAACGACTTCCAGGGCATGCTCGCGCTCGCCTCGCTCAACGATGGCGGCGGCGAACCGAACATGAGTGTCGGCATGCAGTTGTCGGTGATCTGCGCCGAAGATGCGCCGCGCATCACGGCCGAAGCGGCGCGCAAAGAGAGCGAGGGGTCGCTGTTCGGCGAATATGTCATGCGCACGCAGCAGGACGCTTGTGCCTTCTGGCCGCGTGGCGTTGTTGACGCGGCTTACTACGAACCGGTGACCGCTGCGATTCCGACGCTGGTGATGTCGGGCGAACTCGATCCGGTCACGCCGCCGGTGTGGGGCGAGCAGATTGCCAGGCACCTGCCTGCCTCCCGGCACATCATCGTGCCAGGCACCGGACACACGGCCGGCGGTACCGGGTGCGGCCTGCGCATCATCCGCAACTTCATCGACGCCGGCACTACCGACAACCTCGACACCAGCTGCATCGCCACGGTGCAACGGCCGCCGTTCTTCCTGTCGCCGGCCGGCCCTGATCCCATGCGCACGCGAGGCAGCCAACCATGATTCGGATCGAAAACCTCCACAAGCGCTTCGGCGACGTGCGCGCGGTTGACGGCGTCACCTTCACGGCTCCCGATGGCGCGGTCACCGGTCTGCTCGGTCCCAATGGCGCCGGCAAAACCACCACGCTGCGCATGCTGTACACGCTGATGCGGCCCGACGAAGGCCGCATCCTCGTGGACGATGTCGATGCCGTCACCAATCCGCAAGGCGCGCGCCTGCGCCTGGGCGTGTTGCCCGACCAGTCGGGCCTGTATCCGCGGCTGACGGCTCGCGAGCATATTGAGTACTTTGGCGAGCTGCAGGGCATTACCGGCGCCGACCTGCGCAGCCGCGTCGATCACCTGCTGAAGATGCTCGACATGACGGCGATTGCCGATCGCCGCACCGCCGGCTACTCGCACGGCGAGCGCACCAAGACCGCGCTGGCCCGCGCGATTGTGCACAACCCCAAGAACGTGCTGCTCGACGAGCCGACCAATGGCCTGGACGTGATGAGCACGCGCGCGGTGCGCGAGATTATCCGCCGGCTCAAGTCCGAGGGACACACGGTGCTGTTCTCGAGTCATGTCATGCAGGAAGTCTCGGCGCTGTGCGACACCATCGTCGTGATCGCGCGCGGCAAGATCGTGGCCTCGGGCAGCCCCGATGACCTGCGGGCGCAGACCGGACACCAGAATCTCGAAGACGCGTTCGTCGCCTTGAGCGGCGTCGACGTGGTGCACTCGTCATGAACCCGACCTCCCTGGCGCAAGTGCTCGTCGTCTGTCGCACCGAGCTGAAGAATTGGGGGCGCGACCGCCGTTCGCTGATCTCCGTCCTGGTCGGTTCGCTGTTCGGCCCGCTGATCATCGCGTTCATGTTCAACACCATGGCCAACCGGCAGCGCCAGGTGGAAGACGTGAAGATTCCCGTGGTTGGCGCCGAACACGCGCCGGCCCTGGTGGACTGGTTGCGGCAGCAGCCAGGCATTGAGATCGTCGCAGGCCCGGCCGACCCGCAAGAAGCCGTCCGCAGCAAGCGCGAAGATGTCGTGGTGGTCATTCCCAAGGACTTCGCCGAAAAGTTCACGGCCTCGAAGCCGGCTCAGGTGCGCTTCGTCTCAGACTCGTCGAGCCAGACCGCGCGTCCGCGGCTGCAGCGCATTCGCGGACTGTTCCAGCGCTACAACAGCGAGATCGCCAGCTTGCGCCTGATTGGCCGCGGCATCAGCCCGGTGGTTGCCAGCCCGCTGCAGCTGGAAGACGTGGAGGTGTCGAGCGCGCAGCAACGGGCGGCGCAGATCCTGAGCTTCATTCCCCTGTTCATCATGATGGCGGCATTCACCGGCGCCATGTCGATCTCGACCGATTCGACCGCGGGTGAACGCGAGCGCGGCTCGCTGGAGGCGCTGCTCATCAACCCGGCCCCTCGCAGCGCGATTGCCGCAGGCAAGTGGCTGGCGGGCACCGCCACCTCGATGCTGAGCGTGATCATTACCGGCGCGTTGTTGTATGCCATCTTCGAGTACATCCCGCTGCAGGACCTGGGACTCCGGTTCCGGCTGGGCGGTCCTCAGCTTATGGGCGTACTCGGCGCCGTGCTGCCACTCTGCCCGTTCATCGTCGCCATCCAGATGTACTTGGCGACCTTCGCCAAGTCGTTCAAGGAAGCCCAGAGTTACCTGAGCCTGTTGATGATGGTGCAGATGGTTCCAGGGTTCCTGGCGACCATGTATCCGTTGTCGAGCAAGGCGTGGATGTATTTTGTGCCGTGGGTGGGCCAGCAGGTGTTGCTTACCGACGTGCTGGGCGGCAAGTCGCCCTCTGTAGTGTTTTTCGTCGCTGCTGCCGCGCTGAACATCGCGATTGCGGCCCTTGCGGTGCAGGGCACCACTGCCCTGCTGCAGCGCGAGAAAATTATTTTCGGGAGATAGAGGGTCGGGAGACGGGAGTCGACTCCCGACTCCCGACTC
>JANMUX010000234.1:0-6331 GCA_031392125.1 Acidobacteriota bacterium | reverse complement strand
GCATCCGTAGCTGTTGCCGGCAGAGTCGGTGTTGTTCTTGAACAGATAGATCGTGCCGCGAATACCTTCCTCGCGCAGGCGTTGCTCGGCCGACACCAGCAGGCTCTCGAGAATCCGCTCGCCCGCCTTGTCGTGCACGACGAGGTCGTACAGCGAGTCGCATTCGGGCGTGGCGTATTCGGGGTGCGAACCGACATCGAGGTACAGCCGCGCCCCGTTCTGCAAGAAGACGTTGCTGCTGCGGCCCCACGACACCACCCGGCGAAACAGGTAGCGAGCGACCTCGTCGGGGCTGAGCCGGCGCTGGCCGCGCAATGTACACGTGACGCCATACTCGTTCTCGAGCCCGTAGATGCGGCGCTCCATGTGCGCAACGTAGCGCGCCGCGCCGCGGATTGCTCGCCTATCCGATCGTGTGTCGAAATCGCAATACGGTGCCGGGTCGGGCCTGGACGACCAGCGACAGATGGTCGGGAGCAACCACGGCGATCACCGGGTACCCGCCGGTCACCGGGTGATCGGCCAGCATCACGATCGGCTGCCCGTCGGGCGGCACCTGAATTGCGCCCTCGACCAGCCCTTCGCTGAGCAGTTCGCGTACCGCAACCCGTTCCAGTACAGGGCCACTCAGGCGGGCGCCGACACGATTTCCGGACGGACTCACGACAAATCCAGTCGTGGTCAGGGTGGTCCAGGCCGCAGCGGTGAACCAATCACGTCGTGGTCCCTCAGACAGGTGGACCAACGTGGTCCGTGGGGGCCGAATCCCAAGATCTGTCGTGATGGGTGTCTTCGGATCTGGACCGACGCGGATCAGCGCTCCGGCCAACAGCCGCGGCCCGAGTCCGGCCAACGTGTCGAAACTGCGCGAGCCCAGCACCGGATCGACGTCGAAGCCGCCGCGGATCGCCAGGTAGTAGCGCATGCCTTCGTCGGGCGATCGCAGCGTGAACTCGGCTCCTGCCGGCTGATGTTCGACACCGTTCACGGCCATCGGCGCGCCGTCGCGGACGTCGATCGCACCGCGCGCACCCGTCACCGCGACGACCGCTGCATGGTGCAGGCGCACGGTCAGCCCGCCACACGACTCGATGGTGGCAGCGGATTCGTCGTTGCCAACCAGCCGATTGGCGAGAGCATGCGAAGGGCGGTCGGCCGCTCCACTGCGACCGACACCCAGGTGGGAACACCCGAAGCGGCCGAGATCTTGGAACGTGCTACCGATCCCCTGATTGAGGATCTCGATCATGTGCGTACGAAGCGCACGCGGTCGCCCGCCATCACCAGCGCCGGCTTGTCGCGTTCGACATCGAACATCGCCGTGGTGGTATGGCCGAGCAGATGCCAGCCCCCCGGGCTGGCGGTCGGATACACGCCGGTGAACTCGTTGGCGATGGCGACGGACCCGGCTGTGATCGCGGTCCGCGGCGTCGACCGGCGCGGCAGGTGCAGTTCGGCCGGCAATCCGACCAGGTAAGCCCAACCTGGCGTGAAGCCCAGGAACGCCGCCGAGTACTCAGTGGCCGAATGTCTCTCGATGACCTGCTCCTCCGACAGCCCCGTTGCCAGGGCCACCTCTTCGAGGTCGATGCCGTCGTACACGACAGGAATCTCGACGAGTGGCCCGTGCGCACGAGCAGCCGTTGCACCGGGCACGAGCAGTCGTTCCAGCGAAACACGATCGACATTGCGGTAGGTCACCAGCACGGTTCGTGCTGCCGGTATGACATCGTCGATCCCCGCAAGGTCGGATTCGCGCAAGGCACTGTCGACAGCCATCACCTCGACCAGCGAGTCATACTCGGCGAGGATTGCGCCGGGCCCGCAGGGCAGCAACCTCATCGCGTGAAGGCCCTCAATTCGAAGCCTGCCTGCAGCAAGCCGACAGCGACGGCAGCGCCGAGCTCAGCTGCCCCCGGCGTATCGCTGTGCAGGCAGATTGAGGCAATACCGCGATCCGCGAGTTCGAGCGCCTGGTTGGTTGCGGCGTCTTCGTCGGTCAGTAGTGCGCCGGGTTGGCTCCGTGGAATGAGAGTGCCGTCGGCCGCATAGCCCCGGTCCGCGAAGCCCTCACCGCGAGCCGTCAATCCATGCTCAATCGCGACCCGCTCGATCACGCTGCCAGGCAAGACCAACAGCGGCAACGTGGCGTCGTACGTGCGCACCGCTGTAGCAACGGCAGCCGCCTGCTTCTCGTGGTGCACGATGGTGTTGTACAGCGCACCATGTGGCTTGACATAGCTGACCGATCCGCCCGCGGCGCGTGCGCAGCCGGCGAGCGCGCCGATCTGGTAGATCACGGCATCGGCGAGTTCGTCGGGTTTCATATCGAGGAATCGACGGCCGAAACCGGCGAGGTCTGGATAGCTGACGTGCGCGCCGATCGCAACGTTCTTCTCGACGGCCATCTCGCAGGTGCGACGCATGATCGACGGGTCACCGGCATGGAATCCGCAGGCGATGTTGGCCGAGGTGATGATGTTCATGAGCTCGCGATCAGGCCCACCGGGCCATGCGCCGAAGCCCTCACCGACATCGCTGTTCAGATCGACGGTGCGGGCCATCTCGAGCTAGCCCGCCAGAATCTGGGCGACCTCATCGTCGGTCAACCGCTTGAAACAACGTCGTCCGTTCGACCGCGCCAGCATTGCCACCTCGAGGTCGTCGGCGCCCAAAGCCCGATCCGCACCTTGCAGAGCCGCGGTGCCCGCGGTGACGGCCGTGGCGAGGGTCAAGGTGTCGGCATACGACTCGTTGAGACGACTGGCGATGGCCTCGGCATCGCCGCCGAGCACGCTGAAGCGCCGTTCGTCCATCACCGTGCCGTCGTAGAGGATGTGGAACAACTGGTAATCGTCGTTACCGTGACCAACCTCGGCGACGAGGATCTCGACTTCCATCGGCTTCATCTCGTGGGTGAAGACCTGGCCGAGAATCTGGGCGTACTGGTTGGCGAGACCACGAGCGTCGACGTCGTCGCGTGAGTACTGATAGCCCTTGAGATCAGCGGCGCGTACGCCGGCAACTCGTAGCTGGTCGAACTCGTTGTACTTGCCGACTCCGGCGAAGGCGATGCGGTCGTAGATCTCACTGATCTTGCGCAACGTGTTGGAAGGGTTCTCGGCAACGAGCGCGATCCCGTCGGCGTAGCGAACCGCAACCATGGCCCGTCCACGCGCAATCCCCTTGCGGGCGTAGTCGGCGCGGTCCTTCATCACCTGCTCTGGCGCTACGTAGTACGGCATCGTCATCGTGCTCTCACCTCCGATGCGATCTGCTCGAACACCGTCGCCAAGCGATCATCGGTGACTCGCTGCCAGCCGTCGGCGGTGATGGTGGCCACAATCGGATAGATCCCGCGTAGCGCGTCGGGTCCACCAGTGGCCGAATCCGCGTCGGCTGCCTCCCACAGACCCTTGCAAGCCAAGGCCACTGCGTCGTCGTCGGACATCGACTCGCGATAGCCGATCTTGATGACCGTTCCGGCGTGCAGGCTGCCCGACCCGGTGGCCACGTAGTCCTGCTCTTCGTAGCGACCACCGGTGACGTCGTAGGTGAACAATCGTCCGGTGCGCCGGCGCACGTCGTACCCGGCGAAGATCGGCACGACGACCATTCCCTGCATGGCTGCCGGCAGATTGCCACGCACCATCATCGACAGCTGGTTGGCCTTTCCCTCCAGGCTCAGGAACGAGCCCTCGACCTTCTCATAATGCTCGAGCTGCAGTTGGAACAGCTTGATCATCTCCATGGCGGGTCCGGCCGCACCGGCGATGGCCACGCCACTGAAGTAGTCGGCTTGTACGACTTTCTCCATGCCACGGTGGCTGATCAAGTTGCCGCTGGTGGCGCGGCGATCGCCGGCCATCACCACACCGTCGGCGAACCTCATGGCGACGCACGTGGTGGCATGAGGAACCACTTGATCGCCCATGTTGACCACCTCCGATGCCAAACCGATTCGGCGCAGCAGTTCAGGGAAGCTCGAGCCGGGATCGTCGCCCGGCGTGAAGAATGGCATCGCCATAGGTGTTACTGGCCGCCCTTTTGCACGTAGGACTTGACGAAGTCTTCCGCGTTGGTCTCGAGCACGCCGTCGATCTCGTCGAGCAGATCGTCGAGCTCTGCTTTCAGTTTGTCGCCCGACGCGGCCGCAGCAGGAGTCTCGGCGTGTAGGTCCTTATGGATCAAGCAAGCTGAAATTCATCAACCCGGCCAATCGATGTCGGGTTTGTCAAACAAAGGCTCCCTCGTACGGGGCTGGAGAATAACCATGAGTCTGAGCCATCGCCTCGGATTGCTGGGCCGCAAGGTGGGCATGATGCGCATCTTCACGGACGACGGTGATAGCGTTCCCGTGACCGTGCTAGACGTGTCCAACAATCGCGTCACCCAGATCAAGACCGACCCGGTGGATGGCTACGCCGCCATCCAGGTCGCGTTCGGATCACGCAAACCCTCCCGCGTCACCAAGCCCGAAGCTGGCCATTTGGCCAAGGCCGGTGTGCTGGCCGGCGAAATCCTGCGTGAATTCCGCGTCACCGCCGAAGTCGCCGCCGAGTACAAGCTTGGGGCCACATTGCCAGTGGGGATGTTCACGATCGGTCAGGCGGTTGACGTGCAGGGCACCTCAATCGGCAAGGGCTTCACTGGCACCATCAAGCGCCACAACTTCAAGTCGCAGCGAGCGTCGCACGGCAACAGTCGTTCGCACAACGTGCCGGGCTCAATCTCGATGGCGCAGGACCCGGGCCGTGTGTTCCCGGGCAAGAAGATGTCGGGCCACATGGGTGACGAGACCGTGTCGGTGCAAAACCTGGACATCGTGCGCATCGACGAAGCCCGCCAGCTGCTGCTGGTGCGTGGCGCGGTGCCGGGCGCAAAAAGCGGCTTCGTGACCGTGCGCCCCGCCATCAAGGTCAAGGCCAAGAAAGGAGCCCAGTGATGCAACTCGAGCTTCTGAACGACCAGGGCCAGGCCACTTCAAAGTTTGACGCGCCCGACACCGTTTTCGCGCGTGACTACAACGAGGCCCTCGTGCACCAGGTGGTGGTGGCCTACCAGGCCAACGCGCGCCAAGGAACACGCGCCCAGAAAAACCGCGAAGCGGTCAAGCACAGCACCAAGAAGCCGTGGCGCCAGAAGGGCACCGGCCGCGCGCGTGCCGGCTCCACCTCGTCACCGCTGTGGCGTGGCGGTGGTCGCACCTTTCCAAACATGGCCGACGAGAACTTCTCGCACAAGGTCAACAAGAAGATGTACCACGCCGGCATGGCCGCCATCCTGTCGCAGCTGGCGCGTGACGGCCGCCTGGCGGTGGTGGATTCGATCTCGGTCGATGCGCCCAAGACCAAGCTGCTGGCTTCGCGCTTCAAGGCCATGGGCCTGGGAACCGGGACTGACAACTCGGTCTTGGTGATCACTGACAACGTCGACGAGAACCTGGCGCTGGCGTCGCGCAACCTGCCCAACGTGCTGGTGATCGAGCCGCGCTACGCCGACCCAGTGTCGCTGGTGCACTACAAGAAAGTGCTCGTCACCAAGGGCGCGATGGACAAGCTGAAGGAGATGTTCGAATGAGCGCCGCCGCCGCTACCAAGAAGAAGTACGACGAAGGCCGCCTGATGCAGGTGCTGGTCGCCCCGATCGTCTCCGAGAAGGCGACGCACGTGGCCGACAAGAGCAATGCGGTCACCTTCAAGGTGCTGCAGGACGCCACCAAGCCCGAGATCAAGGCCGCCGTCGAACTGATGTTCAAGGTGCAGGTGAAGGGCGTGTCCGTGCTCAACATGAAGGGCAAGGCCAAGCGCTTCGGGCGCTCGATGGGCCGCCGCGACAACATCCGCAAGGCCTATGTGACGCTGCAGCCGGGCCAGGAGCTGAACTTCTCCGGGGAGAACGCTTAATCATGGCCGTCATCAAGATGAAACCCACCTCCCCCGGCAATCGGGGCATGGTGAAGATCTCGCGCGATCACCTGCACAAGGGTGAGCCTTATGCGCCCCTGCTGGAACCCCAGATCCAGAAGGCGGGCCGCAACAACAACGGCCACATCACCACCCGGCACAAGGGCGGCGGCCACAAGCACCACTACCGCGTGGTCGATTTCGTCCGCAACAAGGACGGCATCCCGGCGAAGGTGGAGCGCATCGAGTACGACCCGAACCGCACGGCCCACATCGCCCTGGTGGTGTATGCCGACGGCGAGCGCCGCTACGTGATCGCACCGCGCGGTCTGGAAGTGGGCTCCACGATGCTGAGCGGCGCCGAAGCGCCGATCCGTGCCTGCAACACCCTGCCGATCCGGAACATCCCCGTGGGCTCGACGATC
>JANMUX010000205.1:0-23147 GCA_031392125.1 Acidobacteriota bacterium | reverse complement strand
CTACTGCGGCCGCATGCTGGCGTTTATCGGTGATGCGTTTTAGAAACGGAACCTGCTTCACATTTACGGTTTACGTAAAGACTGAACGGACCGAGCCGTCATCTCCATGAAGATAGCCATCGTCGGCGCGGGCATCGCCGGACTGTCAGCCGCGAAAGCGCTTCGCGACCGCGGGCACCACGTGGTGGTGTTCGAGCGCGCGCGCGGACCCGGCGGCCGCGCTGCCACGCGGCACCTCCGCGACCTCGAGATGCCGAAAGCCGCCCGGGGGGCGGCCCTGGCCTTCGATCACGGCGCCCAGTACTTCACGGTTCGCGACCCGCGGTTTCAACTGGTAGTTGATGGCTGGCTGCGCGACCGCGTGGTCGGCCGATGGGAAGGCCGAATCGTCAGCTTCGACAGCGAGGGATGGGAAGAGATCCCCACCGCCACGGCGCGTTATGTCGGCTTGCCGGGCATGAGCGCGATCGCCAAGGCCATGGCGGAGTCGATCGAGGTGCGCTACGAGCAGCGCGTGGAATCACTAGGGCCGCTGCTCGCCGAGTTCGACCGCGTAGTTCTCGCGGTCACTGCCGATCAAGCCAGGCCCCTCGTCGAGCAGATTCCCCGCCTCGGCGGACAGATCGCTGGCGTCGTCACGCGTCCGTGCTGGGCGGTACTGGCTGCGTTCGAGGAACGCGTGCCGGCCCGCTTCGATGGCGCGTTCGTGCACGGCAGCCCGCTCGGATGGGTTGCGCGGAACCAGTCGAAGCCCAAACGTGAATGGAAAGTGGATGCGTGGGTGCTGCACGCAACGCATCTCTGGAGCGCCACGCACATTGACGATGACCCGGAGGTAGTGGGGTCGTTCTTGATGGAGGCGTTTCACGACCTGATCCCGAATGGCCTTCCGCACGCGTTCTACGCCGCCGCGCATCGCTGGCGGTATGCGGCTGCGGATCCGGCGCTGGCCGCGGGTGCCATTCACGACACGGAATCGCGGGTGACGCTGTGTGGAGACTGGTGCTTGGGGACGCGGATTGAAGATGCCTACTTGAGCGGCATTGCCGCGGCGGAAGCCATCACGAACGACGCAAACACCTAATCCTTGGGTAAGCCTTTTTTCTTGTTGGGCTTGACGACACGGCCGCGGTCGCCACCTGTCCATCGCATCTGCACCAGCGTGCCGAGCGCCCCAAGCCCAATCCAGGCCCATGGCAGCCACGACATGCCGGGGGCCGGATTCAGGGGATATGCCACCCAGACGTCGCCTTGCGCCGCCGCCTTCAGTGGACCGCTGTCGCCCATAATCGCCAATCCGCCAACCAATAGCGTCCACGCGCCACCGAACGCCGTGCCCAGGATAATCACGTAGCGCTGCAGCCAGGTCGCCAGCACCGCTCCGGCGACCGAGAACAAGATCACCACAAACGGGTGCGGGTCGCCTTCGATCCGCGTCCAGATCAGGTTGACGATCAGCGCACCGAGGCCCGCGCCCACTAATGCGACGCCAACGAAGTAGGCGGCCAGCAACAACGCCGCGCCGGCGATGCCGCCGACGAGGGCGGCAATCACCATGGGAGTGGTGTCAGTGGCGCCGAAGACCGAACTGGCCGCCAGCGCGCCGATGATGAAGCCAAAGAGGGCCAGCACCACCTTGAACAGGCGGTAGCCAAGAAAACACGCGAGGAACCCGCCGATCAACAAGACGGCGGCCGCAGGGACTTGATACGCGGCGGGGAGCATGGGGTAGCCGAATTCTACACTTCCCGGCGCCCGTCCATCGCCTTGCCGACCGTCAGGTCGTCGGCGTAGTCGATGTCGCTGCCGACCGGGATGCCGGTGGCGATGCGGGTGACGCGAACGCCGAGGGGCTTCAGCAGCCGCGCGAGGTAGATGGCCGTGGCCTCGCCTTCGACGGTGGGATTGGTCGCGAGAATCACTTCGTCCACACCGTCAACACCAATGCGCGCGAGCAGACCCTTGATCTTGAGATCGTCCGGGCCCACGCCCTGAAGCGGCGTGATGGCGCCCATCAACACGTGAAACACGCCCTTGAACCCGCCCGACCGGTCGACCACGTTCACGTTCTGCGGCTCTTCGACGACGCAGATGACGCGGTGATCGCGGCGGTCGTCGCCGCACATCAGGCACGGATCGGTGTCGGTGATGTTGTTGCAGGTGGTGCAGTAGGTAACGCGATCCTTGACGTTGCGGATCGCCTCGCACAGGCGCTCGGCGTCTTCGCGCGGCGTGCGCAGGATGTGGAACGCCAGCCGCTGCGCGCTCTTGGCGCCAACGCCGGGGAGCTTCTTGAACTGGTCAACCAGTTCCTGCAGGGACGCTGGCAGGGACATTAGAGTCCGGGCAGGCCCATGCCGCCGAGCATGCCGCCCATTTTCTGCTTCATCCCCTCGTCCACCTTGCGGTGCGCGTCGTTGACGGCAGCGACAATCAGGTCCTGGAGCATACCGATGTCGTCTTTCGAGACGACCTCGGGGTCGATCGTGATCTTCTGAAGATGCTTGTGGCCGTTCACGACGACCGTAACCATGCCGCCGCCGGCGTTCGCCTCGACGGTCAGGTGTGACATCTCCTGCTGCAGGCGCTCTTGCATCTCCTGCGCCTGTTTCATCATGTTGCGTATATCCATGGGTCTTGGGGTCCGAGGTCTTGAGGTCTTGAGGTCTTACGACCTCACCTCTCCTCTATCGTTGTTTTGTCTACCGGAAAGATCTCGAGCAAGGCTTGCACGGTTGAATTCGCCATGGCCTCAGCCTTCACATCGTCTGGATTACCCCGGGGCGCGGCCACGGGCGAACCAAGGGTTGATGGCGCCGTAGGAGGCGCCGCATCGGAGGTGGTGATCACGATCGACACCGGGATGGCACGGCCGGCCACCTTTTCGGCAATTGCCAAGAGCCACGCCTTCTGATCGTCGCACTGCGCCTTCGCGTTCTTCTTGTTCGGCTGAAAGGCGAAGACGATGCGTTCGGCCGAGACGTCGATCGAATACGCGGACGCAACCACCAGGTTATAAAACGTGGACTTGCCGGACTTGATTTCGCTCAAGAAGGCGTCTTTCAAACCACTGTCAGCGCCTGAGGTGCCTGAAGTGCCTTGGGGGCCTGGGGTGCTCGAAACGGTCGGACTGCTCGGTGCGTTCGCGACCTTTGGCGCCGGTGCACCAGGTGCCTTCGCGACTGGCATTTGCACCTTAGGCACAGTAGGCACCTTAGGCCCACTAGGCACCCCAGGCACATTAGGCACCCTAGGCACCATTGCAGCCCGTGGAGCCGTTCGTTCCGCGAGCCCCAACAGTTCGCCGAGTGGGACGAGCTTCCTCAGGTGCATCAGCCGGAGCAACCCCATCTCGAGGTTGTAGCGCGGCTGATCCGATACCCGCACTTCCTGCTCGATCCTGGTCAGCAGGTCGAAGCCGCGCAGCAGGTCTTCACGCGACCACTGGCCCGACATGGCTAGCAGGCGTTCACGCTCGGCGTCTGCCGCAATGTCCGGGTCGGCGGCGCGTTTCGGATCCACGGAGAGGATCAACAGGTCGCGCGTCGCCCGCGCGAGTTCGCGGCAGAGCAGGCGCAGGTCGTAGCCGCGCTCGATGGCGCGCTCGACCAGGGCGAACGCCGCCGGGGCATCTTCGCTGGCCACAGCATCGAGCATGTCGAACACGAGGTCGCGGCCGACCAGGCCCAGCACGGTGACCACGTCGTCAACCGCGATCGAGTCGCCCGCGAAAGCGCGCACCTGGTCGAAGGCGCTCAGCGAGTCGCGCATGCTGCCCTCGCCGGCGCGGGCCAGCAGCAGCAGGCCGGCTTCAGGGATCTCGATCTGCTCTTCCTGCGCAATCATCCGCAGGCGATCGGAGACCACCTTGGCAGAGATCGTACGGAACTCGTAGACCTGGGACCGCGACAGCACCGTGTCGGGAATCTTGTGCTGCTCGGTTGTCGCCATCATGAAGATGACGTGGGGCGGCGGCTCTTCGATCGACTTGAGCAGCGCATTGAACGACGAGGCCGACAGCATGTGGACCTCGTCGATGATGAAAACCTTGTAGCGGTTACGCACCGGCGCAATCGACAGGCCCTCGACGATCACTTCGCGAACGTTGTCAACGCCGGTATGCGTCGCGGCATCGATCTCCAAGACGTCGATGTCCCGGCCTTCGGCAATCTCGATGCAGGCATCGCACACGCCGCACGGCTCGGGCGTCGGCCCCTTCACGCAGCTGAGCGCCCGCGCCAGAATGCGGGCCGTCGTGGTCTTGCCGCAGCCGCGCGGACCCGACAACACGAACGCCTGCGCGATCCGTTTGCTCTTGAGCGCGTTTTTGAGGGTGCGCGTCACCGCCTGCTGCCCGAGCACATCCTCGAACTTCTGCGGGCGCCACTTGCGGGCTAGGACTTGATAGGCCATTTGGAAGGGAAACTCGGCCCGGAGGTCCTCAACACATCACGGAAACGACTTAGCGCTGCTGCCTTCCGGCCCTGACGCGATTCGCCGCCCTGAGATTGCCGAGGTTCCGAGCCGAACCTTCAGTGTAACACCAGCGGGTTTTGCCGTGTGCGCCCACTGTGCGCACAGGTCCCGGCAGATCGTTGGCAAAAGGTAAATCTCAGGGCCTGCACGACTTGTCGGCGCCGCGCCTGCGGCACCTCCCTTGCTGTTACCATCGTGATTACATGATCCAATTTCCGCCGGCCGTAAGCGGTGACACCGAACTGTTCGGAGAACCGCACCGGCTGAGCCTGTTGAGCCTCGCGGCCCACATCATCATCATCGACGACGAGCCCCAGAACGTGAGGCTGTTGACGACCATGCTGGAACGGTCAGGCTACATGAGCGTGACCGGGCTGACCGATGGCCGCGACCTTCGGCCTTTGTTGGTTTCTTCCCCGCCCGACCTGGTGATCACCGACCTGCACATGCCCGAATGTGACGGCTTCGGCGTGCTCGACATCCTCATGCCGCTGATCAACCAGGAACGGTTGCCCGTGCTGGTGGTCACCGGCGACGGCTCGCTCGACGCCCGCCAGCAGGCCCTCGCCCGCGGCGCCAAGGACTTCGTTACCAAGCCGTTTGATCTGGTCGAAGTGCTGCTGCGGGTGCGCAACCTGCTCGAGAGCCGCATGCTGTTCCAGGACTTGCGCAAGCAGAACCGCACGCTGCTCGAATCGGCGATTGGCAGCACGCGCGAGCTCGAGTCAACCCGCGTTGAAATGATCGAACGCCTCGCGCTCGCCGCCGAGTATCGCGACGACGAGACCAACCAGCACAACATGCGCGTCGGCGAGCTGTCGGCGAAGATCGCCCTGCGCATTGGCCTGACGCCCGAAGAGGCCGGGCTGTTGCGGCGCGCGGCGGCGCTGCACGACATCGGCAAGATCGGCATCCCGGACGCTCTGCTGCGAAAGGCCGGGCCGCTCAGCGAGGGCGAGTTGCGAGTGATGAAGACGCACACCAGCATCGGCGCGCGAATTCTTGGTGGCAGTCAGAGTTCGCTGCTGCAACTGGCCGAGGCCATCGCCATCTCGCATCACGAGCGCTTCGACGGCACCGGGTACCCGAGGGGGCTCAAGGGCATCGAGATCCCGATCGCCGGCAGGATTGTCGCGGTGGCAGACGCCTTCGACGCCATTACCAACGATCGTTCGTACCGCAAGGCACGCAGCGTGGAGGTGGCGATGGAGATCCTGCGCGAGCAGGCCGGGCATCACTACGAGAAACGCATCATCGACGCGCTCGCGAACATCGTCTACGGAACTCAGGTCGCCAGCAGCGTGGTGGCGAGCGTCGCGTAGATCTCGACCGCCTGATCCAGTTCCGCGATCGCAACGTGTTCCTGGTCTGTGTGGGCCACGTGAATCGAACCCGGCCCCAACAGCAGCGGCGTTCCCCAGTTCGACAGGAACGGCACGTCACTGAAATACGAGAAGACCGCGGTCTCGAACCCGGCCACCGTGTGCAGGCGAACCGCCGGCAACTCCAGAATCTCCTCCACTTTCACGCGGCCGGCCAGCGCGGACGCGAGCGTAGCTCGCAGCGGGTCGTGCTCGCCTACGGTCCGGAAAAACACCTCGGCTTCGGCGGTGGCAGGAATCACGTTCGGTGCAACGCCGCCGCTGATTAGTCCCACCGTGTAGTGCGTGGTGCCCAGTAGCGGATCCGAGGGCCACGCGGCCGACCGCAGCGACATCAGGCAGTCGATCAGCTTCTCGATGGCCGATTCGCCCAGTTCGGGATACCCGGAGTGGGCGGCCTTGCCGGCGGCGGTCAGGCGGACGCGAAAGCAGCCACGCGTGGCCGCGCCCAATCGCAGATCGGTCGGCTCGCCGTTGATCAGATACCGCGCCGCCGATGCGATCTTGTTGGCGGCTTTGGCCCCGTCGCTGCCCCGCTCTTCTCCCGCCACGAACACCAGGCCAATGCGGGTTTCGCCGGCGGCCCGCAACCGTTCGGCGGCAGCCACTTGCGCCGCGAGAATGCCCTTGGCATCGCACGCGCCGCGGCCGTAGAGCAGGCCGCCTTCAATGCGGCTGGGAAAGAATGGTGGCACGCAGTCGAAGTGCGTCGAAAACACCACTTCGGGTTCGCCGACGGCGGCAATGATGTTGGTGCGAGGCTTCGCAGGGCTCGGGGATCGAGGATCGGGGGTCAGAGCAGCCACCGGCTGTTCCAGGACCGAATACCCACGGCCACGCAGAAACGACGCCAGCCATGCGGCGACTTCGCCTTCGTTCCCGGTGGTCGATTCGATGTCGATAAGCTTTCGCGCAAGCTCGACGTGGTCTACCGAATCCACTGTTCGAGTTCCGTTCTCGCGTCGGTCTTGTCGTCGCGATACTTGACGATGACAGGAGTGGCCAGCGACAGGCCCCAGTCCTTGCCCGCACCCACAGTGACGGCACGGGCGCCAGGAACCACGACGGCGCCTTCGGGAATCACCAATGGTTGTCCGGCCGTCGGCCTGATGATCACGCCGTTAACCAAGTCGTAGACCGGTGTCGAGCCGGTCAGCACGGTACCCGCCGCGATCACGGCGCGTTGCTTGATCACAGCTCCTTCGTAGATGCCGGTATTGCCGCCCACCAGCACATCGTCTTCGACGATGACCGGCAGGGCGCCGACGGGTTCGAGAACGCCGCCAATCTGCGCCGCCGCGCTGACGTGGACGCGGGCGCCGATCTGCGCGCAGGACCCAATCAGCGCGTGCGAATCGACCAGCGTGCCTTCGCCAACGTAGGCGCCGATGTTGATGTACATGGGCGGCACGCAAATGACGCCCCGAGCGACGAACGCGCCGCCGCGGATCGCCGAGCCGCCCGGCACAATGCGCACGCCCGCGGCCACGCCGGGACGTTGCACCGTCTGCGTATCTTTGTCGTAGAACGGCAAGCCGGCCGACATCTCGACCAGGTCGCCGAAGCGAAAGCCCAGCAGGATCCCCTGCTTCACCCAGGTGTTGACGCGCCAGCCGCTCGGCGTCGAATCATCGGGCTGTGCCGAGCGCACGGTGCCCGCCTCGAGCGCCGACTTCAGTTCGTCGAACGCAGCGCGCGCGGCCGCCTTGTCGGCGCCCGGTCCGGCGGCGACCAGCGATTCAATGGTTTCTTGTAATGTCATATTTTCCGGAGGCGCCTCTCAGACCCGTTTGGTGTCGAGGCCCAAATCGCGCAGCCAGCCGTCCATTTTTGTCTTCGAGGCCGGCTGTGGCGGCACCATCGGCAGGCGGTAGACCTCTTCGCACAGGCCCATCGCCGCCATGGCGTACTTCACGGGTCCGGGATTCGACTCGATGAAGTTGCCCAGCATGATCGGCACCAGCCGATCATGCAATTGCCGAGCGCCGGCGAAATCGCCGCGCTCCGCTGCCTCAACCAGCTTCGACATTTCGGCGGGGATCGCATTCGACGCGACCGAGATCAACCCGCGGCCGCCAATTGCCATCAACGGCAGCGTCATGGCGTCATCTCCCGACAGCACTAAAAAGCCGGCGGGAGCCGCGCGGCAGATCTCGATCATCTGCGTGATGTTGCCCGAGGCTTCTTTGACGCCGATTACGTTCGCGATGGTGGCCAGTCGCGTCAGCGTCGCGGCGTCGATGTTGCAGCCGGTGCGTCCGGGCACGTTATAAAGCATCACCGGCAGTGGCGTCGCTTCGGCGACGGCTGAGAAATGCCGGAACAATCCCTCGGGTGTTGGCTTGTTGTACCACGGCGTCACCTGCAGCAGACCCTGGACGCCGATGCTGTGCATTTCTTTCGACAACTGCACGGCCGCCCGGGTGTCGTTGTCGCCGGCACCGGCCATCACCGGCACCTGCCCATTGGCTTCCTCCACTACCAGCTCCACGACCCGACGCCGCTCGGCTGCAGAGAGCGTCGGCGTCTCGCCGGTGGTGCCGCACGGCACCAGGAAGTGCACGCCGGCCTCGATCTGCCGCCGCGCCAGCCGCTTGATGGCGGGCTCGTCGAGCGCGCCACTGGTTGTGAAGGGAGTCACCAGCGCGGTGCCGACTCCGGTGAACATTGTCCGTGTTGCCATCTGTTATTGATCCTTCAGGAGGTCGCGAATGGAAAACCAGCCGCGTTTTCCGGCCAACCACGTGGCGGCGGTGAGGGCGCCGCGCGCAAAGACCGCGCGGTCGCGAACCGTGTGTGTGAACTCGATGGTCTCGGACGGTCCGTCGAAGCCGACGGTGTGCGTGCCGGGCACCGAGCCGACCCGGGTTGACGACACATCAATCGACCGCTGGTAGCCCGCGCCCACCATTCCGGCCTTCAGCGAGAGCGCGGTGCCAGACGGCGCATCTTTCTTCATCGTGTGGTGAGACTCGTGGATCCAAGCGCCGAACTCCGGGTGACTGGCGAAGTGCCGACTCGCCTCTTCCACCGCCAGCTGGAACACGTTCATGCCCAACGAGAAGTTCGACGCAGCCAGCACACCAATGCCCGCGTTGGCTGCCACTTCACGCATTGCTGCCTCATGCGCTTGCCAGCCGGTGGTGCCAATCACCACGTTGATCTTCCGAGCAGCCAGCTGCGGCAGGTTCTGCACGAGCGCGCCAGCCAGCGTGAAGTCGATAGCGACGTCGACCGGCCCGAAGTCTCCGTCGGCGATGGCGCGCTCGCCGGAGCCCTGGTCAATCACGCCAACCACGGTGGCTTGATACGCCGGGGCCAGTGATTCCACCAGTTGCCCCATGCGGCCGTGGCCAAGCAGGAGGATGCGCATCAGGCGCGCACCGACGAGAAAAAGCGGTCGTGCAGCCGGCCGAGCGCCGTCGGCAACTCCTTCTCACTGATGACGAACGTGATGTTCCGGCGCGACGCCGCCTGCGACACCATGCGCAGCGGCACGTCGCCGACCGAGGCGAGTACCTGCGAAGCCAGGGTTGGGTCGTCGTGCAGACCGTCGCCAACCACGCAGATAATCGCCATCTCTCCCTGCTGCACGACATCGGCGAAGCCCGAGAGCCCCTCGATGATCGCCGGCAACCGCCGCGCATCGTCGATCGTCACCGACACGGTCACTTCCGACGTCGTGACGACGTCGACCGGTGTCTTGTGCCGCTCGAACACCTCGAACAGCCGGCGCAGGAATCCGTGTGCCATCAGCATTCGCGTCGACGTGATGTCGACCACGGTGACGCCTTTCTTGGAGGCCACCGCAGTCAGCGGCCGTTCGCTCTTCGGCCGCTCGGCGGTGATGAGCGTGCCGCGGGCCTGGGCGCGCTGCGAATTGAGGATGCGCACCGGAATGTTGCGGGCAACTGCCGGTTGAATGGTCGCAGGGTGCAGCACTTTCGCGCCGAAGTATGCGAGCTCCGATGCCTCGGCGAACGAGAGGTGGGGAACGACCTGGGGCGCCTTGACGATGCGCGGGTCGGCGGTGAGCATGCCGTCCACGTCGGTCCAGATCTGAATTTCGTCGGCGTGCAGGCACGCGCCAACGATGGCGGCTGAAAAGTCCGAGCCGCCGCGGCCAAGTGTCGTCGTGACGCCAGCGACGGTGGCGCCCACGAATCCGCCGAGCACCGGAATGCGCCCGGCTGCCAAGGGCGGATCAGCGTGAATCATGAGGGCGGCGGTGGTTTCCTTGAACAGCGGCGCGGCCGCTGTGTGCTCGCTGTCGGTGACGACCGCCTTGCGAGCATCCACCCACGCGCCCTGCAGCTTGTTGGCGGTCAGGGCGGCGGCGACAATTTGGCTGCTCAACACTTCGCCAGTAGCCGCGAGCGTGTCGAGCCAGCGGGGCGACACTTCCTGCAGGACGGCTAGCGCGTGCACGACGCGCTCAAGTTCATCAAACTCGCGATTGAGCGACTCGACGACCGAGTGGCGGAGCGCTTCGTCCGTAATGACCTCCGACACCGTGAGGTGGCGCTGACGAAGGTCCTGCAGGCTGGTACGCGCGCCCTCGACGTCGCCGGAACCGGCCAACGCCGCGACACCGAGCAGACGGTCGGTCACGCCTGAGAGGGCGGACACCACTACAAAAGGCCCGCGCGCGTCGCCACCTTCTTTCTGTGCCTCGGCCTGGCGTTCCGCGCGCACGAGCGCGATCAGCCGCTCGATCGCCGCGCGATCGGCGACCGATGTGCCCCCGAATTTCATGACCTTCATCGCCTAGAAGATCCCTTCCGCATGCATCAGTTCGGCGTTGAGGATGGCCGCGCCGGCGGCACCTCGCACCGTATTGTGACCGAGCGCCACGAACTTCGCATGCATCACCGGGCAACTGCGCAGCCGGCCAATCGTGATGGCCATGCCGCCGCCCAGATCGGCGTCGAGCCTGGGCTGCGGCCGATTGGGTTCGTCCATCAGGATCAATGCGGGGTGCGGAGCCGTGGGCAGCTGCAATTCTTGCGGCCGGCCGGCAAAACTGCGAATGGCGTGCGCGAGGTCGGCGATGGACGGCTGGTTCTCGAAATCCACCGACACCGTCATGGTGTGTCCGTCAATCACCGGGACCCGATTGGTGTGCGCGCTGACCGCGGCTGCATACGGAACTCGGCCTCCGTCGCTGCCAAGGATCTTGAGCGTTTCGGTTTCCATCTTCTCTTCTTCGCCGCCGATGAACGGGACGATATTGCCGAGAATGTCGAGCGACGGCACGCCTGGATATCCCGCCCCGGACACCGCCTGCATCGTCGAAACGATGACGGAGCGGATGCCGAATTGCCGTAACGGGGCCAACGCCATGGCCAGCACCACGGTCGAACAATTGGGGTTGGTCACGATGGCACCCGGCCAGCCTTTGCTGGCGCGCTGCTCGACCAGCAACGATAGATGATCGGCGTTCACCTCGGGAATGAGGAGCGGCACGAGCGGATCCATCCGGAAGTTACGGGCGTTGCTGACTACGATGTGGCCGGCCGCGGCAAAGGCGCCCTCGATATCGCCGGCGACCGACGCGTCGAGGCCGGAAAACACGACCTTGGGTCCTCGGCCGGGCACGCACGCCTCGACAATGCGGTCGGCAGATTCGGCCGGCATGGGCGTGGCGAGCCGCCAGGGCGCTACCGTCTTGTAGGCCTTGCCCTCGGAGCGCTCGCTGGCTGCGAGCCAGGTGAGACGGAACCACGGGTGCCGCGCCAGGCGCGTCACGAACTGTTGCCCGACCACGCCGGTCGCGCCAAGGACGCCGACTTCAATCTCACTCATCGCTGATCCCCTGATCGCCGATCGCCGGTGTACGATCCTTGATCTCCAAAAACAAAAAACCCGCCTGCGGTGTGGCCGCGGCGGGTGACTGTCGAACCTTCCGATCTTCCTGAACTATCAGAATGCCTGAACCGTTCAGATCTTTTCGGTCGAGCGTCTGCCCCCCGCGCCAGTGTTGGCCCGCTTAGCACCGGGGTGCTTGCGCATGGAGGTCGCAGTCATTTCGCTCGTTATTATACACAACTCGTTCTGGACGAATCGGGGCCTTGGCTCTGCTTGGCAAAGTTCTTTGACTGAGCTCCCGATCCGGCCTACGATGGACGAGTGACCAGCCTCGTGCCACCGGATTCGCGGCCGGCTTCCCTCAGTGGACGCGCCTCGGACGACCTGTCGTTTATTCGACAGGCGATGGAGCGCAGCACGACGTTCACGGCGGTGCCGGGTATCGGCGGGTGCGTCATGGGAGTGATCGCGCTCGTCGCGGCACTGGTGGGCTCGTGGCAACCGACCGGAGACCGCTGGTTGCTGACGTGGTTGACGGCCGCCGCCGCCGCGTCAGTCGTCGGCATGACGGCCATGGCGCGCAAGGCAAACCTGGCCGGCGCGACCCTCACTGGAGCCAACGCGCGAAGGTTTGCGGCAGCGCTAGCTGCGCCGTTCGTCGCCGGCGCGGCGATCACTTACCAGTTGTGGGCGGTCCGGTCGTTCACCGTGATGGCGCCGGCGTGGCTCTTGCTCTACGGCGCGGGGCTCGTGACCGGCGGCATCTTCAGCGTGCCGGCCGTGCGCGCGATCGGCGGGTCGTTCATGGCCCTCGGGGTGCTCGCGATCCTGACTCCGCCCGAGTGGGGCAATATCTGGCTCGCCATTGGTTTTGGCGGCCTGCAGATTGGCTTTGGCATTTACATTGCGAGGAACCACGGTGGCTAAGAACAGCGCGGCACGCAGACTCCGGACGGAACCGTCCACACCCGCGCGGCCAGCCGCCGAGAAGCCGGTGAGGCATGCCGGCGGAATTGCTACCGAGCTGGATCGGCTGCTGCACGATCGCATGCGTCTCGGGATCGTCAGCGCGCTGGCGGCTGCCGATGACCTGTCGTTTTCAGAACTCAAGACCGCGCTGAATGCCACCGACGGCAACCTCAGCGTGCATGCGCGCAAGCTCGAGGACGCCGGCTACCTGTCGTGCACCAAGAGTTTTGAAGGCCGTACGCCGCGCACCGGCTACAAGCTCACCGCCGCAGGCCGGCGTGCGCTCGAGAAGTACCTCGATCACATGGACGCGATCATCCGCGCGACGCGGAAGAACTAGCGCGCACGCTCGAGCCCCGGCCGGGTCACTCGCTGGGGCCAGAAGCGCGCGACTGCTGAGTTTGGCTTGGAGCCGACGCTCACCTCACGCTAGACTGTGGATCCCCATTCGAACGGAGAGATGTCCGAGTGGTTGAAGGAGCACGCTTGGAAAGCGTGTGTACAAGAAATTGTACCAAGGGTTCGAATCCCTTTCTCTCCGCCATTCATTTCGGCTTCGCCTCCATTCATGGCGTCAAGAAGGGCTTCAGTGGCGCAACGAAGGCCCTCGGCCTTCGTTAGCGGCATCGAATCCCTTTCGGGCTTGATGGCCGCGGCGTTGCCGCGTCCACAGTGCGAATTCCGGTACTCCGCGAATCCCTCCCGACGTCGATCGGGAGGGCTCGGGACTTACTGTTGCGGCTTGCGGTAGGTTGCCACCGGCGGCAGATAGGAGCCGGTGCCTGGCGGCGGTGGAGGAGCGGCCTCGACCTTATGCCGCAGTGTGCCGATCTTGTCGATCGTGGCCGTGATCTCATCACCCGCCACGAGCCACAGCTGCGAGCCCCGCACCGACGTGCCCATGCCGACGCCACCGGACGTCCCGGCACCGATGATGTCGCCCGGCTGCAACGTGACCAGCGATGAGGCGTACTCGATCACTTCCCAGACCGAGTGGATCATGTCCGATGAATCTGCCTGTTGCCGCTGATCAGTGCCGACGAGAAGCGTCTGCTTCAGCTCGCTCATCGGGTTGCCGTAAAACTCCTTCGGCACGATGAACGGGCCGATCGGCCCGAACGTGTCCTGCCCCTTCTGGATGAACCAGTCGCTGCCGCTGCTGAACCCGCCGGGGGGCCGGCCCCCGCGATCGGAGATGTCGATCATCACCGTGTAGCCGAACACGTGCTCCTCCGCCTTCGACGCGGCGACGTATCTCGCGCGGCGGCCGATGATGGTCCCCAACTCGACTTCCCAGTCGAGCTCGGTGCGCCCGTGGGGCATGACAACCGTCTCACCGGTCCCGATGACCGACGATGTCGCCTTCAACCACAGGTAGGGGGTTCCACGATTCGCCCTGCGCGCAGCGACGGCTTTGGCGCGCACATCGGGCGGGGCGTTCTCGGAGATATGACTGTCGAAGTTGACGGCGGTCATCATGATCTGCCGCGGACGCGGAATCGGCGCGAGGGTCTGGACCTGTTTCAGCTCGTGAACATACGCCGGCCGCTGGCCGTCGAGCGTCTTGGTTTGCACCAGCTCGTTGACGATGGCGTAAATGCGACCCTTCAGGCCGTTCTCGTACTCGGCAATCAGATCGACCATGTCCGACGGCATCGAACGGACAGGAAAGGCGCGCGACTTTTCGAGCGCCGCGTTCGCCTGGCCGAGATTAATGACCAGCGTGTCGCGCAGCACCAGGCCGACGGTGCTCGAGCCGGCGATACGAAACGTTCCGACCTTGAACGGCTCGATACTTTTCGCGGCGCTCCCGGCCTGCGCCTGGGCGGCAATCGGGGACATCAAGACAAGTGCGAGTATTGCGACGAAACAACGCTGCATGGCTCCTCCGTTGACTCGATAAACTACTTCGTTTCCGCTCTTGATGCCAGTCCACACTGCAGGTATATGATGCGGCCATGAGAAACGCGTTTTCGTTTGCCTTCGTAACGGCCGCGGCCTTGGCGGTGACCACCGGCGCCGATGCCCACTTCAAGCTGCTTACGCCCCCTGCGTGGGTGAACACCAACGATCTCGGCGACCCGCAAAAAGCTGGTCCGTGCGGCGGCGATCCGAAGCCCGGGGCCAACGAGGCGATTTTGTCGAAGGCCGTCACCAAGGTCACCGGCGGTTCGATGCTGCCCGTCAAGATTCAGGAGACGATCTTCCACTCGGGCCACTATCGCATCGCGCTCGCGGTGAATTCACGAACCGAACTGCCTGCGGATCCGTACGCGCAGGAACGGTGGACCGAGCGCGGACTGTACTCCGTGTGGGGACAGATCCAGAGCCCTCCGCAAATCCCGGTGCTTGCCGATGGCCTGTTCCAGCATTACAACAAGCCGGGTGAACCGGCCTCGCAACGACCGAAGACGCCGATGGCGCCCTGGGAGACGCAGGTCGAGCTGCCGAACATCAACTGCGCGAAGTGCACGCTGCAGGTGCTTCAGTTCATGGCCGATCACGTCTACAACCAGCCAGGCGGCTACGCGTATCACCACTGTGCAGACTTGCAGATCACCTCGGATCCCGCAAAACCAATCGACCTGCGCTGGCCCGGGCAGGCGACGAGCAAGTAACCGGCGCGGGTGTGCGAATGCTGTTGCCGGGGCGCCACTAACCCGGCGTTCTAGTCAACGCCGCCGGCCAGGTGCTGAAGTAGGCGATCCAGCAATGGCGCCTGGGCCGGGTTAATCCGCTCGCGGGCCTCGGCGAGCGTGAACCACGCTACGCGATCGACCTCGGGCCACTCCTGCATGCGGCCCGAGCCCTTCGGCCACTCCAGTTGAAAGGTGTTGCTGCGCACTTGGGTGGGATCGCACTCGCCTTCAAACGCCCACGCCGACACCAGCTTGCCGCTCTTCTGCTTGATGGTGGACAGCTCGATGAACGGCCCCGCGGGCGGGAAGCCGGTTTCTTCCAGGAACTCGCGCTGCGCGGCGGCAAGCGGTGCCTCGTCGTCGGTGTACTCGCCTTTCGGGATCGTCCAGGCGCCGGTGTCTTTCTTCGCCCAGATCGGACCGCCCGGGTGCGCCAGCAGCACTTCCAGCTCCCGGCCGTCGCGCCGGCGGAACATCAACAGGCCCGCGGACTGCTTGGTTCGCACTCTCCGTGCCTTTGTTACGGGAACATCACGCCTGCTGCCGCCGTTGGTGGTGCGGGCAAGAGCGGGCGCGTCGCGGTGTGTAGAGACTAGGCGCCGCAGCCGCCGAGAAACTTCGACGTCTTCGTCAGGCCGGCATCGCGGTGGTAGGCGAACACCAGGCCGCCGCCCTTGACGCGGTCGATCATCTCCCTGGCAATGTCACTGCGAATCGCGGGGCATCCATGGCTGCGGCCCAGGCGGCCGTTCGCACGCACGAACGCGTGGCTGACGTAGGGCGCACCGTGCATGACGATGGCTCGCTCGCGAGCCTTGTCGTTGATGCCCTCGTCCAGGCCATCGAGCCGCAGTGAGTAGCCGTTGCGGCCGACGTAGGTGTCGTCGGTCTTGAACAGGCCCAGGCTGGTGCGGTGCGTGTCGGGCTGGTTCGAGAACATCGTCGCGGTGGCGCCGCCACTGCCCTGTCCGTGGGCCACCAGTTCTTCGTACAGCAACTCGTGCGAAGCCAGGTCGATGACCCACAGCCGCTGCTGGCTCGATGGACGCGAGTAGTCGATCACGGTCAGCGTTTTGGGGTTGGACACTTTGCCCGTGCGCACGGCACACGTGGCCGCATTCAGGGCAAGGTCGAACACTTCAGAATCAAGCGAGCCTAACGACGCCCCCTCAAAATGCTCGCGTGCAAACGTCACGTTGGCGTTGGCCGCGGCGTTGCCGCCGAGCGATTCAGCCTTGGCGAACGCGACAGAGACGAGCAATGCGCCAGCGAACAGAGACAACAGGCGCATGAGCGGCAGACGTTGATTCACGCTGACTCCCTTGTTGAGCTTGGGTTTGCGGGGGTCTGGGGATCTTAACAGGATTCTGGTGTCCGGGGATCAAACATCTCCCGGCACCTGCGGTAATCTCTCCAGATGAGATGGCTGGTTAAAGAGGAACCCGACAATTATTCCTACGGCCGATTTCAGGCCGACGGGACCACGGTATGGGCCGGCGTCAAAAACCCTGTCGCCCAGAAGAACCTGCGGGCGATGAAAAAGGGTGAAAAAGTGTTCTTTTACCATACCGGCAAGGAGAAGGCAGTGATCGGCACGGCCACGGTCGCGGTCGAGGCCTACCCTGATCCGAAGACCGCCAGTCTCGTGGTGGTAGAGCTGGCCGCCGGCAAGGCCCTGAAGCGGCCGGTGACGCTGGCCGAGATCAAGGCCGACAAGCGGTTCGCAACCATGCCTCTAGTCCGTCTCCCCCGGCTGTCGGTCCAGCCGGTGACCGACGAGGAATGGGACATGATCGAAACGCTGAGCAAGTTCGCTTAGCTACTTGCCCTGTGAATCGAGGGCGTCCCATCGGGCCATGGCGGTCAGCAGTTCCTGCTCAATCGTCTCGACCCGCGCCATGGTCTTCTTGATCGTGCCTGCGCCTTCCTTGTAGAACTCCGGCCGTGCCATCGTCGCCTGCAGCTGCTGCTGCTCCTCTTCGAGCTTGGCAATTCGCTTGGGCAGGTCGCTGTACTCTTTCTCTTCCTTGAACGACCGCTTGCTCTTGGACGTACTTTTCCGCGCGGGCGGGACCTTGGGCTCGGCCACTTGTGGGCGCGCCGGATGGCTCGCCTCAACTGCGGTCCGAGACTGCCGCAGCCAATCTTCGTAGCCGCCCACGTATTCCTGCACGCGGCCATTTCCCTCGAACGCCAGCGTGCTGGTGACGACGTTGTCAAGAAAGCGGCGGTCGTGGCTGACGAGCAACAGCGTCCCGGGCCACTCGACCAGTTGCGCTTCGAGCAATTCCAGCGTCTCGAGGTCGAGATCGTTGGTCGGCTCGTCGAGCACCAGCACGTTGGCCGGTCGAGTGAAGAGCCGCGCCAACAGCAGGCGGTTCCGTTCGCCGCCCGACAGTGCCCGCACCGGCGAGCGGGCACGCTCGGGCGAGAACAGGAAGTCGGCGAGGTACCCGTGCACGTGTTTCGGCACGCCGTTCACGGTGACGGTATCGGCGCCGTCGCCGACCGTATCGACCACCGTGCGGTCGGGATCAAGTTGCTCGCGCTGCTGATCGTAGTAGGCCACCTGCACGTTGGCGCCGCGCCGCACTTCGCCGGCCTGCGGCGTCATCTCACCGAGCAACAATCGCAGCAGCGTGGTCTTGCCGGCGCCATTGGGGCCGATCAACCCGATGCGGTCGCCACGCATCACTCGTAACGACAGGTTCTTGACCACCGGGGCCGACAAGCCCGAAGAGTCGTCGCCACGCGCGAAGGCGTGGCTCAGGTGCTTGGCTTCGAACACCATCTTGCCCGACGCGTCGGCCTGGTCCACCTGCATGCGCACGTTGCCCATCTGCGCCCGCCGCGCCGCGCGCTCCGCGCGCATCGCCATCAACGCCTTGACGCGGCCTTCGTCACGCGTCCGCCGGGCCTTGACACCGCGCCGCAGCCACACTTCTTCTTGCGCCATCTTCTTGTCGAACTTGGCGTTCTGCAGCTCCTCGTTGGCGAGCCACTCTTCTTTCTTCCGCTCGAACGTCAGGTAGTTGCCGGGCCACGACGTCAGCATGCCGCGGTCTATTTCGACAATGCGGGTCGCAACCTTTTCAAGGAAGGTGCGGTCGTGCGTCACGAAGATCACAGCGCCGGCGTATTCCATCAGGAAGGTTTCGAGCCACTCGATGGCTTCGATGTCGAGATGGTTGGTCGGCTCGTCCAGCAGCAGCACGTCGGGCTGGCTGACCAGTGCGCGGGCCAACAGCACGCGGCGCTTCCAGCCGCCCGACAAGGTGTCGACAATCGCTTCCGACGGCAAACCCAGCTTGGTCACAATCAGCTCGACGCGCTGCTCCAGGCTCCATCCGTCGCGTTCCTCGAGTTCGTGCTGAAAGTTGCCGAGCCTGGTCATGGCCTCGTCGCTGTAATCGGTGGCCACTTCCACCGCGGCGTGGTGGTAGTTCGCAATCAGGGCGCCGAGGTCGCCAAGGCCTTCGGCAATGACGTCGAACACCGGCAGATTGGCCGACAGGGGCACATCCTGCACCAGGCGGGCCACGCGGGCGCCGGGTTGGGTCCACACCGTGCCGGCATCGGGCGCCAGTTCACCGCCGATGATCTGCATCAGGGTGGACTTACCTGTGCCGTTGCGGCCGATGATGGCAATGCGCTCACCCGGCTCCACTTGCAGAGCTGCCTTATTGAGCAGCGGCAGGTGGCCGTACGCGTGGGAGATCTGGTCGAGGACTACTAGGGGCATGAATTAACCTCCTAGCGTACCAGCAATGGCCCTAGCTGGAGTACTCTCTTACGCCATGTCAAAACTACTGGTGGCCGCCATTGCCCTCGCCTCGCTGACTTCGCACGTGCAGGCCCAAGTGCCTGCCGGCAACGCGGCTCTGGATGCCGAAACGCTGCAGCACTTCCAGGCCCTGCTGAAGCTCGACACCAGCAGCCCTCCGGGCAATGAGATCCGGGCGGTCGAGTACCTGAAGCAGGTGCTCGACAAGGAAGGCATCCCGTATCAGGTCTTCGCCAAAGATCCGCAGCGGCCCAACCTGGTGGCTCGTATCAAGGGCAACGGCAAGAAAAAGCCCATCCTGATCATGGGGCACACCGACGTCGTGACGGTCGACGCCAAGAAGTGGACCTTTCCGCCCTTCGGCGCGGTGCGCGACGGCGGCTACATTTACGGCCGCGGCGCCGTGGACGACAAGGACAACCTGACCGCCGCGCTCATGATGATGCTGCGCCTCAAGCGCGAGGGCACCCCTCTCGATCGCGACATCATCATGCTGGCCGAGTCGGGCGAGGAAGGCGCGCCTGAAGTCGGCGCCCAATTCATGGCCGACAATCATCTCGACGCCATCAACGCCGAGTTCTGTTTTGCCGAGGGCGGCGGCGTCGTGCGCGCGGGCGGCCAGGTGCGCCAGGCCAACGTCGGCACGACCGAGAAGGAGCCGCGGCCGATCGAGATCATCGCGCGCGGCCCGGCTGGCCACGGTTCGGTGCCGTCTAAGAACAACGCGGTGACGCACCTGTCGGCGGCAGTGGGCAAGGTGGCCAACTGGGTGCCGCCCCTGCGGGTCAACGAAACCACCGGCGCCTACTTTCGCAAGCTGGCGACGATGGTAGAACCCGCCGTGGCCCAGAAGTATCGCGACGTGCTCAGTCCTGATCCGAAGGTCAACGGCCCGGCGGCCGAATGGCTGCTGGAGAACCAGCCAGGACACTGGTCAATGCTCCACACCTCCCTCGTCCCCACCATCGTCGAGGCCGGATTCCGCTACAACGTGATCCCGTCGGAAGTGAAGGCGACCTTCGACGTGCGGCTCCACCCCGACGAGAACCAGGACACCTTTCTCGACGAGGTCCGCAAGGTGATCGGCGACCCGGCGGTGGAAGTGCGGTGGTTCCGCGATCGTTACCGCCCCGCGGGCGGCTCGCGTCTCGATACCGAGGCCTATGCGGTGCTCGAGGCCCAGTTAAAGAAGCACTACAACACCGTGGCGCTGCCGACGATGGGCACCGGCGCCACCGACATGTCGAACATCCGCGCGAAAGGTCCGCAGTGCTACGGCATTGGCCCCGCAATCGACACCGAGGATGGCCCCAAGGGCTTTGGCGCTCACAGCGACCAGGAGCGCATTCTCGAGTCGGAGTTGCTGCGCTTCGTGCGGTTCCAGTACGAACTGGTCATGGAGCTGGCGCGGGCACGCTGATAGTGACAATGAATCGGGGCTGGTCCTATCGAGAACAAGTGGGACCGGGCGCGGCAGGTCAGACAGTTCTCGACTACCTCGCCTCGACACGAACCCATTCGACGGCGGCGGAGTGGGCCGCCCGCCTGGACCGTGGCGAAGTAGAAGTCGAGGGCATTCGCGCCGACGCGGAGGTCCGGCTGCGGCCCGGTCAGACGGTGGTGTGGCATCGTCCGCCCTGGAACGAGCCGGACGTACCATCGCGTTTCGAGATCCTGTACGAAGATGCGGCGCTGGTGGCCGTGTTCAAGCCGAGCGGGTTGCCGACCATGCCGGCGGGCGGGTTCCTGCAGCACACGCTGATGAACCTGCTGCGCGAAAACTATCCGGAGGCAAGCCCGCTGCACCGACTGGGACGCTGCACTTCGGGCATCGTGCTGTTTGCGCGCACGCACGCCGCGGCGTCGACGCTGGCAAAGGCGTGGCGCGAGCACGACGTCAAGAAAACCTATCGCGCCCTGGCCATGGGAGTGACGCACGCCGACATGTTCGTGATCGATGCGGCGATTGGACCGGTCGCGCATCCGCTGCTCGGCAAAGTGGAAGCGGCGTCGGAGTCGGGCAAGCCCTCGCACAGCGTGGCGATTGTGCTCGAGCGCCGCCTTACAGAAACGCTGTTCGCCATCGAGATCAAGACCGGCCGGCCGCACCAGGTTCGCGTGCACATGGCCTATGCCGGCCACCCGCTGGTCGGCGATCCGCTCTATGCCGCAGGCGGCTCGCTCATGCATCACCCCGGGCTGCCGGGCGACGGCGGCTACCTGTTGCATGCGGAGAGGCTGGCGTTCGCGCATCCCACGACCGGTGCGCCGACGACGATCACGGCGCGACCGCCGCAGGCGCTATTGACGCTGAAAGAGCTCGCCACTGAGAGTGCGCCCGTGCGGTAGAGCGGCCACATCCCTCGACGCGGTGGTCGCTGTGGCAATCCCGCGCGACCAAGATGCGGAGAACCCGCGGACTCATCTGTGTGACTCTGCGTAGTCTGCGGCCCGCGAATGCAGGCGCGGCCGTATCACCCGCCGCCACCAAACGATCAGCCCCGTGACGAACAATGCGGCCGGCGAGACGCCAAGGACGAACCAGGCGAGCCGTCCTGCCTGGCCACCGATGCCGCCGACGTGCAACGGCGTCATCTGCGCCATCAGCGCATCACCCCATGTGCGTTCAGCGACCGTCTTGGCAAGGGGCTGGCCTGTGTATCGATCGATGTAGACCGGCGTCAATTCCGAGCTGGCCGGTGTCGGACTGCGGTCGGCGAACATCACGAGAAACGTGCCTCGCTCACCAAATGGCAGCACCACTCGGGCGACGTGCTTGCCAGCAGCCAGCAGCCGCGCTCGATCGACCACCTCGCGCCATGACGGCCCGCCGCCCGAGCCGCTGGGCACTGCCGACTGGGGAGAACGCGACACGGTAATCGGTGACACGCGGTTGACCAGTGCGCGAAACCCGGCCGGAAATACCAACGACAGCCCCGTGATCGCCGTCAGGGCGATGAACGCGACGCTCCAGGCGCCGATGGCGCGATGCAGTTCCCAAACTACTCGCCGGCTCGTCAGCCTTCGCCTTGGCGAGGGCGGGCCGTCGCGCCTGAAGTCGACCACGAATCCGCGTCGCCACGCCTTACGGCCAGGCCACCAAATCACCAGCCCGGTCGCACACAACACGAGGATGCCGAACGCACCGACCCCGTTGATCGTGCGTCCGGTCCGGCCGCCGAGCAGGTTGTAATGCACGTTCCGCAGGGCGCGGATGACGGCATGATCCGGCAATTCGCCGAGCATCGCGGTGCTGACCGGATCGACAAGCACCGTGCGGAATTCCGCGCCGCTCGTGACGTAGGCAAGATAGGTGGGCCGCAGCGTAGTGGGTGCGTCCACGCCTGACAGCCGGTGCGCCGGATAGGCGCGGCTGACGCGTTCCATGACCGTCACCGGATCGGCGAGCGGTCCGGCGGCACTGGGCGTGAACAGATGCGGATGCAGCGCTCGCTGCATGTCAATGCGAAACACGAGCGCTGCCCCACTGATGCAGACCACGACCACGTAGAGGCCGGTCAGGACGCCCAGCCACATGTGGACCCGAAAGAGAAGACGCCTCATCGTCGGATCTGTCACCGCTACGGCGCCCTCGATCAGCGGCGGGCGCCGAATTGAACGCGCGCCCCCGCGACCAGCGCCCGCGGCAGCGCGCGATAGCCAAGGGCGTTCTCGTAGACCTCGTCCGCAAGGTTGTCGGCACGCACGAACAACGCGACGGCCGGGTGCAGGCGGAGGTCGAAGCCAAGGCCAATCACCGCGTAGCCCGGGTTCACCGTAATGTCGGTGGTGAGGGTCGCCGGACGGGCCGCTGTTGGCACGGTACGCAGCGACAGAAAGCTGTTGTCGTGACGCTGGCCGACCAGGCGGGCATTGAACGACAGCGATGCGCGGCCATGCACCCACGACGCGCGCACGCCGCCTGAGTGCTTCGGCCGGCGCAGCAGAGGCTGGCCGGGCTGAAACTGCTGGCTGGTGCTGATGTTGGTGACCACCTGGTGATCGACAAACGCATAGCTGGCGGCCGCGGTCATGCCGGCTATCGGTCGCTGCAACGAAAACTCGGCTTCCCAGCCATTGGCCTGCGAG
>JANMUX010000141.1:0-3056 GCA_031392125.1 Acidobacteriota bacterium | reverse complement strand
TTATGCTCAGCTCTTCGAGCTGGAGCCGAAGTTGCGGCCGCTGTTTCCGGCCGACCTCACTAGTCTGCAGGCCCACTTCGATGCCGCGCTCTCGATGGTAGTCAACAATCTTTCAGATGCCGAGAAACTTGATCGCTTGCTGCGCAACCTCGGTGCGCAGCACCTGGCATTTGGCGCGCAGCCCCATCACTACTTTGTCGTTCGCCAAGCCCTGGTCGCGGCGTTGAGGGGCCATTCCGGCGACTCGTGGAGCCAGGAGATCGAGGCCGACTGGATGCGCGCCATCAGCCTGGTGTCGTCGTTCATGCTGCAGGGCGCCGCCATGGAGACAGCGGTTGTCTCCGAGCGTTTCAGTCGCGACGGCGAGTGAACGCGTCGACGAACCCATCTGTGAACAGCGCCGGCATCCCGCCGGTGTGCAGGAAGACCACCGTATCGTTGGCGCGCAGCTCGCCACTGCGCACGTGGTGCACCAGCGCCGCCATGCCCTTGGAGGTGTAGCAGGGGTCCAGCAGAATTGCCTCTGACTGCGCGACCAGCGCGATCGCCTCGAGCCCGGCTTCAGTTGGGATGCCATAGCCATCACCAATGAAGGACTGATCGGTGATCAGGTCGGGCAGTTCCAGCCGCTCCGGCAAATCGAGCCGCGTGGCCGCTTCGTTGGCAATGCGCCTGGCACGCTCGATCTTTTCCGGCTCGCCGGCACTGACCGCGACGCCATGAACGCGGTAAGGCGCCTCGCAGAGGATGGCGCCGAGAGTCAGTCCGGCCTGGGTGCCGCGGGATCCGCTGGCGTAATACAAGCGGCTCGGGGCCACGCCCGATTGCGAGAGCTGCTCGACCAGTTCGGCGGTGCCGCCGAGATAGCCGAACACGCCGATGCCGCTCGAGCCACCGACCGGAATCACATACGGGGTGCGCCCGCACGATTCTTCCTCGGCGACCACCGCCGCGACCACGGCTTCGTCTTGACCGACTGCCAGCATCGGATCGATCGCGGGCACCAGGCGGACGGTCGCGCCGTACAGCTTGTTGAGCAGCAGGTTGCCGGCCAGCGCCGGTTCAGCGCTCGTGGCCGTCAGTACCAGCACGCACCGCATGCCGGCGACACACGCTGCCGCCGCAGTCATGCGCGCATGATTGGATTGCACCGCGCCGGTCGTGATCAGCGTCGTCGCCCCCTGTGCCCGTGCATCGGCGACCAGATACTCGAGCTTGCGAGCCTTGTTGCCACCGAGGCCGAGCGCCGTCAGATCATCCCGTTTGATCAGGATGCGTGGGCAGCGCGCCGGTCCGCCCAGTGCCTGGCGCAGCCGAACGGCGTCGTGAAGCGGCGTTGGTAACTGCGCCAGCGGCAGGCGCGGCTGCTTCGCCAGTGCAGATCGAACGCGGTTGACCGGGTTCGAGGTCACGAGTCCGCCTCCGCCAGGGTCAGGGTGGGCAAGCACAGCGTGGTCGCGAGTTGCTGCATGTCTGCAGGGATCGGCGCGACGATCTCCAGAGCCTTGTTCGTGATGGGATGGCGCAGCGACAGCCGCCACGCATGCAGGGCCTGTCTCGGAAATGCGTAAGCGATTCCTTCGAGCTGCGTGGGGTCGCCGCCCTTGCGCTTGCGCCCGTACACGGCATCACCCACGATCGGCCAGCCCCGCGCCGACAGGTGCACCCGAATCTGGTGCGTGCGGCCGGTAATCAACCGGCAGCGGACCAGTGAGAACGCCGTTGTCGTGGCCAGTCGTTCATACTTGGTCACCGACGGCTGGCCGCCGCGGTCGGTGACGGTGATGCGGCGCCGGTCCCACGGATCGCGGTCGAGAGCCAGGTCGATGGTGCCGCGCATGGGCGAGGGCCGTCCCCACACAACGGCGGCATAGTCCTTGTCGATGCAGCGGGCATCCATTGCGCGCTGGAGGGCGGCGTGAACGGCCGGCCGCTTGGCGACCAGCACCGCACCGGACGTGTACTTGTCGAGCCGTCCAAGCAGCCCCGGCCGGGAACCGTCTGGCCAGGCCTTGGCCCGCTCGAGCACCCCGTTCATCAGCGTGCCATCGGCATTCTTGTAAGAGGGATGCACGACGAGTCCCGCCGGCTTGTTGAGCGCCAACAGGTCGTCGTCTTCGTAGAGCACGTCGAGGTTCATGGCCTGCCCGGCAGGCCTGGTCCGCGGCTGCAACTGCGCCACGCGCACCCGCAGCTCATCGCCAGCTTGCACGCGCCACGCCGCGCGCCCCGGCGGCAGGCCGTTCACCAGCACGTCGCCACCGTCGATCCATTTCTGGATGCGATTGCGCGACACCTGTCGGTCGTCGCGAAGGTGCCGAAGCAGCACTAGGTCAACGCGCACACCATGGTCGCCACGATCGATCGCGATGGTTCGCCAGGTCACAGCGATCAGCGTACAGAAAAAGAGGCCCGGACACCCCTGGAAATGTCCGGGCCTTAAGTTGTTGCTCTAGCTTGCGACTCCGGCGCTGCGCCGGAGGGTATTACCTAGTGGACGACGGTGGCGGGCACGAGGGAGAGGCGCTGCAAGCGCCAGTCTTCCGCGAGAATGCCCCACAGCACCTGGTCGTGATACTGGCCGTGGCGCAGGAACGACCGGCGCAGCACGCCTTCCTGCACCGCGCCCACCTTGCGGAGGGCGCCGTTCCCGCGGCCGTTCGCCACCGCCGCGCGCGCTTCGAGGCGGCGCGCGCCAATCACGTCGAACGCGAAGTCGAGGACCAGCCGGGCGCCGTCCAGGAACACGCCCGTGCCCCAAAACTGCGAGCCCAAGGCGAATCCCCATTCTGCGGTTGCGCATCCCGGCTCGAGCGAACGGATCTGGAAGATTCCGACCGCTGTCTTCATGCCAGTGGGCACCACCGCGAAGCAGGCGTAGTTGCCGGCCTGGCGTTCGCGCTGCGCCCACATGATGAATCGCTCGAAGCCTTCGACCGTGGTCGGCGGCGGCGAGATGAAGCGCGACACTTCCTCGGTGGTCAGCATCGCCAGCAACGACGCGGCGTCTTCAAGCCGCAGTTCGCGCAGCGTGAAGCCCGCGCCGGTCATCACCG
>JANMUX010000127.1:0-1531 GCA_031392125.1 Acidobacteriota bacterium | reverse complement strand
CACCGGTGGCTTGCAATCCTTGGCGACCACGCCTACGCCATGGTCGTGCGCCTGAACCGGTGGCTGTCGTGGGCGCGTCGCACGCTCAAGGTGCCGGCGCGTGGATCTTGTCGTCGACCAGATGGTGCAGCTTGAGCATGTAGATGTAGCCCACGGTCACCTTGCGGTCGAAGGCATCGCCGGTGCGGCCGTCGAACAGGGTTACCTGGCCCGACTGGTCGAGCCCGGCCTTCTCCAGCATCGCCGACACGTCCGCTTCGCGGGCGCCGTCGAACACCGGGGTGCCCATCGGCACGCCGCCGACCAAATTCTGCGCCAGATCCATGATGCTCGAATCGCTCCGCGCATCAATGACCTTGTCATAGTTGGAACCGTAGACGTCCTTCAACTTGACGCGCATCTCCTTGGCGTCCTTGGCGCTGATGTCCTTGCCCCGCTCGTGCATGCCTTCGAGCATGTCGCCGATCTGCTTGCCGAGGCCGCGCGCGGCCCAGCCAAGGTGGGTTTCGAAGATCTGCCCGACGTTCATCCGGCTCGGCACGCCGAGCGGGTTGAGCACGATGTCGGCGTGGGTCCCGTCTTCGAGGAACGGCATGTCCTCGACCGGCAGGATGCGCGAAATGACGCCCTTGTTGCCGTGACGGCCGGCCATCTTGTCGCCCGGCTGCAGCTTGCGCTTCACCGCGACGAACACCTTGACCATCTTGAGCACGCCCGGCGGCAATTCGTCGCCGCGCTCGAGCTTCTCGACGCGATCATTATACTTGGCCATGATGACGTCGACGGCGGCGTCATACTGGCCCTTGAGGGCTTCGAGATCGGCTTGCCGTTTGTCGTCCTTGACCGCAATCTTCCACCAGTCGAACCGTTCCACCGCGTCGAGCGTCGCCTCGTCGAGGGTCGCACCCTTCTTGACCCCCTTGGGAACCGCGGTCGCGACCTGCTTGAGCAGCATGTTCTTCAAGCGCGAGAAAGTGGCGCGGTTGAGAATGCCTTTTTCGTCGTCGCCGTCCTTCTTGAGGCGTTCCTTCTCCTCGGTCTGGATGGCACGGGTGCGATCGTCGATGTCGATACCGTGGCGGTTGAACACGCGCACCTCGACCACCGTGCCGGCGACTCCCGGCGGCAGGCGCAGCGAGGTATCGCGCACGTCCGAAGCCTTTTCGCCGAAGATGGCGCGGAGCAGTTTTTCCTCCGGAGTCATCGGGCTTTCGCCCTTGGGCGTGATCTTGCCGCACAGGATGTCGCCCGGCTCGACTTCGGCGCCGATGTAGACAATCCCGGCCTCGTCGAGGTTGCGAAGCGCTTCCCCGCCGACGTTGGGGATGTCGCGGGTGAGGTCCTCCGGCCCGAGCTTGGTATCGCGCGCCGCGACCTCGAACTCCTCGATATGGATCGAGGTGAACACGTCGTCCTTCACGATCCGCTCGCCGCGAGGTTGAAGTGCGCCTGCGCGGAATTGGGATTCAGCGTGAGCAGGTAGTTGAACGCGCGTTCCGCCTCGTCGAGCTTGTCGAGCGCCTGGAGCGCG
>JANMUX010000115.1:0-6432 GCA_031392125.1 Acidobacteriota bacterium | reverse complement strand
GACGGCGAGGCGGTGTACAACGATCTCGCCCCGCGTGTGGCGGTCCCCTACGACCTGCGCGGCACCGGACGCACAGTACTCAAAGCCAGCGCGGCGCGGTATTACGGCCTGGGCATCTACACCGCGGGCAGTGTGAACCCGACCGGACAAACGACGCTGTCGTATTTCTGGAACGACCTGAACAACGATCTGTTCGTCACCCGCAACGAAATCGATTTCGCCCGCGGCTTTCGGGCGACGCCGAGCGCCAATTACGATCCCAACAACCCAGCGTCGGTGGCATCGCCCAACCGCATCGATCCTGGGCTCGAGAACGACATCACCGACGAGTTCGTCGGCAGCGTTGATCACGAGTTGTTCTCGGACTTTGCCGTCGGGGTCAGCTATATCTGGCGCCGCTATCACAATTTCCAGGGCGACTACCGCAACGCCACTCCGGAGTCGTATTCGCCAGTGACGTTTACCGCCGCGTGCGGCAACACGCTGTGCGACCAGGCCAGCTACACCGCGACCTACTTCCAGCGGCCGACGGCACTGCCGACCGGCACGGTGCTGCGCAACAATGCCGGGTCGTCGCGCGACTACAACGGCATTGAGGTCACGGCTCGCAAGCGCTTCAGCCACAAGTGGCTGATGAACAGCAGCTTCACGCTGAACAACACCGTGTTGGCCTACGACACGGTGACTGACTTCTCGACTTCGAGCGATCCCACCAATTTTGACTTCACCAACGGAGCGGATTCGAGCGGCCTGAACGGCCCGCGCTGGACCGCCAAGGTCTCGGGCATGTACGCCCTGCCGTGGAACATGTCGGTCGCCGCGTTCTACAACCTGCGGGACGGCCTGCAGCTGAACCGGACGATTCAGTCGCCCAACCGGACGGGCGCGCTCGGGACGGTGAACGTGTTGATCGAGCCGCAGGGCACGAGGCACTACCCCACGTTCAGCCAGCTCGACGTGCATTTCGACAAGAGTTTCCTGTTCGGCCAGCGCCGCATTCAGCTGAACGTCGACGCGTTCAACCTCGCCAACGCGGCAACGGTGCTGGCGCGGCAGACGCGGCAGAACTTCGCCCAGGCCAACTACGTGACGAGCATCCTCGCACCACGGGTGATTCGGTTTGGGTTGAAGGTTAATTTTTAGGTGCTATGGTGCTGGAGTGCTGGGGTGCAGCGCCGTAGCACCTCAGCACCCAGCACCTCTGAAAACGTCAGTAACATGGACGACCTCGACGCCCTCATTGGTGAACTGAACGCGACTGCGACGGCCAGGTCGCCGCTACTCGAGGGGTCGAGTCGGGTTCACGACTGGCTGGCCGAAGTCATTCGCCGCAAGGGCAGCGACCTACTGCTGGTCGCGGGCAGCGCGCCGGCGGTTCGGGTTGACGGCCTGCTGTCGCCGGTGGCCGACCTGATCCTCGACGGCGACGACATTGCCGCCGCCATCACCCCGCTGTTGCCGCCACACGCGGCAAGGCAGTTTCGCGACACCGGCATCGCCGACGCGTCGCTGCGGTTGCCCGAACTGGGACGGTTCCGCGTCAACTTGCATCACGAGCGCGGCCGGCCCGCAGCGGCGATACGCATCCTGCCCGGCCGAGTGCCGTCGCTGGACGAACTCAACCTGCCTCCCGAAGTCGAACAACTCTCACGCCTTGGACGCGGCCTCGTGCTGATTGGCGGCGCCACCGGGTCGGGCAAGACGACGACGCTGGCGGCACTGGTTGACAGCATCAACCGTCGCGAAGCGCGGCACATCATCACGGTGGAAGACCCGATCGAATACGAGCACGCGCACCGGGCCGGCGTGGTCGAACAGGTCGAGGTTGGTGTCGACGCGCCGGACTTCCCCACCGCCCTGCGCGCCGCGGTGCGCCAGGCACCCGACATCCTGGTGATCGGAGAGATGCGCGACCACGAGTCCATGCGCATCGCGCTCAGCGCCGCGGAAACCGGCCACCTGGTGTTCAGCAGCCTCCACACCACCGATGTGGCCTCGTCTATCGGCCGCATCTGCGACTCGTTCCCCAACGAGCGCCAGAACACGATTCGCCAGGAACTGTCGCTGGCGCTATCGGCCGTGCTCATCCAGACGCTGGTTCCGCGGACGGGCGGCGGCCGCATCCCAGCGGTCGAGTTGCTCATGGTCAGTTACGGCGCGCGTCAGCATATCCGGAAGGATGCGCTGCAGCATCTGCACCAGGAGATCACCATGACGCGAAAGGCGGGGTCGATCACCCGAGAGGAATCGCTCGCGCGGTTGGTCAAGTCCGGCGCCGTTACCCGCGCGGAGGCGATGGCGCGCTCGGGACACCCGGACGAATTGGAAGGTCTACTGCGCTAGCGGATTTGGTCCCAGCGCTTTCCTTCGGCGATCGCCTTCGCGAAGCACGCCTCCGCCCGCGCATAGGCCTCGCGTTGCGCTCCGGCTGACACCGGCCGCAGCAACTCATCATCCTTAGGACAAGTCACTCGCGCCTGCGGTGGCCGCGACGCCGGTGCGCTGGCAAAGTAGCTCGCGGCACCTTCCCTGACCCACATCGGCCGTTTGGACAACGCCCCGTCAAGTAGCGCGTGCGCCACCTCGTGACGCAACGTGCGCTCGAGTTGCCCCTGCTGCTTCAGCACGGTCAGCGGCAGGACGTCGATGTTCGCTCCATCGGTCGCACCAGAGACCCACCAGGACTGCCCGGTCGCCCGGCCGAAACTGTCGGCCGAGGGATGGACGGTGACGCGCAGGCGGGGCGGCGGAATGGCACCGGTCGCCTTGACGATCTCGTCGCGGCTCTTGCGAATCAGCGACAGGAGCGCGCCACGCTCGCGCTCTTCATTGCCCGGCAGCGCCAGGGCGATGTCGGTGGAGGCCGGAGCAACAGGTACGGCGGGGGCGGGTGCGGAGGGTGCAATCGTGGTGAGGGCCGCTGGCGAGCTGGCGCCGACGGTGAGGCCCGGATAGTAGAACCGCAGGATGTCGTCTGCGGTCTCGCCGCGTGATGCGCGGGTGCCGGCGCCAATCACACATAGGCCGACGCCATGACCGAAGCCCCGGCCGCGGAAGTGATAACCACTGCCCGTGCGATTGATCTCGAAGGCGGTGCTCTTGATGGCCTGAAAGCCGGCGACGCGGCCCACCGCCATGCGGAACTCGTGTCCGCTCAGTTCGGCTGGCGTGAAGCCCTCGATCCGGACCCGTGACACTCGGTTCGACTGGTTGCGCGCGATCACGCGGAGGTCGCGCAGCCGATCGCCGCGCAGGCCCGCCATTCGCAACGCGCGCTCGATGTCCTGCACCCGCACGTCGCTTTCCCAGCCCGGCTCGCCCTCATCCGCATCGTCGTGGACCGCCGGCGCATCGGCGTAGTCGACGGCGCCGGGCCAGACCTCGGAGGCCGACTCCCGGCGCCCGCCGCACGACGCCGAATAGAACACAAAGGCCGGCTGGCCCTGGTGTAACAGCATTCGTCCGGTCGTTGCCAACGCCGCCCGCCGCGTGGTCGCCGTCGGCGAGCGAACGACCTGGCAGTGCGTGGTGTCGCACAAGTCGAAGCCTTCGCGACGATGGCGATTGCGGTTGGCGATCGCAAATGTGCGAGCGGTGATGGCCAGCGACTGTTGCGCCGCATCGCCTGCTCGCGGCTGCCCTTCACCGGCCAGGACTTGGGCAATGTAGTCATCGACCGCTATGGACTCGACGCGGGTTTGGCCGTTCGACAGCGTGCGGCCTAACCTGATGGGACGCAGCTGTGCTGGGGTGCTGGGGTGCTGGGGTGCTGGCGTGCTGGCGTGCTGAGGTGCTGGGGTGCGCTGCAACAGCACGTCTGCGGCGATCGCGGCGGCATCGACGCCCGCGCCGCCCGGCGCGGCGACCACCACACCGTGGGTCGGGCGATCGGCGGGTGTGAGTGCAACGACGAGGCCCAGTGCCGCTCCGCCCGGCATCAGGATCGATCCGGTCTTCGCGAGCGCGGAGATCCCGCCGGCCTTGAACGCTGACGCAGTGCCGTACTCCGCGGCGCCTCGCAGGCCCTCGAGCAGCACGGCTTTCGTCGCCACACTCATGGGCACCGCCTTGTCCTTGCCGGCACCGGCCAGTCGCGCCAACACGTCGAGAAGCGAGCGGGGGCTAGTGCGCGGGCCCGCCAGGCCGACCACGGCAGACGACATGGGAATGCCGTTCGCGATTGGCGCGAGCCCCGCGGCCAACCGGGTCTTGTTGAGGCTGTCTCGCGACAGGCGTGACGCCAGCGAGACAAAGAAATCGTTGCACGAGTAGGCCAGTGCCTCTGCGGGTGACAAGGCGCGCTTCAGGTCGGGATGCGAGCAGACAAACTTCTGGCCGTCAGCCGTGACCGTACGCCGGCACATGTGGTTGGCATCGGCGCGAATGACGCCACTGTCGAGCGCGGCAACCAGCGCCACGGCTTTGACGACGGAGCCGGGCAGGACCGGCGTGTCGAGAATGTCGGCGCGGGCTTCGCGCCGCTCGCGAGGGTTGTCGAGATTGCGGATGAAGAAGGCGGCTTCGGCGGGCCGCTTGCCCGCCGGCTGGCTCGCCGTCGCTGTTGCCGAGGTAGAAGTCTGGTCGCGAACTGGCGCTTGCGCGAGAGGGCCGCCCGTTGCGGCCATCATCACCAGGATCAGCGCGCCCAGGCGCCACGTCATAGCTTGGTCTTGCAACCCGGCCGGCACAGGCAGGGAATGACCTTGTCGCCTTCCGTGTTGTAGTCGTAGACCAGCTCTTCACCCTTGGCGATGGCCTTGGAGGCACGAATCCAGATGGTCTTGGTCTTGCCGACCACGTCGATCCAGCAGTTGGGCGTGCACGAGTGGTTGATGAAGCGGGCGTCGTTGCCGCCGACATGTGCATCGCGGCTCCAGGCACGGTTGACGCGGAACACCCAGATGCAGCCCTTCTTCAGGTAGCGATCCTCGCGACTCTCGCTCTGCTTGTTGGTGATCAGCTCCCCGGCATAGTCGATGATGCGCCTGTTCTTGTTGATCGGCTCCATGGCGAAGACGCCGAGGCCGTGGAGTTTGGAGCGTTTGCGGAGAATCTTCGGAAGGGGCGTCGCTTTGGGCATCTGTGGGTGTCTGGAAGGCGATGACGGAATGATTTAACGAGCTCTTAACGGTTCAGCCAGTGTAGCAAGAGGAATGATACATTGTCGCCCGAGAGGTGCACCGTGCGAGGCTATTTGACGACGTTCTTGCTTGTGTCCGTGGTGAGTTTGGGGGTGACCGTGCAAGGCCAGCGACAGCTATTTCCAGGGGCTGGTGACCTGCCGTTCAGCGCGGCCGCCAAGGGTGACGGCCTGATTTACGTCGCCGGCACGATTGCGGCCCAGGGCGATATCAAGGCCCAGACCAAGGCCGTGCTCAACAGCATGAGCCAGACGCTCACCAAGGCGGGCTCGAGCTTGTCGATGGTGGCGAGCGTCAACGTGTACCTGAAGAACGCCGCCGACGCGGCCGCGATGACCGAAGTGTGGCGCGAGACCTTTCCGAAGAACCCGCCCGCGCGGACGACCGTGATTTCAGACTTCGTGATTCCGGGCGCCTTGCTCGAGATGTCGGCCGTCGCGATTCCCACTGGCGGCGAACGCGTCGTGGTGACACCCGCCGGCTGGTCCACCGCCAACCCGTATAGCTACGCCATCAAGTCGGGCGACTTCCTGTTCATGGCCGGCTTGGTGTCGCGCGGCGCCAAGGACAACACGCCGGTTGAAGGCGACATGACCACGCAGATGAACACGATCATGGCGAACGCCGGAGAACTGCTGAAGGCTGCTGGCTTCGGCTTCGAGCACGTGGTCGCCAACCGCGTCTACATCACCGACGGCACCAAGTTCGGCGAGATGAACAAGGCCTATGTGCCGCACTTCCCGAAAGACCCGCCGGCTCGCGCCACGGTGATCGTCGGCCTGCCGGGTCCACAGTACCAAGTGGAAATCACGATGACCGCCAACAAGCGACCCAAGCAGACGTTTGCCACGCCGAACGCCGACGGCACGCCGGGCCGCCCGAGCGCCACGCTTAGTAGCGCCGTGAAGGTCGGCAACACCCTTTACATCGCCGGCCTGCTCGGCAACAACGCCGACAACAAGGGCAACATGGAAGCGCAGACCAAGGAAACCCTGGCGCGCGTCGGCCGCACGCTGACCGCCGCCGGCTTCAGCTGGAGCGACCTGGTTGACGGCATGGTCTACATCACCGATCTGACCGGTTTCGACGCGATGAACGCCGGCTACCGTTCGGTGCTGACGAAGGACTTCCCCGCCCGCGCGACCGTGAAGACGGGCCTGGTCGGCGCCGACGGCCTCGTCGAAATCATGTTCATCGCCGCGAAATAGGGATGACTGGGGTCAGGTCAGGAAAATCACAGTTCGGCATGATTGGGGACAGTCCCCGGTCATCCCGAACTGTGATTTTCCTG
>JANMUX010000103.1:0-18167 GCA_031392125.1 Acidobacteriota bacterium | reverse complement strand
GCCGACGGCCTAACGCTTTCTGGGCAGCGCTTTCGGCTTGGCTTTGGGAGCCTTCGCTTTTGCAGGCTTGGCCTTCGTGACCTTCGCGTCCTTCGTGCCGGCCTTGCTCGGCGCCGACATGCCGAGCGCCCGTTCAATAATCTTCTTGAACATCTGGCCGGTGTCTCCGCCCTTGGCTGGCGCGTTGCTCAGCCACAGGTCCGGCGTCTTGCCTTGCAGAATTTCGGCAAAGTCGGCATTTGGGGTCTTGACGCTGAGCGGTGCGAACTCCGCGATGTCGATTGGGCCGGACCAGTCGTCCTTGTGTTTGATCAACAGCCAGCTGTTGGGCGCGCCACCAAACCCCCGCGTCTTGACCAGTACCCACGAGCCCTTGAGCTTGTAGCCGTTCAGGCGGAACTTGAGGTCGCCCTTGCGAAACGCCGCATCGACGTCAACTTCCGGTTCCCACGTGCCCACGTCCCACAACATCACGATGCCGGCGCCGTAGCCCTCGGGGATGACGCCCTCGAAGGTGCCGTACTCAATGGGATGGTCTTCGACGAGCATCGCCAGCCGCTTGTCGCGCGCGTCAATCGACGGCCCCTTGGGCACCGCCCACGACAACAGCACGCCATTCCATTCGAGCCGCAGGTCGTAGTGCAGGTGCGAGGCGAGGTGCTTTTGGACGCAGAAGAACAGTGGCCCGCCGCCCTTGGTCTTGCGCGGTGACGGTTCGCCTGCAGGCTCGGGCGACTTGGTAAAGTCGCGCTTCTTCCGGTAATCGTCGAGGGCCACGGTTCACGCAGAATACATCGGCGGGCGGCTGCGCCGACGGCAAGGGTAGAATACGCTTCGCATATGGCCACACCGACCGCCCAGGATCGCGCGTTCTTCGGCCACCCTCGTGGTCTCTCGACGTTGTTCTTTACAGAGATGTGGGAACGGTTCAGCTACTACGGCATGCGCGCGCTGCTGCTGCTGTATATGACCGCGCCGCTGTCCGCGGGCGGATTGGGCTTTGACGCCGCGCAGGGCGGTGCGGTCTACGGCCTCTACACCTCGATGGTCTACATGGCCACGCTGCCGGGCGGCTGGGTCGCCGACCGGCTAATCGGCCCGCGGCGCGCGGTGCTCTACGGTGGCATCATCATCGCCGCCGGGCACTTCAGCATGGCGGTGCCCTCGCTGGCGATGTTCTACTTCGGCTTGTTCCTGATCGTAATTGGCACCGGCCTGCTCAAGGGCAATGTCAGCGTGATCGTCGGCAAGCTCTATGGAGAGGCCGATATTCGCCGCGATGCCGGCTTCTCGATCTTCTACATGGGGATCAACCTCGGCGCATTCCTGGCGCCGCTCGTGTGTGGCTACCTTGGCCAGCAAGTGAGCTGGCACCTCGGCTTCGCTGCCGCCGGCGTCGGCATGCTCATTGGCGTGATCCAATACGTGATGGGCAGCGCCAATCTTGGTGATGCCGGCATCGCCCCCGCTCCCGCACCGACGCCGGAGATCGCGGCTCAGTGGAAGCGTCAGGTGCAGACCTGGGTCGGCGGTGCCGCAGCGTTGGTTCTCGTCGCCGGACTGGCGATCTACTTCGGCCTTGTCCAGGTGACGGCCACGCAAGTCTCCGATGCCGCTGGCGTGTTCCTGCTGCTGGTGGTGGTCGGGTTCTTCGGGTGGCTGCTGTTGTCTGGTGGCTGGACGCCCGACGAGAAGAAGCGCCTCTACGTGATCGGCGTGCTGTTTCTGGCCGCGTCGCTGTTCTGGTCGGTATTCGAGCAGGCGGGATCCACCCTGAACCTGTTTGCCGACCGTAGTACGCGCAATGAAGTGGCGGGCATGGCGTATCCCAGCAGCTGGTTCCAGTCGATGAACTCGCTCTTCATCTTCGCGTTCGCACCCGTCATGGCCTGGTTGTGGATCAAGCTTGCATCGACCGGCAAGGAACCAACCAGCCCGGCCAAGTTCGCGTTTGGCTTGCTCTTCGTCGGGGCCGGCTTCCTGATCCTGGTCATCCCCGCCCGCATGGCCGAGCAAGGCGCCCTGGTCAGCCCGATGTGGCTGACGGCGACGTATCTTCTCCACACGATCGGCGAGCTGGCGCTCAGCCCGGTTGGCCTTAGTGCCATGACCACGCTGGCGCCGGCACGCATTGCCGGCCTCATGATGGGCGTGTGGTTCCTGGCTACCTCGGTCGGGAATTTCATCGGCGGTCGCGTCTCCGGCCTTTACGAATCGTTTGCGCTTCCCGACCTGTTTGGAACCGTGGCGGCATTCGCCATCGTCGCCGGCCTCATCCTGTTTGCCCTGGTGCCGTCCATGCGCAAGCTGCTGCCGGCCGCTGGCCACACGTCGAAGTAGCCCGGCGCCGCACGGAGTAAGATCGAAGCCGTGCGCGTCGTTCTGTTAAGTACTTACGACCTGGGCCGCCAGCCATTCGGCCTGGCGTCTCCCGCGGCGTGGTTGAGGCGCGCGGGGTTCGACGTGACCTGCGTCGATTTATCACGTGAAAAACTCTCGGCCGAGGTGGTCGCCGCCGCGCAGTTCGCCGCAATCTACTTGCCCATGCACACGGCGACGCGACTGGCGATTCCTGTCGTGCACCGGCTGCAAGCCGCCAATCCGTCAATCACGATTGCCGCGTATGGCTTATACGCGCCGCTGAACGAATCCCTGCTGCGCGAGCACGGCGTGTCGATCGTGTTAGGCCCGGAGTGCGAGGAAGCACTCGTGGCCGCGGCTGGTGGGCTGACCATACCCGCTGCGGACGCGCTACCGCGATTGACCTTCATTCAACCCGACCGGACGGGGCTGCCGGCTCTTGACCGGTACGCCAGCCTGCAAATGCCTGACGGCTCCCAAAAGGTCGTCGGCGCCACCGACGCGACGCGCGGCTGTAAACATCGATGCCGTCATTGCCCGATCGTTCCGGTCTATGACGGTCAGTTCAGGGTGATTCCGATCGACGTAGTGCTGGCCGACGTTCGCGCACAGGTCGCGCAGGGCGCGGCCCACATTACCTTTGGTGATCCAGACTTCTTGAACGGCCCCACTCACGCGCGAAAACTGATCGAAGCGCTGCACGCCGAGTTCCCCACGGTGACCTACGACGTCATCATCAAGGTCGAACACCTGCTTCAGCATCGGGAACTGTTACCGCGGCTGGCTGGCACCGGTTGCCTGTTCGTGACCAGCGCCGTGGAGTCGGTGGACGACGAGGTGTTGGCAAAGCTCGAGAAGGGCCACACGCGCGCCGACTTCTTCACCGCCGCCAGGTTGTGCCGCGACGCCGGGTTGACGCTGGTCCCGACCTTCGTCGCGTTCACACCGTGGACGACGATCGATAGTTACCGCGAACTGCTCGACGTTGTCGAGGACCTGGACCTGGTGGCCAATGTCGCGCCCGTGCAGTGGGGCATTCGGTTACTGGTGACCTGGCAATCACGCCTGCTCGAACTGCCGGACATTCGCGCGCTGGTTGGGCCTTTCGATCAGACGACGCTCACGTTTCCATGGCGCCATCCCGACCCGGGCGTCGACGAGTTGCAGGTCCACGCGATGCGAATTGCGGGGGCTCAAATCAACGGGTCCCGGTATGAGGTCGTCTCGACGATTCGTAATCTATTCGCACCTCAGCACCCGGGCACTTCAGCACTTCAGCACCTCAGCACCCCAGCACCCCAGCACCGCAGCACCACAGCACCTCCGCACCCTCGCACGTCGATTCCTTACATGAACGAGCCCTGGTACTGTTGAGCGGAACCAACCGCAGAGCAGGTGGCTCTGTTATGACCGCTCGACTCGACGCCATGGCTGGCGAGGCGTCTCGCTCAGGGCTAGCGCGGCGAGTGCTCCTGCTTGCCACGACCACCGGCTACCAGACGCGCATGTTCGCGGACGCGGCCGCCAGCCTTGGCGTCGAAGTCGTGTACGCGACCGACCGCTGCGATCAACTGGACGACCCCTGGCGTGACGATGCGATTCCGGTTCGCTTTCACGAGGAGTGGCGCTCTGTTGACACCGTGTTGAAGAGGTTGGACGCGCGTCCCGTGTCGGGCGTGCTGGTGGTGGGCGACCGCCCGAGCGTACTGGCTGCGTTTATCACGCGGCTGCTGGGATTGCCCGGGCATTCGCCCGAGGCGGCCGCCATCGCCCGCGACAAGCGCCTCTCGCGCGAACGCCTGAAGATCGCAGGGTTGCTGGTGCCTGACTTCCTCGCGGTGCCGTCGACGATTGATCCGTCAACGCTGCTATCGAAGGTCAACTTCCCGGCGGTCGTCAAACCAACCGTGCTGTCGGCGAGCCGCGGTGTGATTCGCGTTGACGATACGTCGAGCTTTGTGACGGCGTTTCGCCGGGTGCAGCGGATGCTGGCGTCGAACGACATCAAGGAGTTGCGCGATCCCGAGTCGGACGTCATCCTGATCGAGTCTTACATTCCCGGCGCGGAGTACGCGCTCGAGGGCATTCTCGAACACGGTGTGTTCCATGCGCTGGCCATCTTCGACAAGCCGGATCCGCTCGAGGGGCCCTTCTTCGAAGAATCCATTTACGTGACGCCCTCACGGGCCAACGCGAGTACGCAACGGGAGATCAATGAGGTGGTCGAGCGCGCTGCCAAGGCGCTCGGCCTCCATCACGGCCCCGTGCACGCCGAGTGCCGCGTCAACAGCAAGGGCGTTTACGTGCTGGAAGTCGCGGCCCGTCCGATTGGCGGCCTCTGCGCGAGAGCCTTGCGATTCGTCAAGCCGGGCGAGCCGTCGATTGGCCTGGAACAGTTGCTGTTACGCCATGCGATTGGCCTGCCGGTCGGCGAGTGGGTGCGCGAAACCGCAGCGTCCGCCGTGATGATGATCCCGATTCCGCGCAGCGGGGTGTTTCGTGGTGTGGCTGGCGTGGACGAAGCCAAAACAGTGGCCGGGGTGGACGAGGTGTTGATCACGGCAAAGCCGGATCAGCAGTTGCTGGCGTTGCCGGAGGGCTCGAGCTATCTCGGGTTCATCTTCGCGCACGCGCCGACGCCAGGCGCCGCCGAGCAAGCCGTGCGCGCCGCGCATGCCTGCCTGCGACTGAACATCGATCCCTTGCTGGAAGTCCTGAATCGATAGTCTGATCTAATCTGCGACCGCAGTCAGTCGGTGGCTGTCGTCAAATCTGGTGGCCTACTTCGACTGCTGCGGCACGAAGTCCGGCGGCAGCGCTGACCCTTCGCCGAAGAAGAATTCTTCCATCTGCTTGCGAATAACCTCCTGGCCTTCTTTCTGCCACGGCATCAGGCGGTATTCGTTGAGGATCATCTTCTGGCGTTCTTCCCAGAGCTTCCACGCCTGGACCGAGACGTTCTCGTAGACACGCTGGCCGATTTCACCCGGCCACGGCGCCACGTCGAGGCCGGGAAGGTCCTTCTGGAACTTCACGCAAAAGACCTTGCGGCCCGACTTGTTGGTGGCCGGCTCAGTTGCTGGACCCGTCGGTCCTCCACACATGCTCATAAAGACATTCGCCTCGGCTCCAATCTTACTCCGACCGCGCATCCCGGCTATCATCACCGTTGTGGAGCCTGAGGAACGTCATCGGTGCTGCTGGTACGGCCGGCGCACCGCCGATCTGCCAGAGGACCTCGGCTCGCACACGATTGTCGATGGCGAGTTGGTCTACTGCGCCCATCCCATGTATTGGCCAGTCGTCCGCTACGAGTTCGACCTCAGGAACTGCGAAGACTGCGACGTCTTCAAGGCGCGCCGCATCGAGCGCCAGACCAGCGAGCGCTAAGGCTTGGCCGTCGCCGGGGCGAAGAAGTCGTCCTGCTTGTAGGTATGGACGCGCCGATAGCCGCGTTCTGCCAGCAACGCGATGATGTCGCCGCGCTTGGGCTCCTCTTCGTTGTGCTCAATGGCCATCGCGCCGAACCGATATTTATCGAACGGGATGCCGCGCAGCGCGTCGAGTTCCGCGCCTTCAATGTCGATGCTCATAAAGTGGATGAACGCGGGCGCCCCGGTGTTCGCCAGGATGTCGGCCAGCGTCACGGTCACTAACTCGACGGCGGGCGCCTTTGACGCCTCGTCCTTCCATTTGCCAAGCGTGTCGGCAATGCCGCCCAGCCCATGGTGGGTATGAAACATCACCTTCTTGCCGGCCTCGTTCGAGACGACTTCCTTGATCATCTGGCAGTCGCGTCCTTCCATGGCGGTCGGGAAAGGGTCAACGCAGATGCCGGTCCAGCCACGATCCTCGAGCGCCTTGGTGTTCGAGCCGATTTGGCCGTGACCGGAGCCAACATCCAGGAACACGCCGTCATGAACGTCGGGGAACATCACTTCGGCAACCCACTTGTCCTGGCCGATTTCCGACGGGTAGGGCGGGTTGCCCAGCGTCTCTTGCATGGCAATCATGAAGGCCCGCCCGAACGGGAGCTGGCAGCAGTGACGATTTTCATCGAGGTGACTGGCAAACGCCCGACCGCGCGGGCTCAGGATCGCAGCCACGGCGACCAGCGGCAGCGCGATCGCGAAGACGACGGCCAGCTTCGATTTGATGATCATCGGATTGTATAGATCCTCGGCACTATGCAGCCCATCTGCAACGTTTTGATGCACGCGGATGGGCTGCCGGTTATTTTGTCTCAGTTTGTATCGACGCAAACGACTGACTCATAACATCTTACGCGATCGTAAAGTCTGTTGAGCTGGCACGAAATTCGCTAGTAAGGGGGTAAGTAAAGGCGTACTCGACCAATGGGAGGTCACCGTGTTTGAGATTCGAAAGGCACGCCGGGGTTTTGCCTCGATGTCAGCAGAGAAGCAGCGCGAAATTGCCAGCAAGGGCGGCCGTGCCGCTCACGCCAAGGGAACCGCGCACGAGTGGTCAGCCGATGAAGCGCGACGCGCCGGACGCAAGGGTGGCCAGGCCAGCCGAGGCGGACGGGGCAAGCTTCCGTCGGTCGGATAGTTTTGTAGCACGTTTGTAAGAACACGCGACCCGGGAAGGGAGAAGTGCTGCGCCATCTACCCCTGGCCGTACTTCTCACTTCTCACCTCGTTCCACTGTCAAAAAGCCTTCTCGATTCTCTCCACCTGTACCCGGGCGTCGTTGAAACAGGCGCCCCCCCCCAAATCTGACAAGCTGTCGGGCGAGAGCGCGTTCGAGGTATAGCCGTTCGTCGTATTGCGACGCCACACCCCCTTCGGCATTGCGACGGTGCCGGGCCTCATCAGATGCGTGAGGTGCGCCTTGATCCGCACTTCACCAAGCCCGTTCCAGACACGCAGCCCATCGCCCTCCTGCACACCCCGCGCCGAAGCATCGTCCGGGTTCATCTCGAGCCGCACCTCAGGGCGAGGCAATTCGCCGAGAGTCGAGCTGATGGTGCGGTCGCTCGCGGGTGAAATTAGCGCCAGGGGAAACTCCGAGGTTCCGGGATCCGGCTGGTAGCCGTACAGCCCCATCGGCGCCTGCGTATCGAGCGCTTTCGGAAACAGATCGACCTTGCGGTCGGTGGTCTTCGGAAACACGTCGACGAACTGTACCGGACGTCCGTCGTGGGGCGGACTGGCCTTCCAGTTCTCGCGCAAGTCGTTCGCAACCTGCTTGGGCAGGTGGCCGAGCACCGCGAGCATCGATTCGAGGTCATCTTCGGGGTCGCCCTCGACCGACAGTTCCAGGCGGCGGGACAAGTCGAGAAATACATCGCTGTTGGGCCGCGATTCGCCGACTGCATCGATCACCGGCTTGCCCAACTGCAGGGTAATGGGTCCGTAGCCGCGCGCGAAGTCGTAGTGTTCGAGAAAGGTGGTGGCGGGCAGCACGACGTCGGCATACATCGCCGAGTCAGTCATCACCTGGTCGAACACCACGGTGAAGAGATCCTCGCGCTCGAATCCGCGAATGACGCGGCGCTGGTCGGGCAGGATCGCGACGGGATTGCAGTTATAGACGAACAGCATGTTGACCGGCGTGCCTTCAGGCTCGGTCAACACGCGGCCGACCTTGTTCATGTTGACGGCGCGGGTGGGTGGTTCGGCATCGGCCAGCCACGTGCGATCGATATTCCATGAAGCCGAGTTGCTCATCGAGAAGCCGCCGCCGCGGACGCCGAATTTGCCGGCGACTGCCGGCAGCGCGAGAACGGCGGCCGCCGCGCTGCCGCCGTTGCGGTTGCGTTCAAGGCCCCATCCACACTTGACCAGTGCGGGCGAAGCCTTCGCATAGCGCTCGGCCAGGCCGCGCAGTTGCCCGGCATCGATGCCGCTGACGTCGGCGGCCCGCTCGAACGTCCACGGTTCGGCCTTCTTGCGCAGATCGCCGGCGCCGCTGGTGTGTTGATCGAGGAAGGCCTGGTCGGCAAACCCTTCTTCAAAGAGGTATCGGTGGATCGCCAGCGCGACCGGGAGGTCGGTGCCGGGCCGCACCGCCAGGTGCAAGTCGGCCTGCCGTGCCACCGACGTGGCGCGCGGGTCGAGCACCACGACATAGGCGCCATTGTCGCGTGCGTCCTTCAGGAAAGGCATCAAGTGAATGCCAGACACGCCGGGGTTCACGCCCCAGATGATGATCATCTTCGCCGACGGATAGTCTTCGTAGCTGACCGACGCCATCTTGCCGTACAGGCCCTGGTTGGCGGCGCCGGTCGGCGCCGCGCACACTGTGCGCAACAGGCGCGAGGTCCCTAGCCGTCGGAACAGGATCGCATCGGCGTAGTCTTGCGTCATGAAGCCGTTGGAGCCGCCGTAGCAGAGTGGCAGGATGGTTTCGGCGCCGCCCGAGGCGCGCGCCTCACGCATCTTGGTCGCGATCAAGTCGAGCGCATCGTCCCAGCTGACGCGCTTGAACTGCCCGGCCCCCTTGGCGCCGCGCCGGACGGCCGGGTAGAGCAGGCGATCGTCGCCGTAGACGCGGTCGTGAAAGGTCCGCACTTTGGCGCAGATGTAGCCGTTGGTGATGTGGTTGTCCTTCGACCCATCAATCTTGGTGATGCGGCCCGACCGCAGTGTCACGTCCAGCGTGCAGGCGTCGGGACAATCGAGCGGACACGCAGTCTGGACGTTGGATTCGGTGGGAGCAGCGCCTGGCTTCGCCATACGCTCCTAGAATAGAGGAGATGGCGCGCCTACCCCAAGTGCTGATCATCGGCGGCGGCTTTGCCGGGCTAGCGGCGGCGCGCACGCTCAGGAACGTGGCCTGCGAGGTGACGATCATCGATCGTCACAATCACCATGTGTTTCAGCCACTGCTTTACCAGGTGGCCACGGCCGGACTGTCGCCTGGCGACATCGCCTCGCCGATTCGCTGGATCCTGCGCAAACAGTCGCGGTTACGAGTGCTGCTGGGCACCGTCGAACGCATCGACAGCACCGCCCGCCAAGTCTGGATGGACGGCCACGACGCCCTGTCGTTCGACTACTTGATCGTGGCGGCGGGCGCCACGCACTCTTATTTCGGCCACGACGATTGGAGCGCGACGGCGCCGGGCCTGAAGACGCTGGACGATGCGCTGGCGATTCGGCGGCGGCTGTTGCTGGCGTTTGAAGAAGCAGAACGCGAACATGACGCGTCCCGGCAACGTCGCCTGCTGACGTTTGTCATCATCGGCGGCGGCCCGACCGGCGTGGAGATGGCCGGTGCGCTCGCTGAGATCGCGAAGCAGGCACTGCGGTCCGAGTTCGACGCGATCGATCCCGCCTCGGCGCGGATCCTGCTGATTGAGGCGGGACCGTCCATCCTGCCGGCGTTCCCGGAGGCCCTGCGGACATCGGCGAAGCGCGCCCTCGCGCGCCTCGGCGTCGAGGTAATCGAAGGTACGGCGGTCACGCACGTGGAAGAAGGCGCTGTGACCATAGGCAGCGAGCGCATTGAAGCGCACACCATCCTGTGGGCGGCCGGCGTGGCCGCAGCGGCGGTGTCGCGCGACCTCGGCCCGGCACTCGATCGCGCCGGTCGCGTGATCGTCGAGCCCGATTTATCGGCGCCCGGCCATGCCGGCGTGTTCGTGGCCGGCGACCTCGCGAGTTTTCTGCACCAGACCGGCCAGCCGTTGCCGGGCGTCGCGCAGGTGGCCAAGCAACAAGGCGCCCATGCCGCGCGCAACATCGCCCGGCTGATTCGCGGTGAGGCGACCCGGGGGTTCCGTTACATCGACCCCGGCAACATGGCCACGATTGGCCGGGCGAACGCGATCGCCGATTTCGGCTTCGTGCAAGTGTCGGGATTCCTGGGATGGATGATGTGGCTGTTCGTGCACATCGTGTTTCTGGTGGGCTTCCGCAATCGCCTGTCGGTGTTGTTGCAGTGGGCAGCGGCCTACCTTACTCACCAGCGAAGCGTCCGGCTGATAACGCGCAATCCGGGCTCGTGACGCGGGAGCGCGCACGCGTTCGGTGTTATCCTCCTTCCGTTGACCGACCGTCGCGGAGTGCCTCCACGACAGCGCAAAGACGAGCCGAGCTGCTCGTCAACGGATTCTCGGCCGTTCGTGCGAACGGCCCGCTGACTTGTCGAACCTGCTTTCCATAGAGTCGTGCACGCCGAAACCTCCGTCGGACCCTACCAGATCGTCCGCCAGCTAGGAGCCGGCGGCATGGGCGTCGTGTGGCTGGCTGAAGACACGCGGCTGCAACGCAAGGTCGCACTGAAAACAGTCAGGGGCGCCGACGCCGATACCACCGATGGCCGCCAGCGCTTGATGCGCGAGGCGCGGGCCGCCGCCACTCTCAATCATCCGAACATCGCCACCGTGCACGACGTGCTCGACGTTGACGGCCAGGTCGTGGTCGTCTTCGAATACGTGGAGGGCGATACGTTAGCGGCACGCCTGCAGCGCGGACCCATGTCGGTGGCCGAGGCGGTCGAGATTACCTGGCAATTGGCCGACGCGCTGGCATCCGCCCACGCGCAAGGTGTGATCCATCGCGATCTCAAGCCGTCCAACGTGGTGCTGGCGCCCGACGGCCGCGCCAAGGTCCTGGACTTCGGCATCGCCCGCCTGGTGCCGGCTGGTGCCGACATGTCGGCCAGCGTCCCCGGCACGGTGGGCGGCGGCCTGGTCGGCACCCCTGGCTACGCGGCGCCAGAGCAGTATTTGTCGCGCAACGTCGATGGCCGTGCCGACCTGTATTCGCTGGGTGTGCTGCTCTTCGAAATGATCGCCGGGCGGCGGCCATTTCCCGGCAGCGACGCCATTCATCTTGCGACGTCGGTGCTCCGAGACGATGCGCCGAAGTTGACGAGCGCCGGACCGTGGGTGCCACCGCAGTTGGGGCAACTGGTGGAGCGCCTGCTCGAGCGCGAGCCGGCGCGGCGGCCGGCGTCTGGCGAAGAGGTGTTGATCGCACTGAGTCCACTTCGCGACATTGAGTCTTCGCCGCTGGCGCGCCGCACGGTGCTGGTGCGCCAGCATGTCCCGACCCTGACGCTGGTGGTCGCGGCACTGACGTTGATGGCGGTGGCGGCAACCGTGGTCTGGCAGCAGTGGGACGCGCGCCCCCTGGGACCGGAAGCGCCGGTCGTCGCCGTGTTGCCGCTCACCAACTCCAGCGGTGATCCCGCCAACAACTATCTTGGCGCCGGCCTTGCCGAAAGCTTGATTACCAGTCTCGCGTCCGTGCCGCGCGTGACCGTGCTGTCGCGATCGGCGGTCGAGGAGAGCCGCCAGCAGCATCCCGATCGCGCCAGTTTCGTTCGCTCCCTCGACGCCAGCTACATCGTCACCGGGTCGGTGCAATCGATCGCCGATCGATTGAGGGTCACGCTGAATCTCGAGCGGCCCGATGCCTCAGTGGCCTGGGGTGAAACCGTGGAGGGTCCGACCAACGGGTTGTTCGAATTGCAGACCAGGCTGGCGACGGCGCTGGGGAACGCGATTGCCGACCAGACGCCTTCCGGCCAGCGCGTGGCCCTGGCGGCCCCGACGACGGCGAGTGATCCAGCCCAGTTGGCGTACTGGCGCGGTCGTGCGCAACTTGATCGCAGGGAACTGACTGGCAGTATCCAGGCGGCCATCAAGGAGTTCGCAGACGCGACTGCGATCGACCCCAAGTTCGCGGTTGCGCACGCGGGTCTGGCCGAGGCGCAATGGGCCATGTATGCGCAGACCAACGACAAGAGCTGGGCCGAGCGCGCGATGGAATCAACCGCGACCGCGATCAAGCTTGAACCCGACCGGCCAAGCGTCCGCTACGTCGCCGCGCTGACCCTGTATCGTGGTGGCCGCCTTGCCGAGGCGAGGGAGGAAGTGGCGCGCGCGCTCGCGCTGCAACCGACCTTCGAAGATGCGATTCGTTTGCAGGCGACTGTGTTGATGCGACAGGGAAATGCCGAGCAGGGGCTCGCGGAGTTCAAGAAGGTGATGGCGCTGCGGCCCAACGCGGTATCGCTGTACAGCGACATGGGCAACGCGTTGTACGCCGCGTCTCGCTATTCGGAAGCGTTGAGCGCCTTCGAGAAGGCAATCGAGCTGTCGCCAGGTTCGTCCCTCAACCTCACTCGTGCGGGCACCGCAGCACAGGCGAGCGGACAGCGCGAGCGGGCACTCGAGTTTTATGAGCGAGCCAACGCCATCCAGCCACGCGCCGAAACGTTTTCGAACATGGGCACCATCTACTACGGCCTAGGCGACTACGAGCGGGCCGCCCGTTCCTATGAGGGCGCCTTGCTCATTCGCCCGCTCAGTGCGATCACGCACCGTAACCTCGGTGACGCCTATCGACGCCTTGGCCGCAGCGAGGACGCGCGGAGGGCCTACCAGCAAGCCGTGATTCGGGCGGAAGCCGAGGTGTCGGTCAGTCCCTCTAACGCCCGCGCGATCGCGCGCCTGGCCGTCTACCAGGCGAAGACTGGAGATGATGGGGCGGCTCTCAAGAGCCTGAGGCGAGCCCTCGAGCTGGCCCCCAAAGACGAGCAGGTGTTACACCGTGCCGGCGTGATTCACGCGCTGGCTGGCCGGGCCCCCGAAGCGCTGGATGCGATCGAGCGCGCGGTTGCCGGTGGAATTGCCCGCAACGCGATTGCCGAAGACGAAGACTTTGCACGACTCAAGCCATCGCCGCGTTTTGCGGCGGTGGTCTCTACCCCTGCTGAGGTCAAACGATGAGCAAGAAGAAACCTGGAAAGAAACCGGCGGCGAAGGCGTCAGTCAAGAAGTCGTCAGTGAGGAAGTCGTCGGTGAAGACGGCGCCCAAAAAGAAGGCAGCCTCGACGCCGGTGGCGCGCGCCGCGCGCATCCTCCCGACCACCGCCGACGTGTCAACCGGCAAGCGCAACAATATTGCGACCATCTTTCTCTACAAGATTGACGGTAACTACCGCGTCCGCACCTCGCCACAGTTGATCAGCGCCGCGCCGGGCTACATCGAATGGACGGTCGTCAACCTGGCGTCAGACGATGAGGTTGACGTGGAAATCTCCTGGCCTGGTGGGGGGCCCTGGGCTGGAGGAGAACCGCTGCGGTTCAAGGGCAACAAGCGCAAGAGTCTCGCCGATGCAAAGCCCGGCCGCTATAAGTACAACGTCACCGCCAACGGCTATACCGAAGATCCCGAGCTCGAGTTCCCAGAGGGCAACTAGCGGGCAGCGAGGAGCGCTACTGCCGCTCCGGGCGTAGCACGCGTCCCGCCAGGGTCGTCGTGAACTTCCCATTGCGCCGCGCCAGTTCGCCGTTGACGATGATGTCGTTCATCCCTTCGGCGAGTTGGTGCGGCTTCTCGTAGGTGGCCGCGTCGTTCACCGTGGCCAGGTCAAAGATCAACACATCTGCAAACGCGCCGGCGCGCAGCTGGCCGCGGTCTTTCAAGCCGAACACCGTGGCCGGCAGGGTCGTCATCGAGCGCACAGCAGCAGCCATGTCGATGGCGCCGCGCTCGCGGACATAGCGTTTCAGCTTGCGCGCGAACGCGCCGTAGGCGCGCGGGTGAGGGACGCCGACGCCCATCGGCACCAGGTCGCCATCGGTGCAGGTCATCGTCCACGGCTGCCGCATGATGCCTTCGATGTCGCCTTCAGACATGTTGAACGACACCAGGCTGGCATCGCCCTTTTCCAGCATCTTGAGCGCAAACTCTTCAGGCGCCATTCCGGCTTTCGCCGCCAGAGTCGAGAGCCGTTGGCCTTCGAACGACGGGTCGGCGGTGTAGCGGCTGATCATCAGGGTCTCGGCGCCGCCGCGCCTGGCGATGTTGGTCATGACGTCGGCGCGAATCCCTTCCCGCAGCTCGCCAAGAATGCGTTTCATCATCGCTTCGCGGCCGCCGACCTGCGCTGAGCGCGGCATCAGCGCCCCGACGATGCCGGTGCCGCTGGCTTCATACGGATACTGGTCGGCAAACACCTGCACACCGCGGGTGCGCGCGGCCTCGATTCGCTCGATCATCACCTTCGACAGCCCCCAGCTCGCAGGTCCGAGCGCCTTCATGTGCGACACGACGCCGATTACACCGCCTTGCTCGGCGATGTCGATCACTTCCTGGACAGCCGCGACGACGCCGATGGTGTAGTCGGACTCGTCGCGGATGTGACTTGAATACACGCCGCCAAATGGCGCCGTGGCCCTGGCCATTGCCACCACCTCCGCGGTCTTCGAATAGCTGCCGGGCGCGTAGTAAAGACCGCTCGACAAACCGACCGCTCCGGCCAGCATGCCCTGCCGCGTCAGCTCGACCATTTTCGCGATTTCACTCGCGTCGGGATCGCGGTCCGACATATTCATCACCGCGCGGCGAATGGAGCCGTGCGGAACGAACTGGCCGACGTTGGTGCCAAGGCGCTGTTTCTCGTAGGTGGCCCGCTGCGCGGCGAGGTCAACCGGACCGCCGCCGTCGGGATTCACGAACACCGTGGTCAGGCCTTGCGCCAGCAGCGGCTGGGCATGTTTCAACGCCTCGGTCGCCAGACCTTCACCGGCATGCGAGTGCACATCGATGAAGCCAGGGGTCACCAGCCGATCGGCGGCATCGATCACCGTGGTGGCGGTCGCACCGGATAGCGCGCCCATGGCGCGAATGCGATCGCCGGTGATGCCGATGTCAGCGCGATACCAGGGATTGCCGGTGCCGTCGAGGACGCGGCCATTCTTGATCAGGACATCAAAGCGTTGCGGAGCCTGGGCCGCGAGCGAGACCAGGGAGAGCAGCGTTACCAACGTGATGCGAAGAATCATGCTGGCCGCATTCTATAGTTCCCGTGAACAACTTAGAGGGGTAAGACGTAGCGGATGTATTCGCCGGCAAAACCGCGACGCTCGTAGAGTGCGCGGGCGCGGGTATTGGTGACGAGCGCACTGAGCGTGAGCCGGTCGGAGCCGCGTTCACGAGCCCAGGCCACCGAGCGGTCGAGCAAGGCCGAGCCCACGCCCTTGCCTTCGGCCGCGGCGGTGACCGCGAGGACCGAGAGGTGCGCGTGCGCCCGATCGTTGAAGTAGTCCACCAGCGTCACCAGGTAGGCGCAGCCCGCGGGCTGGCCATCGGCCTCGGCGACAAACAACGCTTCATCCGGCTTGGGTTCGCGGAACCACTCGGCGAGAGCGCGCCGATCGCCCTCCGCCAATTCGCCCTTCGTGCGAAAGACCGGCACCTCAAACGACACCAGGCGGTCGGCCATGGCGAGCACGAACTCGAGGTCGGCCGGTTGGGCGGGACGGATAGTCATCCGGAGACGAGCGATGCCTTCTTCGGATACTTGCGCTCGACGTAGTCGTCCAGCAGTTGCTGGAAGGCGAGCGCTAGCTCTTCGTAATTGCCCTTCAGCGTGGTCGCGTGCTCGCCGTCGATGAACACGGGGCAGTGGGGCGCCTCGCCCGTGCCCGGCAGCGAAATGCCGATGTTGGCCGCCTTCGATTCGCCCGGACCATTTACGACACACCCCATCACGGCCAGTGTCAGCGTCTCGACGCCGTCGTAGGTCCGCTTCCACGCCGGCATCTGCTGACGGATGTAGGCCTGCACCGATTCCGCCAGTTCCTGGAAGGTGCTGCTGGTAGTGCGTCCGCAGCCCGGGCACGCGGTCACACTGGGCGCAAACGTCCGGATGCCCAGTGCCTGCAGCAGTTCGCACGCCGCATAGACCTCTTCGCGCCGATCGCCGCCCGGCCGCGGCGTCAGCGACACCCGCACCGTGTCGCCAATGCCCTCGGCGAGCAGCACGCCCATGGCCGCCGATGACCACACCAGGCCCTTGGTGCCCATGCCGGCTTCGGTCAACCCCAGGTGAAGCGGCTGCGTGGTCTGGCGCGCCAGCGCGCGATACACGTCGATCAAGTGGCGGGGCCGCGACAGCTTGCACGAGATGATGATCTGGTCGGGACGCAGGCCGGTCTCAATCGCCAGCTCGGTCGACTGCACGGCCGACAGCACCATGCATTCACTGATGATGTCGTCGGATTCCTTGCCAAGGTTGCGGTCGGTGTTCTCCTGCATCTTCGCCATCACCAGCTCCTGATTGAGGGAGCCGCCGTTGACGCCGATGCGCACCGGCTTGCCGTGGTCGATCGCGACCTGGCAAATGGTGGCGAACTGTTCGTCGCGCCGCTTGCCGGTGCCGACGTTGCCGGGGTTGATGCGGTATTTGTCGAGCGCGCGCGCGCAATCGGGCTGGCGCGTCAGCAGCAGGTGACCGTTGTAGTGGAAGTCACCGATCAGCGGCGCCGTGCAACCGGCGTCGAGCATGCGCTGCTTGATCTCGGGGACCGCGGCTGCCGCCTCGGGCACGTTGACAGTGACCCGCACCATTTCCGAGCCGGCTTGCCACAGCTCAATGCACTGCTCGGCGGTGCCCTTCGCATCAGCGGTGTCGGTCATGGTCATCGACTGCACGACCACCGGCGCTCCGCCGCCGACCGTGACGTTGCCGACCTTGACGCCGACCGTTCGATGCCGCCTGTCTATCGTCAACATGCGCAAATCACCAAGTCACCAAATCACCAAATGCCCGAACCGCAAATCACCACATCACCAGATCGCCAACTCACGAGATCGATTCGTCCGCCCATCCCTCCGCAGCCAGCGTCCGCTTGATTTCGTCCGCGCGGAAGACCGCGATCTCGATCGTCTCGTAATTCTCGACCCGGTCCATCTGGTCGCTGGAAAAGAAGGCCAGGGTGTAGGGCGGGCCGCCGGGCAGTATCACCGCGCGCGCATGCTCCCGTCCGGTCTTGAACAACCGCCACAGAACGGTCGGTACTGCCGACTGCACCTACTCAGGATACAACGCCGTGCTGTCGCGTGCCGAGTCGAGCAGGGCCGACAGGGTCGCGGCTGCGTAACGGCTGTCGGCAGACGTCACGACCGATGCCGCGCCGTCGAGCGCAGACTGCTCGAAGTGCTCAATCTGCCGCACAAACAGTTCCGGCGAGCCGGCAACCTCAATGGTTTCGATGCGGCCGCCCCGCTCGAGTTCCAGCGTCTCGCGGACACCGGGCTTGAAGGGATTGGGCACTGTCAGCGCGCCGTCGCTGCCCAGCACCTCGAGCCAGGTGCGCAGCGGCGCCCGAAAGCCGGAATGAATGGTGGCCGTCGCGCCACCGGGAAACCGCAGCATGCCCGTGAACGCTTCGTCGACGCCGGCGGCGTGCCAGTGAGCCGAACCGAACACCATCTTGGGATCGCGTCCCGCAATCAGGCGCGCATACGTCACCGGATAGCAGCCCACGTCCCACAGTGAACCACCGCCGAGCGCCGGGTCGAGCCGCGGGCCGGAATCGGCGGTCAGCGTGAACGTGAACCCGGACAAGATGGCGCGCACCGTGCCGATTGCCCCGCCGTGTACGAGTTCGATTACCTTGGCGGTCAACGGCTCGTGGCGATACATGAAGCCCTCTTCGACGACGACCTTTGCCGCCGACGCCGCGGCGTGAATGCGATCGACGTCGGCCGGAGCCAGCGCCATCGGCTTCTCGCAGAGCACATGCTTGCCGGCGGACACTGCGGCGAGCGTCCACGGCACGTGATGACTGTTGGGAAGGGGAATGTAGACGGCGTCGATGCCCGGGTCGTCGAGCAGTGCCTGGTAGCCATCGAACGCGCGCGGAATGTTCCACTCGGCAGCGTAGGCATCAGCTCGCGTCCGCGTGCGGCTCGCCACCGCCACCAGATCGCTGCGCGCCGCCAGTCGCATTGCCGGAATCAGCCGCCGGTTGATGCGGGCCGTCCCGAGAATGCCCCAGCGCAGCGCCATCAGCCGTCCGCTTTCAGCTTCGCGAGCAT